>NZ_JBHXEN010000046.1:0-73728 GCF_042724695.1 Streptomyces sp. NPDC127068 | reverse complement strand
CCCCGGGCCCCTCGGCCGTGCGGTGCGGCGGAGCCGCGCGGGCCGTCACCGGCCCGCGCGGACCGTCAGGGCACGGCGGAACCCGCCGGTCCGCAGGTCGCCAACTGCGCCTCCCAGGCGAGCCGGGCGGCCAAGGTCCGGTTGGGCGTGCCCAGCCGGTCCAGAATGGTCTGGACGTGGTCCTTGATCGTCGCGGTGCCCACGGCGAGTGCGTCCGCGATCTCGGGGTTGGTCAGACCCTCGCTCATCAGCGTCAGCACCTCCTGCTGGCGAGGCGTCAGCTTCTCGCGGACCTCCTGGAGCGCTCGGTTGCCGTGCTCCCGGGCCCCGCCGCGCAGATAGCCCGTGACGACCGTCCGGGCCAGTTGCGAGGGGAGGGACCAGCCGCCGGCGGCGACGGTCCGGATGGCGTGGGCGAGCGTGGCCGCCCCGCCGTCCCGGTCCGTGATGCCGAGCGCCCCGGCCTCCAACAAGCCGTGCAGGGAGATCCGTTCCTGTGCGGGGATCAGCAGCAGGACGGGCGGTGTGCCCATCCGGCGCAGCCGTCCCAATGCACCGAGCAGCTGCTCGTGCCCGCGGACGGTCCCCAGAAGGACGACCTGCGGGCGCGCGTGGCGCAATTGCGCCGCCGCCTCGTGCACCTTTCCCGATACAGCGACCTTAATGTCCGTTTCTTTGTTTAAAACGGCTTCGATCCCTGCTCGGTATACTTCGCTGTCATCAAACAGCCCTATGTCGATCACGGCCCCCCCGGGTCTCATGAGCGCATGTGCCCTACGTAAAAATGTGGTCACGTATACGTCTACACCACTGGCAGGCCATTACCTCCCACCCAATGGGGGGTATCTGTCACATCGCCCCCTCCGATCGGCGGGGGGCGGGGTGGTGTTCCCGGAGGCGGCAGGGGCGTGGACCCGCCGGGTGGCACACCGGGGCCGAAGGGTTCCCCGTGCGGAGGTACGGGGTCGGGTATCGGCCTCTCCGGGCCCGTGAGGCGTGTTCCGCTGGACAAACGGACGTGTGCGTGCTCGGCAGGGCGTGTGCCGGGCGCAGCCAGGTGGTGTCGGGGCGCCCGGAGCGATCGGAGTGATCGACGGCGAGGTCGACGGTGAGATCGGCGGGCGTCATGGACTTGACCGCGACCGCCGGCTCGACGGACGTTGGTGTTCATCACTTGTACACACCTCGGGTCCCACCGCCGCGACCCGGCACGGGCGGCGCCCCCGCGTCCGCCCACCACGCACGTCAGAGTGGAGGGGCCGTGGAGACTCCGGGGTCGCAGTCGTCGTTGCACCGGGCCAATCTGGAGCGCGTCGTCCGAGCCGTGCGGCGGGCGGGGTCGCTCACCCAGGCCGAGATCGCCCGCACCACGGGACTGTCGGCGGCGACCGTCTCCAACATCGTGCGAGAACTCAGGGACCAGGGGAAGGTCCAGGTCACCCCCACCTCAGCCGGCGGCCGGCGAGCCCGCAGCGTGTCGCTGAACGGCGATGCGGGCATCGTCATCGGCGTCGCCGTCGGCCGCACCCACCTGCGCGTGGCGGTCGGCAACCAGGCCCACCAGGTGCTCGCCGAGGAGGTCGAGTCACTGGGCCCCGGGCGGGCAGTGCCCCCCGGACCCCGTACCGACGACCCCGGTGCCACCCCGTACGGCCTGGACCGGGCGGCGGAACTGGTCGAACAACTCATCGAGAAGACCGGTGTGGACCGGACCCGGATCAGCGGCGTCGGCCTGGGCGTCCCCGGACCGGTCGACGTCGTCACCGGAACCGTCGGACCCACCGTGGGGCTCCCCGGCTGGGCGGACGCCCGGCCTGCCGAGGACCTGGGCGCCCGGCTCGGCCTCCCCGTCCACCTCGACAACGACGCCAACCTGGGCGCCCTCGGCGAACTCGTCTGGGGCAGCGGCCGGGGCGTGCGGGACCTCGCGTACGTCAAGGTCGCCGACGGGGTGGGGGCCGGACTGGTGATCGGCGGACGCCTGCACCGCGGCCCGGGCGGCACGGCTGGGGAGATCGGCCACCTCACCCTCGACGAGTCCGGCCCGGTCTGCCGCTGCGGCAACCGCGGCTGCCTGGAGACCTTCACCGCCGACCGCCACGTACTGCCCCTGCTGCGGGCCACCCACGGGGACGGGCTCACGACGGCCGCCGTGGTCCGGCTCGCCCGGGACGGCGACCCCGGGTGCCGCCGGGTCATCGCGGACGTCGGACGCCACCTCGGCACCGGCGTCGCCAGCCTGTGCAACCTGCTGAACCCGAGCCGGATCGTCCTCGGCGGTGACCTGGCCGAAGCCGGGGAACTCCTGATCGGACCGGTGCGGGAAGCCGTCGGCCGGTACGCCGTACCGAGCGCCGCCCGACAGCTGACCATCCTGCCGGGCGCCCTCGGCGACCGGGCCGAATTGCTTGGGGCGCTCGCCCTCGCGCTCGACGCCATGGGGGAGCCCACCCTGACGGACCCGTCCGTTCCGGTGAACCCGTAGCCCCGCCCGGGCCGCGCCACGCGCACGGACCGCACCGCGGCCGTCCCCGTCCGGGTTTACTTCTTGACGCCTGCCGGGTGCCGGGCGGCGACCCTCCGCCCGGCACCACCGACCCGGCGGCGTCAGGGAGGTGTCGCACGTGCCCGCATCCACCCGCCGCACCGCGGTGGCCCTGGGAGCAACGGCCCTGGCCGTGCTGCTCGCCGCCTGCGGCAGCGCGAAACAGGCGGGCGGCGGCCCCGGCGCACGGCAGCGCCCCGGACCCGGCGACACCCTCCGGGTCGGTCTGCTGCTGCCCGAGAACCAGACCGCCCGCTACGAGAAGTTCGACCGCCCCCTGATCGAACGGCACCTCGCCGAATTGACGAACGGCACGGCGCGGGTGACCTACGCCAACGCCAAACAGGACGCGGCCGTCCAGACCCAGCAGGTCGACTCGATGATCACCAACCGGGTCGACGTGCTCGTCCTCGACGCCGTCGACTCCCGGGCCGTCGCCGGCGCCGTCCGCCGGGCCGAGGAGGCGGGGGTGCCCGTCGTCGCCTACGACCGGCTGGCCGAGGGACCCGTCGACGCCCACACCTCCTTCGACAACGAGGAGGTCGGGCGCGTCCAAGCCCGGGCCCTGCTCACCGCCCTCGGCGACCGGGCCGGCTCCGGGGAGGTCGTGATGGTGAACGGTTCCGCCACCGACCCCAACGCCGCCCTGTTCAAGGCGGGCGCGCACGCGGTCCTGGACGGCCGGGTCCGCGTCGGCCGGGAGTTCGACACCAAGGAGTGGAAGCCGGAGAACGCCCACTCCCACATGGAGAGCGCACTCACCGCCCTCGGCAAGGAACGCGTCATCGGGGTCTACGCCGCCAACGACGGCATGGCCGGCGGCGTCATCCAGGCCCTCAAGACCGCCGGGGTGTCCCCGCTGCCGCCCGTCACCGGCCAGGACGCCGAACTCGCCGCGGTCCAACGCATCGTCGCCGGCGAGCAGTACATGAGCGTCTACAAGCCCTACGGCCCGGGCGCCCGGGCCGCCGCCGCACTCGCGGTCGCCCTGGCCCGCGGCGAACCGGCCACCTCCGTCACCCGGGTCACCGTCGACAGCGCCACCACCGAGGACGTGCCCGCCGTGCTCGTCCCGGTGGTCGCCCTCACCCGGGACAACCTCGCCGAAACGGTCCTGGCGGACGGCGTCTACTCCCGCGCCGAGATCTGCACCCCCCGCTACGCGGCCGCCTGCGACCGGCTCGGCCTGAGGGGCTGACCCGGTGGCCCACCAGACGGCTCGACGGCCCGCACCGCCCGTGCTGGCGCTGCGCGGGGTCTCCCAGCGCTTCGGCGCCGTGCAAGCGCTCACCGACGTCGAACTGGAGGTCCACCCGGGCGAGGTGCTCGCCCTCGTCGGGGACAACGGCGCCGGGAAGTCCACCCTGGTCAAGACGATCGCCGGAACGCACCTTCCCGACGGCGCGGCCGGCGGCGGCATCGAGTGGGACGGCCGGCCGGTACGCATCGACAGCCCCCGCGCGGCACGGGAACTCGGCATCGCGACCGTCTACCAGGACCTCGCGCTCTGCGACAACCTCGACGTCGTCGGCAACCTGTTCCTCGGCCGCGAACGACGACGGCACGCGGTACTGGACGAGATCGGGATGGAACGCCGCGCCCGCGAACTGCTGACCTCCCTGTCTGTCCGGGTCCCGAACCTGCGCACCCCCGTGGCCGCGCTGTCCGGCGGACAACGCCAGACGATCGCCATCGCCCGCGCCCTGCTCGGCGCACCCCGACTGGTGGTCCTCGACGAACCGACCGCCGCCCTCGGCGTCGAACAGACCGCCCACGTCCTCGACCTCGTCGAACGACTGCGCGAGCGGGGCCTCGCGGTCGTCCTGGTCAGCCACGACATGGCCGGGGTGCTGGCCGTCGCCGACCGGGTGGCGGTGCTGCGGCTGGGCCGCAACAACGGCGACTTCCCGGTCGCCACCACCACCCAGGAGGAGATCATCGCCGCGATCACGGGTGCCACCGACAACGCCGTCACCCGGCGCGCCGCCCGCGGTGCGGAGCCGGCCCGATGAGCACCGGAAACCTCAGCGGACCCGCCCCGGACGGCCCCGTCGACCTGGACCGGCCTCCGGCCCCGCCGGCCGCCCCCGGCGGCCCCCGGCTCCTGGTGCGGCCCCCGGGACGGGGCGGGCGGACCGGTGAGCTGCGGCGACGGCTGGCAGCCGGGGAGACGGGCTTCCTCCCCGTCCTCGTCGCCCTGGTCGTCATCGGGGCGGTCTTCCACGCGCTCAACCCGGCGTTCCTCTCGGCCGAGAACCTCTCCCACGTCCTCATCGACGCCACGGGCCCCGGGCTGATCGCCGTCGGCGTCGTCTTCGTACTGATGCTGGGCGAGATCGACCTGTCGGTCGGCTCGGTCAGCGGCCTCGCCGGCGCCGCCTTCGCGGTGCTGAACGTCACCCACGGGATGCCCGAAGGCCCGGCGCTGCTCCTCGCGGTGCTCACCGGCACCACGGCCGGCCTGCTGCACGGCTTCTTCTTCGCCCGCGTGGGCGTGCCCGCGTTCGTCGTCACCATGGCCGGGCTACTCGCTTGGAACGGCCTGATGCTCCAGCTCCTCGGCGCCAACGGCACGATCAACCTGGACGACTCCGGGCTCCTCGCCCGGCTCACCCGGCACTACTTCACCGACATCTCCGCCGCTTACGGCCTGGCCACGGCCGTGGTGGCGGGGCACCTCCTCGTCACCCTCCGCGCCGCACGCGAGCGCCGGGCCGCGGGGCTGCCGTGCCGGCCGGTGGGCGAGCTGCTGGCCAGGACGGCCCTGCTCGCGGCGCTCTGTTACGCCGTCGCCCACGTCCTCAACCAGTACAAGGGCCTACCGCTCGCCCTGGTGATCTTCCTGGGTGTGGTGGTTCTCACGGACTTCGTCCTCAGACGGACGGTCTTCGGCCGTCGGGTGACCGCCCTGGGCGGCAACGTCGAGGCGGCCCGCCGGGCCGGGACCGACGTCGCCGCGGTGCGGATCGCGGTGTTCGCCGTCGCCGGGACGCTCGCCGCGCTGGGCGGACTCGTGATCGCCTCGAAGATCGCCGCGGCGAACCAGGGAGCCGGCTCCGGTGACCTGCTGATGAGCTGCATCGCAGCCGCCGTCATCGGCGGGACCAGCCTGTTCGGCGGGCGGGGACGGACCTGGTCCGCCCTGCTCGGCGTCCTGGTCATCGTCGCGATCCAGAAGGGCCTCCAGCTGGAATCCCTCGCCGAACCGGTCAAGTACATGATCACCGGAGGGGTGCTCCTCGCGGCGGTCGTCCTCGACTCGATGTCCCGCCGCAAGCGTGCCGTGACCGGCCGCGGGTAGGCGAATCGGCCGGGGAACTGTGTTCCCCGGGTGAACCCGGAGGCCCTTCGGTGGCCACCCGTCGGGGGAACACTAGACTCGACGGACCCGGCGAATAGGTCGAAGAGCTCTAATGCAAGGAGGCACGGGTGCCGCTGCTGACCCGCATCACGGGACCGCGCGATCTGGACCGGCTCAGCCCGGACGAGCTGACCGAGCTGGCCGGAGAGATCCGGACCTTCCTGGTCGATGCGGTCTCGAAGACCGGCGGCCACCTCGGCCCGAACCTCGGTGTGGTCGAGTTGACGATCGCCCTGCACCGGGTGTTCGAGTCCCCGAAGGACCGCGTCCTGTTCGACACCGGCCACCAGAGCTACGTGCACAAGCTGCTCACCGGCCGCCAGGACTTCTCCCGGCTGAGGGCCAAGGGCGGCCTGTCCGGCTACCCCTCCCGCGCGGAGTCCGAGCACGACGTCATCGAGAACAGCCACGCCTCGACGGTGCTGGGCTGGGCCGACGGCCTCGCCAAGGCCAACCAGGTCCTCGGCAAGGACGACCACGTGGTGGCCGTCATCGGTGACGGCGCCCTCACCGGCGGCATGGCCTGGGAGGCGCTGAACAACATCGCCGCCGCCAAGGACCGCCCGCTGGTCATCGTCGTCAACGACAACGAGCGCTCCTACGCACCCACCATCGGCGGCCTCGCCGACCACCTGGCGACCCTGCGCACCACCGACGGCTACGAGCGCTTCCTCGCCCGCGGCAAGGACCTCCTGGAGCGCACCCCGGTCGTCGGCCGCCCCCTGTATGACACGCTGCACGGCGCCAAGAAGGGCCTCAAGGACTTCATCGCCCCCCAGGGCATGTTCGAAGACCTCGGCCTGAAGTACGTCGGCCCCATCGACGGCCACGACATCGACGCCCTGGAGTCCGCGCTGTCCCGCGCGAAACGGTTCGGCGGGCCCGTGATCGTGCACTGCCTCACCGAGAAGGGCCGCGGCTACCAGCCCGCCGAACAGGACGAGGCGGACCGCTTCCACGGCATCGGCCCCATCCACCCCGACACCGGCCTGCCCATCGCCGAGGGCGGCATGGACTGGACCTCCGTGTTCGGCGAGGAGATGGTCAAGCTCGGTCACGAGCGCCCCGACATCGTCGCGATCACCGCCGCGATGCTCCAGCCGGTCGGCCTGAAGAACTTCGCCGAAACGTTCCCGGACCGCGTCTACGACGTCGGCATCGCCGAACAGCACGGAGCGGTCTCCGCAGCCGGGCTGGCCACCGGCGGTCTGCACCCCGTCTTCGCCGTCTACGCGACCTTCCTCAACCGCGCCTTCGACCAGCTCCTCATGGACGTGGCCCTCCACAAGTGCGGAGTGACCTTCGTCCTCGACCGGGCCGGCGTCACCGGCACCGACGGCGCCTCGCACAACGGCATGTGGGACATGTCGATCCTCCAGTGCGTGCCCGAGGTGCGGATCGCCGCGCCCCGCGACGCCGACCAGGTGCGGCTCCAGCTGCGCGAGGCCGTGGAGGTCGACGACGCCCCGACGGTGGTCCGCTACTCCAAGGGCGCCGTCGGCCCCGCCGTCCGCGCCCTGCGCAAGGTCGGCGGCATGGACGTCCTGCGCGAGCCGGGCACCGACCGCCCCGACGTCCTGCTGGTGTCGGTGGGCGCCCTCGCCCCGATGTGCCTGGAGATCGCGGGCCTCCTCGACCAGCAGGGCATCTCCACCACCGTCGTCGACCCCCGCTGGGTCAAGCCCGTCGACGAGGCCATGGCCCCGCTCGCCGAGCTGCACCAGGTCGTCGTCACCGTGGAGGACAACTCCCGGGCCGGCGGCGTCGGCTCCGCCGTCGCCCAGCACCTGCGCGACGCGGGCGTCGACGTCCCGCTGCGCGACTTCGGCATCCCGCCGCGGTTCCTCGACCACGCCTCCCGCAAGGAGGTCCTGTCGGAGATCGGCCTGACCGCACCGGACATCGCCCGCCAGGTCACCGGCCTGGTGTCCCGGCTCGACGGCCGCCTCGACGCGACCGCCTCCGCCGTGGAGAGCACCCGCGACTGACCCGTACTCCGCCGCGGGCCGGTGCCGCGCCCCAACCGGGGCCCGGCACCGGCCCGTCGCCGTTCCCGGGAGCGGGCCGCCACCGCACCCGGTCGCTCCCCGTACGGGTGAACACCCGCGCGCCGGGGCCGGCGCACCGGCGGGCCTCTCGATCATGTCGGGGACGACACACGCGGAGGTACGCCGGTGAGCAGCACCCTCTTCCGGACCAAGACGGTCGAGCAGTCCATCCAGGACACCGAGGAGCCGGAACACGCGCTCAAGAAGTCGCTGTCCGCGCTGGACCTGACCGTGTTCGGGGTCGGGGTCATCATCGGCACCGGCATCTTCGTCCTGACCGGGAAGATCGCCAAGGAGACCGCGGGCCCGGCGGTGGCCCTGAGCTTCGTCGTCGCCGGCGTGGTCTGCGCCCTGGCCGCCCTCTGTTACGCCGAGTTCGCCTCCACCGTCCCGGTGGCCGGGTCGGCGTACACGTTCTCCTACGCCTCGCTGGGGGAGTTCCCCGCCTGGATCATCGGTTGGGACCTGATCCTGGAGCTGGCGCTCGGCTGCGCGGTGGTCGCCGTCGGATGGTCGGGGTACATCCAGTCGCTGCTCGACACGGCGGGCCTGCACCTGCCCCGGGCCCTGTCCGGCACCCATGACGGGTCGTTCGGCTTCGACCTGCTCGCCTGTCTGCTGGTCCTCGCCCTCACCTGCGTCCTGGTGGCGGGCATGAAACTGTCGTCCCGGGTCACCGGCGTGGTCGTCGGCATCAAGGTTACGGTCGTCCTGCTGGTCATCGTGGTCGGCGCCTTCTTCATCACCGGCTCCAACTACGACCCGTTCATCCCCCCGGCCCAGTCCACCAGCGGCAGCTCCGACATCCACGCACCGCTGATCCAGCTGATGTTCGGCTACACCCCGTCCGACTTCGGAGTGATGGGGATCTTCACCGCCGCCGCCGTGGTGTTCTTCGCGTTCATCGGCTTCGACATCGTCGCCACCGCCGCCGAGGAGACCCGCAACCCCCAGCGGGATGTGCCGCGCGGCATCCTCGGGTCGCTGCTGATCTGCACGGTCCTGTACGTCGCGGTGTCCATCGTCGTCACCGGCATGGAGAAGTACACGAACCTCACCGTCGACGCGCCCCTCGCGGACGCGTTCAAGGCGGTGGGCCACCCCTTCTGGGCGGGCGTGATCAGCTTCGGGGCGGCCATCGGCCTCACCTCGGTCTGCATGATCCTCCTGCTGGGCCAGACCCGCGTCTTCTTCGCGATGAGCCGGGACGGACTGATCCCCCGGACCTTCTCGAAGGTGCACCCCCGCTTCGGCACGCCCTACCGCTCCACGATCCTGCTCGGCGGGGTCGTGGCGATCGTCGCCGGATTCACCTCCATCAGCGAACTCGCCGAGCTGGTCAACATCGGCACCCTGTTCGCCTTCGTGGTGGTCGCCGCGGGGGTCGTCCTGCTCCGCCGCCAGCGTCCCGACCTGCACCGCGCCTTCCGCACCCCCCTGGTGCCCTATCTGCCCGTCCTGTCGATCCTGGCGTCCCTGTGGCTGATGCTGAACCTGCCCGCCGAGACCTGGCTCCGCTTCGGTCTGTGGATGGTGCTCGGCGTGGTCGTCTACTTCCTCTACGGCAAGTCGCACAGCCGCTTGGGCAAGGGCCTCCCGCGCCGCCCCACCCCGCCCACCGCGGGCGACGACACCCAGGTCCCGTACCCGTGAGCCGGCCGGGCGATGATGGGGACCGCAACAGCGGAGCCGCAACGGCAGGGGGAGGGGGGCGGGCATGACCACCCTGCTGATCGTCGACGGGGCCAATGTCGTGGGGTCGGTCCCCGACGGCTGGTGGAAGGACCGCCGCGGTGCCGCGGAGCGGCTACGCGACCGGCTGGCGGCCCGGGCCGCCGCGGGCGTCGCGGGCCTCGTCGGGCCCCTCGACGTCGTGCTCGTGGTCGAGGGCGCGGCCCGCGGCGTCGACCCGGTGCCCGGGGTCCGGATCGAGGAGGCGGCGGGCAGCGGGGACGACCTCGTCGTGGCACTCGCGGCCGGGGCGGCCCAGGAGTGCGTGGTGGTCACCGCCGACCGGGAACTGCGCGCCCGGGTCACCGCCGAGGGCGCCCGCGTGGTCGGCCCCCGGACCGTCTACCCCTGAGCACGCGTACGGGGCGGGTACGGGGCCGCACGCCCCGTACCCGCCCCGTGGTGCGTCCTACGCGGGCACGCTCGCCGCACCGGGCGCCAGGAACCGCTTCCCGTTCACCCGCTCGCTGACGCCCTCACGGTCCAGGTACGGGGTGATGCCGCCCAGGTGGAAGGGCCAGCCCGCCCCGGTGATCAGGCACAGGTCGATGTCCTGGGCCCCGGCGACGACGCCCTCGTCCAGCATCAGCCCGATCTCCTGGGCGACCGCGTCGAGGACCCGGGCCCGCACCTGCTCCTCGTCGAGCACGCTGTCGCCCTGCACCAGGAGCGCGGCGACCTCGGGGTCCAACTCCGGCCGGCCGGAGTCGTGGACGTAGAAACCGCGCTTGCCCGCCCGCACCACGGCCGCCAGGTTGGGGGACACCCGGAAGCGGTCGGGGAACGCCTCGTGTAGCGTCTCGGAGACGTGCAGCCCGATCGCGGGCCCCACCAGCTCCAGCAGCACCAGCGGCGACATCGGCAGGCCCAGCGGCTCCACGCCCCGCTCCGCCACCTCGACGGGCGTGCCCTCGTCGATGACGTTCTGCACCTCGCCCATGAAACGGGTCAGGATGCGGTTCACCACGAACGCCGGGGCGTCCTTCACCAGCACCGCGGTCTTCTTCAGCTGCTTGGCCACCGCGAACGCCGTCGCCAACGCGGCGTCGTCGGTCCGCTCGCCCCGGACGATCTCCAGCAACGGCAGCACCGCCACCGGGTTGAAGAAGTGGAAACCGACGACCCGCTCCGGGTGCTTCAGCTCGGAAGCCATCTCGCTGACCGACAGCGAGGAGGTGTTCGTCGCCAGGATCGCGTGCGCCGGAGCCACCGCCTCCACCTCGGCGAACACCCGCTGCTTGACGCCGATCTCCTCGAACACGGCCTCGATGACGAAGTCCGCGTCGGAGAATCCCTCCGCCTTGTCCAGCACCCCGCTGACCAGGGCCTTCAGTCGGTTCGCCGTGTCCTGGTTCACCCGGCCCTTGAGCAGCAGCTTGTCGATCTCGGCACGGACGTAGCCCACGCCCCGGTCGATGCGCTCCTGGTCGATGTCCGTGAGCACCACCGGCACTTCGAGGCGGCGCACGAACAGCAGCGCGAGCTGCGAGGCCATCAGCCCCGCGCCCACCACGCCGACCTTGGTGACCGGTCGGGCGAGGCTCCGGTCCGGGGCGCCCACCGGCCGCTTCCCGCGCTTCTGCACCAGGTGGAACGCGTAGAGGCCGGAGCGCAGCTCCCCACCCATGATCAGGTCGGCGAGCACCCGGTCCTCGGCGTCGAACGCGGCCTGGAGGTCGCCGTCCTTGGCCGCGGCGATGAGGTCCAACGCGCGGTACGCGGCCGGGGCCGCCCCGTGCACCTTGGCGTCGGCGAGGGCCCGGCCGCGGGCGACGGCCAGGTCCCAGGCCTCGCCCCGGTCCGGCTCGGGCCGCTCGACGGTGACCTCACCGGTCAGCACCCCGGCGGTCCACACCAACGACTGCTCCAGGAAGTCCGCGCCCTCGAAGAGCGCGTCGGCGATGCCCAGTTCGAAGACCTGGGCGCCCTTGAGCTGACGGTTCTGGTTGAGCGCGTTCTCGATGATCACCGTGACCGCCCGGTCCGCGCCGATCAGCTGCGGGAGCAGCGCACAGCCGCCCCAGCCGGGGACCAGCCCGAGGAACACCTCGGGCAGCGAGAACGCCGGCACCGCCTTCGACACGGTCCGGTAGGTGCAGTGCAGCCCGACCTCGACGCCACCGCCCATCGCCGCGCCGTTGTAGTAGGCGAATGTCGGCACGGCCAGGCCGGCGAGCCGCTTGAAGACGTCGTGGCCGCCCTTGCCGATGGCGAGTGCGTCCTCGTGCCGGGTCAGCACCTCGACGCCCTTGAGGTCGGCGCCGACGGCGAAGATGAAGGGCTTGCCGGTGATGCCCGCGCCCACGATCGCCCCGGCGGCGGCCTCCTGCTCCACCTGGTCGAGCGCGGCGTCCAGGTTGGCCAGGGAACGCGGCCCGAAGGTGGTCGGCTTGGTGTGGTCGAGCCCGTTGTCGAGGGTGACGAGCGCGAACCGCCCGGCCCCCTTCGGCAGGTCCAGATGGCGTACGTGCGCCTGGGTGACGACCTCGTCGGGGAACGCCTCGGCGGCGCCCTTCAGCTGCTCAGCGGTGCTCGTGCTCACTTGGCGCCTCCGTCGAAGTGGGGGTTCTCCCAGATGACCGTCGCGCCCATGCCGAAGCCGACGCACATGGTGGTGATGCCGTAGCGCACCTCGGGCCGCTCCTCGAACTGGCGGGCCAGCTGGGTCATCAGCCGCACGCCGGAGGAGGCCAGCGGGTGGCCGAAGGCGATGGCGCCGCCGTACTGGTTGACGCGGGGGTCGTCATCGGCGATCCCGTAGTGGTCGAGGAAGGCGAGCACCTGCACGGCGAACGCCTCGTTGATCTCGAACAGCCCGATGTCGGAGATCGACAGACCGGCCTTGGCGAGCGCCTTCCGGGTCGCGGGGACGGGCCCGTAGCCCATCACCTCGGGCTCGACACCGGCGAAGGCGTACGAGACCAGCCGCATCCGCACCGGCAGCTCGTGCTCCCGGGCGAAGTCCTCGGCGGCGATCAGCGAGGCGGTGGCCCCGTCGTTCAGGCCCGCCGCGTTTCCGGCGGTGACCCGGCCGTGCGGGCGGAACGGCGTCTTCAGACCGGCCAGCGTCTCCAGGGTCGTCCCCGGGCGCATCGGCTCGTCCTCGGTGGCGAGCCCCCAACCGGTCTCGCCGGCCTCGGGGGTGGTCCGCCGGACCGAGATCGGCACCAGGTCCTGCTGGATCTTGCCGTTGGCGTACGCCTTGGCGGCCTTCTCCTGGGACCGCACGGCGTAGGCGTCGGCGCGCTCCTTGGTGAGGTGCGGGAACCGGTCGTGCAGGTTCTCCGCGGTCATCCCCATGAACAGCGCGGACTCGCCCACCAGCTTCTCGCTGACGAACCGGGGGTTGGGGTCGACGCCCTCACCCATCGGGTGGCGGCCCATGTGCTCGACGCCGCCGGCCACCACGACGTCGTAGGCACCGAAGGCGATGGAGCCGGCGGTCGTCGTCACGGCCGTCAGCGCGCCCGCGCACATCCGGTCGATGGAGTAGCCGGGTACGGAGCGGGGCAGCCCGGCGAGGATGCCCGCGGTGCGCCCGAGGGTCAGGCCCTGGTCGCCGATCTGTGTGGTGGCCGCGATCGCCACCTCGTCGATCTTCGCCGGGTCGAGCCCCGGGTTGCGGCGCAACAGCTCCCGGATCGACTTCACCACGAGGTCATCGGCCCGGGTCTCGTGGTAGATGCCCTTCGGGCCCGCCTTGCCGAACGGGGTACGGACGCCGTCGACGAAGACGACGTCCCTGACGGTACGAGGCACGATGGCTCTCCTCCAGACGCGAACTGGCACGACGCGGCCCGCCTCGCCGAAGGCACCGGCGCACCGCGGTACCGCCATGCTACTTGCGAGTAACCAGACTGCCCAGCCCCCGCCCCCCGGCCGCGCGTGTCAGCGGGCGGAACGCGTACGGCCCGCCGGGAGTCAGGGGTGACTCCGGGCGGGCCGCATGCCGTCTCCGATCAGGCCTCGGCGGGTGCGCGCAGCGCGTTCACCAGCAGCGGGCCGACCTGTTCGACCTGCCAGGGGCGGGCCCCCAGGGCGGTCAGCGCCGCGTCCACCGACTCGGCGGTCACCACGGTCGGCGGCTCCCAGCACACCCGCCGCACGGTGTCGGGGGCGATCAGGTTCTCCTGCGGCATGGACAGCTGCTCCGCCAGGGCGGACACCGCGGCCCGCGCCGCGGAGAGCCGCGCCGCGGCCACGGGGTCCTTGTCGGCCCAGGCCCGGGGCGGCGGCGGACCGCTCACGGTCTGTCCGGGCTGGGGCAGTTCCCCCTCGGGCAGCGCCCGGGCCCGGTCGATCGCCTCCTGCCACTGGTCCACCAGCTGCCGTCGGCCGGACCGGCCCCCGAAGCCGGGCAGTGCGGCGAGCGCCCGCGCGTTCGCGGGCAGCGTCAGCGCCGCCTCGACGATGGCGGCGTCCCCGAGCACCTTCCCGGGCGAGATGTCCCTGCGTCGGGCGATCCGGTCCCGTGCCTCCCACAGCTCCCGCACCACGGCCATCTGCCGCCGCCGTTTGACCTTGTGCATGCCGGAGGTGCGGCGCCAGGGGTCCTTGCGCGGGGGCGCGGGCGGTGCCGAGGCGATGGCCGCGAACTCCTGCCGGGCCCAGTCGAGCTTGCCCTGGCGGTCGAGTTCCTCCTCCAGCGCGTCCCGGAGGTCGACGAGCAGTTCCACGTCGAGCGCGGCGTACCGCAGCCAGGGCTCGGGGAGCGGCCGGGTCGACCAGTCGACGGCCGAGTGCCCCTTCTCCAGGACGTATCCGAGCACGTTCTCGACCATCGCCCCGAGGCCGACGCGGGGGAAGCCGGCGAGCCGTCCGGCCAGCTCGGTGTCGAACAGCTCGCTCGGCTGCATGCCTATTTCCCGCAGACAGGGCAGGTCCTGGGTCGCGGCGTGCAACACCCACTCGGTTCCGTCGAGGGCCTCCCCGAGCGCGGTGAGGTCGGGGCAGGCGACCGGGTCGATCAGTGCCGTCCCGGCGCCCTGGCGGCGCAGCTGGACGAGGTACGCGCGCTGTCCGTAGCGGTAGCCGGAGGCGCGTTCGGCGTCCACCGCCACCGGGCCGGTGCCCCGGGCGAACGCGGAGATCACGTCGGTCAGGGCGCCCGCGTCGGCGACGACCGGCGGGATGCCCTCGCGCGGCTCCAGCAGCGCGATGGGGTCACGGTCCGCGGTGACGCCGGTGACGCCGTCGTCCGGAGGGGCGCCCCCGGTGGTTCGCAGTGATGTGTCTGCTGCGGTCTCTTGGGCGTCTGTCACCTGTCAAGGGTACTTGCGAAAACACCGCGTCCGCCGACGGAACGTTCCGTCGGCGGACGCGCGAGCGATCGGTATCGGTCAGTGGATGATTCCGGTGCGGAGGGCGACGGCCACCATGCCGGCGCGGTCGCCGGTGCCCAGCTTGCGGGCGATCCGGGCGAGGTGGCTCTTGACGGTCAGGGCCGACAGTCCCATGGAGACCCCGATGGCCTTGTTGGACTGGCCTTCGGCGACCAGTCTCAGGACCTCGACCTCGCGGCCGGACAGTTCGCGATAGCCGCCCGGGTGGCTCGGAGAGCCCGGAGGGCGGCGGTGCATACGGGCCGCGGCGGAGCCGATGGGGGCGGCGCCCGGCCGGTTCGGAAGGCCGAGATTGGTACGCGTACCGGTAACGACATAACCCTTCACTCCGCCCGCGAGGGCGTTGCGAACGGCGCCGATGTCATCGGCGGCGGAGAGGGCGAGGCCGTTGGGCCAGCCCGCGGCACGGGTTTCGGACAACAGGGTGAGGCCGCTGCCGTCGGGAAGGTGGACGTCGGCGACGCAAATGTCACGGGGGTTGCCGACGCGGGGGCGGGCTTCTGCGATGGACGACGCCTCGATGACATCGCGCACCCCGAGCGCCCACAGGTGGCGGGTGACGGTGGAGCGGACCCGAGGGTCCGCCACGACCACCATGGCGGTCGGCTTGTTGGGGCGATAGGCGACCAGGCTTGCGGGCTGCTCAAGGAGAACGGACACAGGGCCCTCCTGGGGTGGCGGGACGGGGGGCCGGCTCTGGGGATGAAGCCGGGATGGACCGTCGCTTTCAAGGTCACAGACCTCTTCGGCATCAAACCCGGTCGCCTTTAGAGAAAGATCACGAATTCGTGAGAACATTTCGTGCAATTCGGACGATTGAGCGATCGTTGCACGTAGCCCCGTATGTCCGGGAGCCGCGCCGC
Organism: Streptomyces sp. NPDC127068; assembly: GCF_042724695.1. Lineage (NCBI taxonomy): Bacteria > Bacillati > Actinomycetota > Actinomycetes > Kitasatosporales > Streptomycetaceae > Streptomyces > Streptomyces sp. NPDC127068. Next base: position 57,838 of record NZ_JBHXEN010000046.1, on the reverse strand, counting down.
AGTGGCCCGGGGACCAGTCCGCGGTGGCCCGGAGCCGCGCCGCGGTCGCCGGAGGGCCGGGCCGTGGAGTCGGGCTGTGGAGTCGGGCCGGGGAGCCGTGGAGTCGGGCCGTGGACGTCCCGTAGCAGCCGCGGGCCGCCGGGGGCGTCGTCCGTCCGTGGGCGGCGTCCCCGGGGCGTGCCGAGGGCCGGTGCGTCGCGGGAAGGGCGGACGGGGTGGGCGGGGCGGGAAGAGACGGGTGCGGCGGGAGAGGGGCGGGCGCCTCAGGAGGTCTGCGGACCGCGGCGCTGCGGCAGGGTGACCACGGACGCATCGGCCGACGGCGACGGGGGGAGCCCCGCGACCTGGCCCAACAGATCGCACCAGGCCGTCAGGTGCGCGGCCGTGTCCGGCACGCCCCGATCGCCCTCCTCCGGCGTCCAGGACGCCCGGATCTCGATCTGGGACGTGGCCGGGCGGCGGGCCAGGCCGCCGAAGTAGTGGGAGCCCGCCCGGGTCACCGTGCCGCTCGGCTCCCCGTACGTGAGGCCCCGACCCTCCAGTGCGCCCGTCAACCAGGACCAGCACACCTCCGGCAGCAACGGGTCGGCGGCCATCTCGGGCTCCAACTCCGCCCGGACCAGCGTCACCAGTCGGAACGTGCCCCGCCAGCCGTCGTGGCCGGCCGGATCGTGCAGCAGCACCAGCCGCCCGTCCGCCAGGTCCTCGTCCCCGTCGACCACCGCGGCCTCCCACGCGTACGCGTGCGGGGCGAGCCGTCGGGGCGGTCGGACCGGCTCGATCTCGACACCGGGCCGCAGCCGTGCCGTGCGCACCGCGTCGACCGCCGCACGGAAGGCCGGCGGCCCGGCGTCCGCCGGGTTCCCGCCCGGCACCCCCTCGCCGTTGTCCGTCCCACCAGCGTCGTCCGACAGTCGTTCCTGAGCCGCAGCCATGCCGGGAAGAGTAAGGGGAAGCCGGCGCCGGTGCGGGGAGGGACACCCCTGTGGGCGAGGGCTGTCCGGATCGCGCCCCCACCCGCATGGGAGACTTTCCGACGTGAGTGCCAACGAGAACCCCACGGACCGGTCGACCGCGACACGAGAGGGCGTCCGGGAATCCGCGTTCCTGAAGGCGTGCCGCCGCGAACCCGTGCCGCACACCCCGGTCTGGTTCATGCGCCAGGCGGGCCGCTCCCTCCCGGAGTACCGCAAGGTCCGCGAGGGCATCGCCATGCTCGACTCGTGCATGCAGCCGGACCTGGTCACCGAGATCACCCTCCAGCCGGTCCGCAGGCACCACGTCGACGCGGCGATCTTCTTCAGCGACATCGTCGTCCCGTTGAAGGCCATCGGCGTCGGCCTCGACATCAAGCCCGGCATCGGCCCGGTCATCGAGCAGCCGATCCGCTCCCGCGCCGACCTCGACCGACTGCGCGACCTCACCCCCGAGGACGTCCCGTACGTCACGGAGGCCATCGGGCAGCTCACCGCCGAGTTGGGCGCCACGCCCCTGATCGGGTTCGCGGGCGCGCCCTTCACCCTGGCGAGCTACCTCGTGGAGGGCGGCCCGTCCCGCAACCACGAGCACACCAAGGCGCTGATGTACGGCGACCCGCAGCTGTGGGCCGACCTCCTGGACCGGCTCGCCGGCATCACCTCGGCCTTCCTCAAGGTCCAGATCGAGGCCGGCGTCAGCGCCGTCCAGCTCTTCGACTCCTGGGTCGGCGCCCTCGCCCCCGTCGACTACCGACGGTCCGTGCTCCCCGCCTCCCGCAAGGTCTTCACGTCCGTCGCCGGCTACGACGTCCCGCGCATCCACTTCGGCGTCGGCACCGGTGAGCTGCTCGGTGCGCTCGGCGAGGCCGGGGCCGACGTGGTGGGCGTGGACTGGCGGGTGCCGCTGGACGAGGCCGCCCGTCGGGTGGGTCCCGGCAAGGCGCTCCAGGGCAACCTCGACCCGGCCGTGCTCTTCGCGGGCACCGAGGCCGTGGTCGCCAAGACCGGCGAGGTGCTGGAGGCGGCCCGCGGTCTGGAGGGCCACATCTTCAACCTGGGTCACGGGGTCCTGCCCGACACCGACCCGGACGCCCTCACCCGGCTCGTGGAGGACGTGCACACCCGCACCGCACGCTGATCGCCGCGGCGGTTCCCCTTTCCGTGGGGAGCCGCCGCCAAGCGTCGGATTCCGGCCGTTCTTCGCCCGGAGGTCGGACGGGAGCGGGGGCGCGCGTCCGACGGCCCGGCTACCAGCCCGCCTCCCGGACGGCGCGCACCGCCTTGCGCGCGGCGACCAGGACCGGGTCCCACACGGGGGAGAACGGCGGCGCGTACCCGAGGTCCAGGTGCGTCATCTGCTCCACGGTCAGCTGGGCGGTCAGCGCCACCGCCGCGACGTCCACCCGCTTCGCCGCGCCCTCCCGGCCCACGATCTGCGCCCCGAGCAGCCGTCCGGTGCGGTGCTCGGCCAGCAGCTTCACCGTCATCAGCTGCGCACCCGGGTAGTACCCCGCCCGGCTGGTCGACTCGATGGTGGCGGTCACGTAGCGCAGCCCCACCGCGCGGGCGTCCTTCTCCCGCAGACCCGTCCGGGCGATCTCCAGGTCACACACCTTGGACACCGCGGTGCCGACCACCCCGGGGAAGGTCGCGTACCCGCCGCCGACGTTGGTGCCGATGATCTGGCCGTGCTTGTTGGCGTGGGTGCCCAGCGGGACGTACCGGTCCCGTCCCGACACCAGGTCCAGGACCTCCACGCAGTCGCCGCCGGCCCAGATCGCGTCCTGGCCGCGCACCCGCATCGACAGGTCCGTCAACAGTCCGCCGTGCTCGCCGAGCGGGAGGCCCGCCGCGCGGGCGAGCGAGGTCTCGGGGCGGACGCCGAGCCCGAGGATCACCACGTCGGCCGGGTACGCGTCGTCGGCGGTGGTCACCGCCCGGACCCGCCCGTCCTCCCCCGTGCGGACCCCGGTGACCTCGGTGTCGTTGACCATGGTGATGCCGAGCCAGCTCATGGCCTCGTGCACCTGCCGGCCCATGTCCGGGTCGAGCGTGGACATCGGTTCCTGACCGCGGTTGACGACCGTGACCTCGTAGCCCCGGTTGATCATCGCCTCGGCCATCTCGACGCCGATGTACCCGGCGCCGACGACGACCGCGCGGCGGCCCGCGGTGGCGTCCAGGGTGTCGAGCAGCGCCTGCCCGTCGTCCAGGGTCTGCACCCCGTGCACCCCGGGCGCGTCGATGCCCGGCAGCGGGGGGCGCACCGGACGGGCACCGGTCGCGATGACCAACTTGTCGTAGTCCGTCCACTCCTCGGAGCCGGAGTCGAGGTCCCGGCTGCGGACCCGGCGCCGCTCCGGATCGACCTCCACCACCTCGGTGCGGGTCCGCAGGTCGATCGCGCGCTCCCGGTGCTCCTCGGGCGTCCGCGCGATCAGCTCGTCCCGCTCGGCCACCTGGCCGCCCACCCAGTACGGGATGCCGCACGCCGAGTACGAGGTGAAGTGCCCCCGCTCGAACGCCACCACCTCCAGCTCCGCCGGGCCCCTGAGCCTGCGCGCCTGGGACGCGGCGGACATGCCCGCCGCGTCACCGCCGATGATGACCAGCCGCTCCCTCGAATCGTTCATCTGAGTCCTTTCGTGGATACCCCCATCTTTAGGTGGGGGAGGAAGCGAAACCCCTGCGGAGCAGGGCAGTGAGCGGGGTTTCGTCCCCTGGGTGAAAGATCGGCTCTGACCCGCAGGTTTGATTCTCACCTGTGGTACCGCTAGTTTGTGAGCGTGGCCATGAGTCATGTGAAGCGGGCGTTCAAGTACCGCTTCTACCCGACCGATGTGCAGGCGGCCGAGCTGTCGCGCACGTTCGGCTGTGTTCGCAAGGTCTACAACCTGGCGCTCGCCGCACGCACGGAGGCGTGGACGCGACAGGAGCGGGTCAACTACCACCAGACGTCCGCGATGCTGACGGCGTGGAAGAAGACCGAGGAACTCGCGTTCCTGAACGAGGTGTCCTCCGTGCCGTTGCAGCAGTGTCTGCGGCACTTGCAGGTGGCGTTCACCAACTTCTTCGGCAAGCGGGCCCAGTACCCGCGCTTCAAGTCGAGGAAGAAGTCCCGGAAGTCCGCCGAGTACACCACCAGCGGTTTCCGCTTCCGTGACGGACAGCTGACGCTGGCCAAGATGGCGGAGCCGCTGGACATCGTATGGTCGCGCCCGCTCCCCGACGGAGCGAAGCCGTCCACGGTGACCGTGTCGCAGGACAACGCGGGACGCTGGTTCGTCTCGATTCTGTGCGAGGACCCCTCCGTGAAGCCGCTCCCCGCCACCAGCGCGGAGGTCGGCATCGACGCGGGCCTGGACCACTTGCTCACCCTCTCGACCGGGGAGAAGATCGCCAACCCCCGGCACGAGCGACGCGACCGCGCCCGTCTCGCCCTGGCCCAGCGCCGTCTGGCGAAGAAGGCCAAGGGCGACGGCGCCAACCGGGCCAAGGCCCGGCGGAAGGTCGCCAAGATCCACGCCCGGATCACCGACCGCCGTCGCGACCATCTCCACAAGATCACTACTCGTCTCGTGCGTGAGACCCAAACGCTCGTGATCGAGGACCTGACCGTGCGCAACATGGTCAAGAACCACAGCCTCGCCCGCGCCATCTCCGACGCCGCATGGCACCAGATGCGCACGATGCTGGAGTACAAGGCAGCCTGGTACGGACGGAACCTCGTGGTCGTGGACCGCTGGTTCCCCTCCTCCAAGCTGTGCTCCACCTGCGGCACCCTCGCCGGGAAGATGCCGCTGAACGTCCGCACCTGGACGTGCGACTGCGGCACCACCCACGACCGGGACGTGAACGCAGCGAAGAACCTTCTGGCCGCCGGGCGGGCGGTTACAGCCTGCGGAGCTGGTGTAAGACCTCAACGGAGTTCTCCGGGCGGGCAGTCGGCGACGAAACAGGAAGTCTCACGGCGCGAGCCGTAAGAATCCCCTCCCTTTAGGGAGTGGATCGTCAAGTGAGCACGCTACGTGCGCACACACACCGGGTGGATCAGCCCGCGTCGGGCGTCCGCGGCGCCGGGGGCGCGGCGGCCGGAGCCTCGGGCGCCGCGACGCCCGTGGCACTCACCGCTGCCCGGGCGGCGGGCCCGGCCGGGGGCACCGGGCGACGCCGGCGCACCCACGGACCCAGCAGCCAACGCCACACCGCGTACAGGGCCCCGGCCAGGGCCAGGAACGGCAGTGCGGCGCCGAAGACGATCGACAGCCAGCGCAGCGTCGCGACGAACGCGCCCCAGCCGTCGCCGACCGAGTCCAGGAAGCCGGACTCCTCGTCCCGGCCCGCGTCGGGGCGCTCGGTGAGCGACAGCGTGATGGTGGCCAGCGTCGTGCGGTCCTTCAGCGACGCCTGCTGGGCGAGCAGCGACTCCAGGTCCGCCTGACGGCTGCTCAGCTCGCCCTCCAGCGCCACCACGTCGCTGATCTTCGTCGCCTCGTCCATCAGCTCCCGGATGCGGGCCACGCTCGCCCGCTGGTTCTTGAGGCGGGTCTCGACGTCGACCACCTGCTCGGTGACGTCCTCGGCGCCGGTGTTCCGGCGGAGCACCGTCCCGGTGTCGCCCAGCTCCTCCAGGACGTCGTCGTACTTCTCCTGCGGAACGCGCAGGACGACCTTGGACTGCTCCCGCCCGTCGTCGTCGCGGTCCGTCGACTCCTCGCCGACGAGCCCGCCGACCGACTCCGCGGCCGACCGTACGGTGGCCAGGGCCCGGGACACGTCCTCGACCCGCACCACCAGCTCCGCAGTGCGAATGATCTTCCGCTGGGCGAGTCGGTCCGCTCGCAGGTCGCCGTCCGATTCCGGCTTCCCCGAGTCGGCCTTCCCGTCGGACTTGCCCTCGGGGCCCGCAGCACCCTCCGCACGCAGGGCGCCCTCGGCCTCCCCGGGCGGGGCGTAACCCCGGGCGTCCGCCGCCTTGGCCCCCTTGTTCGCCGACTCCCCCTGGTCGCCGCCCGATCCGGCGCATCCGGCGAGCGTCAGCGACCCGGCGAGCAGGACGCCGGCGACCCACCGGGCCCGCCGCCGTGGCGGACGGTGACCCGGCACGGGAACGGGCTCTCGCAGAACACTCATCTTCGACTCCCCCTGGGAAGCGGTGCGCAATCCGACACTCCTTCGACGTCACCGCACCCCGCCGCGACGTCGCCAACGCATCGCGAACGCATCACGGTTCGGACTCGCCGGTCGGTCGGGGAATCCGGACCCCGCACCGGGACCAACGGCCCTGCGAACCGGCCCCCCACCTCTGACAGAGTTGGGGCATGCGCGCAGAGCACCCCGCCCCGGCACCGCCCCGTAGCTTCGTCGTGATCGGCGCCGGCATCTCCGGACTGGCCGCGGCCCACCGCCTCCTGGCGACCGGTGCCCGGGTCACGGTGCTGGAGGCGTCCGACCGCCCCGGCGGCAAGCTGCTGCCCGGCGAGATCGCGGGCGCCCGCGTCGACCTCGGTGCCGAGTCCCTGCTCGCGCGCCGGCCCGAGGCCGTGGCCCTGGCCCGCGAGGTGGGCCTCGGCGACCGCCTCTGCGCCCCGGCCACCACCACGGCGTCCCTGTGGACCCGGGGCGCCCTGCGGCCCATGCCGAAGGGGCACGTCATGGGCGTGCCCGCGCACGCGGATGCCCTCGCCGAGGTGCTGTCCCCCGAGGGCCTGCGCCGGGCGTCCGCGGAGGACGAACTCCCCCCGGTGGACCCGGCCGACCTCGGCGACGACGTGGCGGTCGGCACCTACGTCGCCGCCCGGCTCGGCCACGAGGTCGTCGACCGACTGGTGGAACCCCTGCTCGGCGGCGTCTACGCGGGCGACGCCTACCGCATCTCGCTGCGTTCCGCGGTCCCCCAGCTCTTCGAGGCGGCCCGCACCCACCCCTCCCTCACGGCGGCGGTGCGCGAGATCCAGCGCCGGGCCGCCACGAACCCCACGCCCGGCCCCGTCTTCATGGGCATCGAGGGCGGCGTCGGCAGCCTCCCGCTGGCGGTGGCCGACGCCGTGCGCGCCCGCGGCGGGGAGATCCGCCTCGCGACCCCCGCCACCGGACTGCGCCGCACCCCGGACGGCCGCTGGCGGGTCACGGCCGTCGACCTGGACCTCGACGTCGACGGCGTGGTCCTCGCCGTCCCGGCCCCGACCGCCGCCCGGCTGCTCGCCGCCGAGGCGCCGGGCGCGGCGACCGAGTTGGAGACCGTCGAGTACGCCTCCATGGCGCTGGTCACCCTGGCCTACCGGCGCACCGAGGTGAGCCTGCCGCCGGGCAGCGGCTTCCTCGTGCCGCCGGTCGACGGGCACACCATCAAGGCGTCGACGTTCGCCTCCCAGAAGTGGGGCTGGATCGCCGCCGAGGACCCCGACCTGCTCGTCGTCCGGACCTCCGTGGGCCGCTACGGCGACGAGGCCGACCTGGAGCGCGACGACGCCGACCTCGTCGCCGTCTCCCGCCGTGACCTCGGTGCCGCCGCGGGACTGACCGCGCGACCGGTCGCCAGCCGGGTCACCCGCTGGAACGACGGCCTGCCGCAGTACCCGGTCGGCCACCACTCCCGGGTGGCACGCATCCGCGACCACCTGGCGGAACTCCCCGGCCTCGCGGTCTGCGGCGCCGCTTACGACGGGGTCGGCGTGCCCGCGTGCGTGGGCGGCGGGCAGGCCGCGGCCGACCTGGTCCTGGGCGATCCGGACCGTACGGACCCTCTGATGAGCAACCCGGTGCAAAGCCGCCACGGCGGCGCAGGAGAATGAGGAACATGAGCGACGACGCCCCCGCAAGGATTCCCCACCGCGGCAAGCTGGCCAAGGACCTCAACGAGGTCATCCGCTACACGCTGTGGTCCGTCTTCACCCTTCGTGACGTACTCCCGGAGGACCGCTCCGGGTACGCCGACGAGGTCGACGAGCTGTTCGAACAGCTCGCCGCCAAGGACGTCACGGTCCGGGGCACCTACGACCTGTCGGGCCTGCGCGCCGACGCCGACCTGTTGATCTGGTGGCACGCCGAGACCGCCGACGCGCTCCAGGAGGCGTACAACCTCTTCCGCCGCACCAAGCTCGGCCGCGCCCTCGTCCCGACCTGGTCGAACATGGCGCTGCACCGGCCCGCCGAGTTCAACCGTTCCCACATCCCCGCGTTCCTCGCCGACGAGACCCCGCGCGACTACGTCAGCGTCTACCCGTTCGTCCGCTCCTACGAGTGGTACCTGCTGCCGGACGAGGAGCGCCGCAAGATGCTCGCCGACCACGGCAAGATGGCGCGCGGCTACCCCGACGTCCGGGCCAACACCGTCGCCTCGTTCTCCCTCGGCGACTACGAGTGGATCCTGGCCTTCGAGGCCGACGAGCTCCACCGGATCGTGGACCTGATGCGTCATCTGCGGGCCTCCGAGGCGCGGATGCACGTCCGTGAGGAGGTCCCCTTCTACACCGGACGCCGTCGCAGCGTGGCCGAACTGGTCGCCTCGCTCGCCTGACCGCCGACCCTCAACGCGGGCCCACCCGGTACGCCGGGTCGGGCCCGCGTTCCGTGCGGCGGGTGGCCAGCGGACGCGGCTGGGGGTGCCCCGCGCACTCCGCGTCCGCCTCGGGTACCCGTCCGGTCAGCAGGTACGCGTCCAGGTGGGCGTTGACGCAGGCGTTCGGCCCGCCGCCGACCCCGTGCTGCCCGGCGTCCCGCTCGGTCACCAGCCGCGCACCGCCCAGCCGCTCCCGCAGCTCCTGCGCCCCCCGGTACGGGGTCACGGCGTCCCGCTCGGCGGCCAGGATCAGCGTCGGCGGCAGACCGGCCGCGTCCGCCCGTACGTCGAGCGGCCGTTGCCGGGGCGCGCGCCAGTACGCGCACGGCAGATGGGTCCAGGCGTTGTCCCAGGCACCGAAGGGGGCGGTGGCGGCCAGCGCGGTGTGCTCGGCGTCCCAGTCCGCGAAGTCCGTGGGCCAGGGCGCGTCATTGCACCGCACGGCCGTGTACACGGCGTGGGCGTTCTCCGTTTCGGCGGCCACCTCCGGGATCGGCGCCGCCTGGGCGACGAGCAGTTCCGGGTCGCCGTCCTGGAAGGCGGACAGTGCGGCGGCCCGCATCGGCCAGTAGTCGTCGTAGTGGGCGGTCCGCAGATAGGCCGCGTGCAACTGTCCCGGCCCGACCTTGCCGCCCGCCGGCTCCGCGGCGACGGCCGCCCGCACCTCCTCGTACGAACGCTGCACGGCGGCGGCGGTGCGCCCCAGCCCGTAGACGTCGTCGTGCCGGGCGACCCAGGAGCGGAAGTCGGCCCAGCGCTGCTCCACGGCCGCCGCCCGGTCGAGGTCGTTGCGGTACCAGATCCGTTCCGGCCGGGGGTCGACCACCGAGTCGAAGACCATCCGCCGCACGTGCGCGGGGAACAGCGTCGCGTACACCGCGCCGAGGTACGTCCCGTAGGACGCCCCCATGAACGTCAACTGCCGTTCGTCGAGCGCGGCCCGCAGGACGTCGAGGTCCCGTGCGTTGTTCAGGGTCGTGTAGTGCTGTAGGGCGTCGCCGGCCCGGCGGGCGCAGCCCCGCGCGTACGACGTGGCCTCGGCGACGCGTTCCTTCTTGTAGGACGCGGACGGGTGGACGGGGGCCTGGGTGGGGGCCTTCACGAAGTCCCCGGGCGCCTGGCAGGACAGCGGCGCCGAACGGCCCACCCCGCGCGGGGCGTAGCCCACCAGGTCGTACGCGGCGGCGATGCGTTGCCAGGCGGGGACGCCGCCGATCAACGGGAAGTACGTGCCGTTGCCGCCCGGGCCGCCCGGGTTGAACACCAGGGCGCCCTGTCGCGGGGCGGGTCGGCCGTCCGGGTCCGTGCCCGTGGCGCCCACTCGGCTCACGGTGAGCGCGATCCGACGGTCGTCGGGGTGGGCGTAGTCGAGCGGCACCTCGACCGTGCCGCACTCCACCGGCGCCGGGAGGTCCTCCTCCTCGGCGCAGGGGCCGAAGCTGACGCCCCGTACGGCGGCCCGGGCGACGGCGCTCCGCACTCCGGCCGCCTCCCGGGCGGTCGTCGAGCCGGTGGTCGCGGAAGCGGAGAGGGGGGCCGCCCACAGCGCGGACAGGACCAGGGATCCGGCGGTGCTCCAGCGGACGACTGCTCTCATGGTGCTCCTGCTCTTCGTTCCGCCGTTCCCGCGCACGAGCTGCCGGTCGCCCGGTGGGGAGACCGAAGCCCGTACGGATCATCTGACAAAAGGGATGATTGGGGTGCGTGGGGGCGATGTAAAGCACCGGCGGACGGATGTCGGCGCAATGGCCCCGATGCGTGGCGTCAACGCTCGCGCCGCGCGGACCCCCGGTCGGTCGGCCCGGGGCGCAGCGCACCGTCCGCACCGTTGCCGTGGTCCCGGTGGGCGAACGCCGTCACCAGGCCCGGATCGTCGGCCGCGGGCACCCCGCCCACCGCCACCGCGGTCAGATACGTGCGGTCGTCCCCACCGGGCCGGGCCGAGAGGCCGCACAACAGGGCGCGCCCCGACGCCGACGCCCAGCGCGTGTACGGTCGCGCCTCGACGCGCGCGATCAGCAGGCAACTCGCCGTCAGCAACAGGGGCAGGGCGAACCAGGCGGCGTGCGTCGTCGCGGCACCGCCCGGCGCCGGCTGGGCGGCGACCCACGCCAACGCCCCGAGCCCCAGGACCACCAGGGAGGACACCCGCACCAGTAGGACGGCGGTCGTGACGGTGCCGCGGGTGTGCTCCGGGACCGCGAGGCCGGCCGCCGTCAGCCGGTCGCCGAGGGCGCGCACCGCCTCGTCACCGGCGACCGCGGCCCGTACCGAGGCGATCCGCGCCTGCCCGGCGGAGCCGATCGCGCCGAGCACCGACCGTTCCAGGGCGTCCCGGCCGCGCGGGTCGACCACGGTCGCCCACCCGGTGTGCGCGAGCACCAGTCGGCGTTGACGGGCCATCGACACCATCGCCACCTCGGCGACGCGAGGGGGACCGCCGGACAGGAACGCCGCTTCGTAGACGGTCAGTCGGTGCCCACGAGGGATGGGCGTGCCCTCCGCGACCGCCGCGCGGACGGCCGCGCGACAGAGCAGGGTGCACGAGGTGCCGGCCACCGCACAGGCCAGCAGGAGGATGAGCCAGAACATGGCGGATTTCTACGCGAACCGCCGGGGTGCCCGCCATCGTCCATCCGCGATGTGGACCAGGTGTTGCCGCGTCGTGATGCTCTCGTGGCCTCGCGTGGCCATATGCGCCGTCCGTGCCGGTCGACGCCCTGGCCGGGGGAGCGGATCGGCTACGCGGGTCCGCCCGGCCCCCACCTACGGAAGACGTACCGGGGCCGGACCGTCACCCCGGGGAACGCAGCGCACGGGCGACCCGGACCGAGCGCACCAGCCGCGACCACGGGTGCCGGGACGGCGGCCGGGACCCGGACCGGTCGACCCACCACCGCGTCAGCTCCCGCCGGGCCTCCTCGTCACCGGGGCCACCGGCGCGCAGGACGTGCCCGGCGAAGCCCAGCGCGTCGGCCCGGTAGCCGGTCGTCATCGGCCGGCGGTTCGCGTACGCGAGGAACTCCGCACGGTAGGAACTCCCCAGGATCACCGGGAGTTCCGGAGCGACCTTCGCCACCACGTCCGCCCGCTTCGCCAGCAGCGCCCGACCCTGCACGGCGAGCCGCGCCCGGTCGAAGCCCTCGGGGACCGGGGTCCCGGCGACCAGCGCGGACAGCAGCGCCGTCTGGGCGAGGGCCACCCGCTGCCGTGCGGCGGGCCCGTCGTCGGGGGTCGGCGCGGCAGCCTCGGGACTCCGACGGTGCCCGCCGTCCACGGGGGCCGGGCGGGCCGCCGGGGCGGGGCGGGCCCGGGACATGGCGGCCCTGATCGACCCCAACTCCCGCGCCAACTCGTCCGGCTCGGGGAAGTCCTCGTCCCGTTCGAGGAGCACCCCCGGCGGGTCCACCCGGGAGGTGAGGTCCGTGAGGATCTCCAGGACCGCTTCGGGCACCGGGTGCGCATGACTGTCGTGCCACACCCCGTCCCGCTCGACCCCACCCGCCACATGGACGTAGGCGATGGCCTCCACGGGCAGTTCGTCCAGGGCCCGGGCCGGGTCCTCGCCCCGGTTGACGTGGTTCGTGTGCAGGTTCGCCACGTCGATCAGCAGGCGCACCCCGGTGCGGTCCACCAGGTCGTACAGGAACTGGCCCTCCGTCATCTCCTCGTACGGCCAGGAGATCAGCGCCGCGATGTTCTCCACGGCGAGCGGGACGGGGAGGGAGTCCTGAGCGATCCGGACGTTCTCGCACAGCACGTCGAGGGCGTCGCGGGTGCGGGGCACCGGCAGCAGGTGACCGGCTTCCAGCAGCGGCGACGCGGTCAGTCCGCCCCCGGCCCTCACGAAGGCGATGTGCTCGGTGACCAGCGGCGATCCCAGGGCCTCGGCACGGGCCGCGAGTTGGGCGAGCCGGTCCTCGTCCGGCCGGTCCGCGTCGCCGAGGCCGAGCGAGACCCCGTGCGGGACGATCGTGACCCCCCGCTCGCGCAACCGCAGCAGGGACTCGGGCAGGTGCCCCGGGCAGAGGTTCTCGGCCACGGCCTCGACCCAGTCGATTCCGGGCATCCGTTCGACGGCGTCCGCGATCTCAGGACGCCAGCCGATGCCGGTGCCGAGCCGGGGCGTCCTCGGTGGTGCCGTGCGTGGCGCGGTCGTGGTCATCATGGTCCCCCTCCTCCGTGAGCCGAGCGCCGTACCGTCCCTGACCGTACGGGGTGCGCCCCGTGCCCCCGCCCGGCGGCCCGGCGGACGCGGCGTGCGCGGCGTGCGCGTTCGACGGGTTCATGGCCCCGCCGCGCCCGGCCGAATCCCGGTGGAGGATGTTCAGAGCTAGTTCTGAGGTTCCGCCCGGTCCGTGTTGACCACACCGGGCACCGTCGCCGAGGGGCGTGAGGTGGTGGAGATGTCCGCGTCGGCGGTGACGCCCGGCGCGGGCGGTGCGACACCGCTCGGCGGGGGCGGCCCGGTGGGGCTCGCGGTACCGGTGGCGGCCCCGTTGGCGATCGCGTCGAAGTCGACCATTCCGGTGTTCTCCAGCACCGTGATGTGGTCGAGGACCGTCTGGTTCGCATCGGTGGCGAGTTGCCGTACCAGGGTGTTGCGGGTGGTGTCGCGGACCTGGGCGATCAGCGCGAACACCTTGCCGTGCGCGATGCGCAGCAGGTTCGCGAAGTCCTTCTGGTACTGCACGCCCGTCGCGTCCGTGAGCTGGCGCAGCCACGCCTGTTGCTGGGCGTTGGGCTGGCTCGGCAGCGCCACGCCGAGTTGCCCGGCGACCTCCCGGACCCGTTTGTCCAGGTCGGTGTGTCCGACGACGAGGTGGTCGCCCGCGGTCTTGATCGCTTCGGTCGGCGCCCGCTCCATCGCCTGCTGACCCGCGGGGAGTTCCCACAGCCCGGCCAACCGCACCCGGACGATGAAGTCCCGGTCGGTCGCCGTGAGCGGACCCCACTGCGTGGACACCGTGCCCGCGGCGAGGTTCGCCTGCGCAGTGCCGGACCGGTCGGCGTACGACCACACCGGGAAGGCCAGCGCGGCCAGGGTGGCGGTGAGCGCGCCGATGATCAGCGCCGTGCCGTTGATGCGCCGCAGCAAGAGGGCCTCCCGTGGCGGGGGTGTCGCGCGCATCTTGGCGCGCGGGGGGTACCAGAATCAACCGCTGACTCCTCGTGGGTTCAACCCACTTCGCGGCAATGAGAGGTACGCAACCCGCCGCCGCGGTGTTCAGCGGCCCGCGGTCCGCCGGCACCGCGCCGGGTCAGCCGGACAGGCAGACACCCAGGTCGAGGAGGGACGGGAGCCCTCCGATCAGACAGTGACCGGACCCCGGGGTGGTTCCCGGGCCGGGTCGCCCGGGTCCGCCGGGTGCGGTGGACGGGCTCGGCACGCCGGGGGAGGGCGTACCTGGTCCACCGGCGCCACCGGTGCCACCTGGTCCGCCCGGTTCTTCGGTCGGGTCGGAGCCCTGACCTCCCGTACTCCCTCCGGCGCCGCCTCCCGTCGTTCCTCCGGTGCTGCCTCCGGCGCCGGAACCGGGAGCTCCGGGGTCGCTCGTGGGTTCGTCGGACCCGGTGCTCGGGGCCGTCCCGCCCGGCCGGTCGCTCCCGGGCCGGGTGGTGGAGGCGCCCGTGGAGTTCGGCCGGCCGTCACGGCTCCCCGAGCCGGTGCCCTTGGGATCGTCGCCCCCGGTGGCGCCGAGGCCCGTGTCCGGTGGGGGCGTTCCGCCCGTGGCGCTCGGCGACGCGCTCGGGACGTCGGGCGCCGCGGCCTCCCGATCGTCGCGACCCGCGTCCTGGTCGCCCCGGCCGCTCGTGGCGGGGCGCGGTTCCGGTGCGCCTCCAAGGCGCCCGCCCGACCCGCCGGCCCCGGCCCCTTCCGCGTTCCGACCGGCGCGGTCGGACGGGTCGGCGCCGCCGGGGCGCCCGGGCCCGGACAGCCCCAGGAGTGCGACGGTCGTGGTCGCCGCCACGAGCACCGTCCCCGTGACCAGGACCGTGCGTGTGCCACCGCGTGGGCGTCGGCGCAGTACGTGGGCGGCGGACGTCACCCGCCCCAGAGCACCCAATTGCCACAACAGCACCAGGAACACCAGTGCCAGTGCACCCAGCACCACTGCGATCAGCACGTCGAACACTCGGAATCCCCCACGGTCCCCGCACGCCCCCGCGCCTGCGGTCGCTGCTCCGCCGGCGCCCTTCGGATGCCGACGATCCCCTGCGGAGGGACGCCAGGGTGACGGGATGACGAATCGTCACCGATGCGTTACTCAGTGTGTCAAACAGGTGTACGGGGAGTCTCGCTCGGGTGTGATCCGGGAGCGGAGCGCAGTGTGGGAGCGGGGGTGTTGGGCGGTACGGGGCGGGGGCCGCCCGGCCGGAGGTTCAGCTGTCGAACCCGCCGAACCCGCGGTGCCCCTCGGCCACCACCGTGTCACCGGGGGCGATCTCCGTGAAGCCCGCGTCGCGCACCACCGGCAGTCCGCTCCTCACCAGCCGCTGCCACTGTTCCGGCTCGGCGGTCCGCACGGACAGCGGGAACCCGGCTGCGCGCCAGGCGGCCCGCTCCGCGTCCGACTGGTCCCACCAGGCGAGTTGCGCCCCGTGCCCGGCCTGCGCCATCGCCTTGCCCGCGGTCATGGTGGTGGACGGGCTCATCCACAACACGGGACCGCCCGGGGCGGGCGCCCCAGGAGGCTGCGGGTCCTCCAATTCGGTACCCGAGACCTGGAGCCGCGCCAGGTCCTTGGGCCAGCCGTCCAGCGGCACCGGCGGGAACACCCGGACCTCCGCGGACTTCCCGCTCACCGTGATGCCCGGCAGCGCCTCGGCCCGTCGCCACTCCGCACCGCGGGCCCGCCGCACCACCTTGCGGATGCGGGCGTCCTGCCACTGGCGCACTGCCTCGGCCCACTCGCCCTCGCCCCGGGAGCGGGGGTCGCTCAGCATGACCAGCACTGCCCGCGCCGCCGTCTCCAGCGCGTCCGTGCGTTCCGGGGGGCCGGTGCGCTCCAGGCGCACGACCATCGGAAGCACGAACTGCGGTGCCTCGTCGCGGCTGCGCTCCGCACGTGCCTCGTCGGGTGCGCCCGGCTCGGCGGCAGCGGTCCGCTCTTCGGGGCGGGGGGTCGGGCCTTCGGGTGCGGCTTCGGGGATGCTCACCCGTCCAGTCTGCCAGGACCGCCCTGAAGTGCGGGAACGGTCCGATCCAGGGCTGTGTGACGCCGTGGTGCGGTTGGTCGGTGGGGTGGCGGGGCGACGGCGGTGCCGGCCGGTCGGTGCGGTTCAGCCCGAGCAGGCGGAACGCTGGGCCTCCAGCCACTCGCAGCGAGGACAGAGCGTGATCCCGCGATGCGTCTCCGGGTACTCGGTCGGCTCCCGGCACAGTACGCACTCGGCGAACGGCCCCTGCTCCTCGGCCCCGGCCGTGGTCGCCGCCGCGCCGGGCGTCGCTCCGGCCCGCTCCGGACCCGCGCAGTACTCGTCCATGGGTCAAGGGTATGCCCGCAGATCCGTGCGGCCCCGTCCTCCCTGCTCCGGATCAGCGCTTCGAGGGCGTGGCCTCGGTCCGGCCGCGCTCGCGTGCGATGAGATCGGAGACCTTCACGAACCGGTACCCGCGCTCGCGCAGTTCCGGGACGACCTCCCGGATCACCCGCTCCGTCGTCGGGGCGGCGCTCCGGGTGCAGTGCAGGACCACCACCGATCCCGGTCGCACCCCGTCCAACACCTCCTTCGCCACGGCCTCGGCGTCCGTGGCGAAGGCGTCTCCGCCGACCACGTCCCACTGCACGGCCGTCACCCCCGCCGGTGCAAGGGCCCGGAGGGCGTGATCGTCGTAACATCCGCCGGGGAAGCGGAAGTACGGCTTCGCGTCCTTGATGCCCACCGTTTGGAAGGCGCGGAACGCCCGCTCGACGTCGGGCCGCATCAGCTCCGATCCGACGGTCGGGAGTCCGTAGCAGTCAGGGGTGAAGGCGTGGTGACTGTAGGAGTGGTTGGCGACTTCGAACAGGGGATCGTGCCCGATGGACCGTGCCTGGTCGGGGTACTCCTCCGCCCAGCGTCCCGTCATGAAGACGGTCGAGGGCACTTTCAGTTGGCGGAGCGCCGCGATCAGTTCCGGATTGTCGAACCGTTCCCCGGCCGCGGCCCGAGGGCCCTGGTCGGCAGTCATGTCGGCGTCGAAGGTGAGGGCGACGGTGCGGTCTTCGGTGCGCGGTCCGTTCTTGAAGACCGGAGTCAGGCCGGCTGGGCCGGGTGCCAGCACCGGGGCCTTCGTAGGGCTGGTCGTGGGCGCGGGTGACACGGCTGTTGCCGGTGCTCGGTCCCGTCCGAGGCGAGGGGCGACCTCCGTTCCGCACCCCGCGAGTACGACCCCCAGCAATCCGACCACGGCCACTCTCCGCACAGAAATGATCACATGGGGAACGTATAGTCATATAAGCGGCGGTTCCTTCTTTGGCTGGCCGGGGGTGTCGCCCCAGGGGCCGAACATCACCCGCTTACCGTCATGGGGCCATGGGGGGCGCGGTCGCGCCCATGGCGGCCACCACCCCGCGGCGGCTGCCTCCCCACGGGCTCAGCTCCAGCCCTCCAGTGACTTCATGAACCCGTCGAAGTCGTCACGGTGGATCGAGTGCCCGGCCCCGGCCACGGTCCGCACCTCGAACCCGCGCACTTCGAGCTCCTGGCGCAGCGGCTCCGACACGAAGTGGCTCGGGTCCGCGATCTGGACCAGTGACGGAACCACGGCCCGTTCGGGTATGCGGTTCACCGCTTCCGCCCCCGACAGGCCGAGCGCGGTCCCCGGGTCCCACAGGTGCAGCGTCGCCAGTTCGAGGTCGACGTCCTCCGCTTCCCAGCGGGGGCTGAGCGAGGCGATGTCCGTCCGGCTCGCGGATCGGAACGCCACGAGGAGAGCGGGGTCGAGTGGGGTGTCACCGAGTGCCCAGGCCGGATCGCTGTACACCGCCCGCGCCGGTGCCAGTCGCTCGACGGCCAGCGACAGGGCCAGCGCGCCCAGTGAGTGCCCCAGGGCCAGCTCGATCCCCGACGGCAGGGTCTCGACCAGGTCGTCGGCGAACAGTTGGGCTCCGTACTCGCCCCGCCCGCTGCCTCCGTGGCCGCGCAGGTCGACACCGATCACCCGGTATCCGCGCGCGGCGAGCGCAGGCCCCACCCGTCGCCAGGTCCGGTGGTCCGACATGATCCCGTGCACGAGGACGGCCGTCCGGTCACCTGTTCCCCACTCGTAGGTGTGCAACCGCATGCTGGTGACGCCCCTTTCGTCCGCGCCACGCCCTTGGACGGTGGCATGACGTGTTTCGGGCATGTCTAACACCGCTCACCCGGTCGGGGCGAGCAGTCGATGTGGGTGACGTCGGGCATCCCGTCGGCACCCGCGGCGTTCCGGATGTCGGAACGTGCGGGCACGCCCGTGAGGCGTGGCCCCGGCCCCTGCGCCGCACCCCGCCTGGTCGGGGTGCAGGCGGCTACCTCGGCGTACCAGGGCGCCGAGGTGGGGCCGTTGGGCCTCGCTCACGGAGAGGAGTCCGCGAGCCGTCTGACCCGTGGGTAGGCGTGCGTCGGGTCTCGACGCGGTGTTCGCCCACGAAGACGAGTCGCGATGGCGCCCACGGGGCGACGCTCACGGGGCGACGCTCACGGGGCGGCGCCTGCGCGATCACGCGTACGCGGTGCTCCTCATGCGTGCGTTCAAGGGGCGAGGGGGTCGTCCGGCCCGCCGGCACCGCGGTCACGGGTGTCGGCCATCCGCTCGTTCGTTCCTTGCTCGGGCCCTGCCTCCCCCCCCGTCCGTTCGGTTTCCTCCTGGACGGCCGGGTCGCGAAGCCGGCCGCCGATTGATCCGGGAGTCCGGGGGCGCCCCCGGTGTGCAGCGGTACTCGATCGCACGTCCCGTGAACCGTGCCCCGCGAACCGAGCGCCGCCCGCATCAATCAGAGGAAGAACGCGGGGCGACCCCAGCGGAGTGCCTGATTCCGCACACCTGGACCCGATTTCCCGCTGTTTCACCCGTCTGGGGGAGGTGTGTGGGACGGGTTGACGAGGGGTGCGCGTCCCGGGTCAGCGCCAGGGGCCGGTGACCGCGAAGGTCGTCCCCGGGGTGTAGCAGTTCACGTACATGGTGCCGCCGCGCGGGGAGAACGTCACTCCGGCGAACTCGCCCCAGTCGGGCTCCTGGGGCGTGCCGATGTCCTGCCTGTTGCGGGCCATCGCGTACACCTCGCCCTTGCGGGTCACTCCGTACACGTGCTGGCCGCCACCGCCGTCCTCGCAGACCATGAGGCCGCCACCGGGTGCGAGACAGATGTTGTCCGGCCGCTCGCCCGGCAGTTGGACGTCCGTGTCGGGGCCGAAGACCACGACCAGGGTGAGCCGCGCCCGCCGGGGGTCGTAACGCCAGATCTGCCCGTAGTGGTCGGCGGCCGAACCCTCGCGACTGCGGGCGTACGACGACACGAAGTACACGCAGCGCCCGCCCCAGTAGCAGCCCTCCAGCTTCTGGGCGTGGGTGATTCCCGCGGGCCCGAAGTCCTGGTGGCGGACGGGGGTCTCGGCGGCGAGCGGATCGGGAACGTCGACCCACTCCACCCCGTCGAAGCGGGCGCCCGCCTCCCGTACGGACGAGAGGTCGGGGACGTCCGGCACCCGCATCGCCTGGAGGCGTCCGCCCGCACGCAGCGAGCCGAGCCCGCCGCGGGGCCGAGCGGGCAGGAAGCGGTAGAAGAGGCCGAACGGATGGCGGAACGCGTCCTCCGTCTCGTACACGGTGCCGTCGCGCGGGTCGATCGCCACGGCCTCGTGCTGGAAGCGGCCCATCGCGGTGAGCGGCTCCGCTCCGGTCCTGCGGGGGTCCACGGGGTCCACCTCGAACACGAACCCGTGGTCCTTGGCGTAGCCGTTGGTGCCGGCCCGGTCCTCGGTCTCCTCACAGGTGAGCCAGGTACCCCACGGGGTGGGCCCGCCCGCACAGTTGACGGCCGTGCCCCCGAGGGAGACGCGTTCGTCCAGGACGGTGTGTCCGCGGTCCAGGGTGAGCGTCGTGCAGCCGCCCTTGCCCATCGGGTCGTACGTCAGTCCGGGGACCGTGGGCACCGGCAGCGCGGCGGTCGCCCGGTTCTCGTGGTTGCGGACCAGATGGGTCCGTCCGCTGTGGTGACCGCGTCCCGCGAACGCCGCCATGCCGTCGTGGTTGCCGGGGACCGGGCCCTCGCCGGAGCGCAGCGGTTCGCCCTCGCGCGACAGCACCCGGTACCGGAAGCCCCGCGGGAGGTCGAGGAGCCCCTGCGGATCGGGGACCAGCGGGCCGTAACCGTCGTTACCGAGACCCGCCGGGGTCCGTGCGCTGGCCTCGCCCGCGAAGAGTTCGGAGAGGTTGCCCGCGAACGCGATGCCCAGACCCAGGGCACCCGTACGGGCCAGTACCCGGCGCCGGTTCGGGTGCCCGTCGGCCTCCCGGCCCGGGGCAGCGGGGGCGCCGGCGCCGGGACCGGGGCGCGCCGCCGGGGCGGAACCCTCGTGCGGCGCGGGGGGAACGGACGGAGCGGAGGGGGCGGGCGGGGCGGGCGGGGGAGGGGACGAGCGACGGGCCCCGGTGGGCTCGTGTTCCTGGGCGCGTGCCATGGGGGAACCTCCTGTGGGTGGACAGGACGTGCGACGACCACGAGGAACCCTTGTGTGTAGCACGCACCCCACACCCCCGGAACCACCCCGGTCCCGTGTCCCCACCCGGGTGGCGCAACCCGGTCGCCCGCCCGCTCGCGCAGCACGGGCGCGCACCGCTCGACCCGATGCACCGGCGCGCCCTCCGTACGGGCGCGCTGCCTTGGCGAAGACAGGCGCGGGCGCGGGGGAGACCAAGGCCCCGCAGGGGCACCACGGGCCCCAGGCGGCGGCTTCCGGGGCCCGGCGCACCTGGCGCGTACGCGTTCCCGAGGGGCGCCCGCCCGGGCGCCCCTCGGGAACGTCACCTCAGGCCCGGCCCTCCACCGGGGTCACGGTGACGCGTTCGGGTCCGCCGGCGCCGTGGCGGGCGGACCAGTTCTCCAACGCGGTCCGGCAGGCGTGGTCGAGGTGGTGGAGACCCGACAGGTCCAACTCGACCGCGCGGTCGTGGGGCAGCGCCTCCAGGGTGTCCAGGATGCGCGGCAGCCGCAGGAACGTCGCATTGCCCGACAGCCGCGCCCGTACGGTCCCTTCGCCGGTGTCCTGTACCTCCAGCCGTACGTGCGACGCCTCCCAGGCGGTCTTCACCACCGCCATCGACAGCCCGATGAGCACCCCCTCGAACATGCTGATGGCCACGATCGAGACGGCGGTGACTCCGAGGATCACCACCTCGCCCCGGTGGTCGCGCCAGAGCGGAGGCAAGGCGCGCACGGGGATGAGCTTGCTCCCCGCGTGCACCAGGACACCGGCCAGCGCGGGCAGCGGGATGATCGCCAACGCCGCGGGGAACAGCGCGGCGAACAGCAGCAGCCACAGGCCGTGCAGCACCCGGGACGCCTTGGTCCTCGCGCCGGCCTGCACGTTCGCCGCGCTGCGCACGATGACCGCGGTCATCGGCAGGGCGCCGAGCAGTCCGCACACCGTGTTGCCGGCGCCCTGCGCCATCAACTCCTTGTCGTAGTGGGTGCGTCGGCCGTGGTGCATGCGGTCCACCGCCGCCGCGCTGAAGAGGGACTCCGCCGATGCGATCAGGGTGAACGCGAGGATGGTGCCGAGCAGGCCGATGTTCGCGAGGGCCGCGAAGTCCCCCGCCTCCGGCAGTCGTACGGAGTCCAGCAGCCCGGTGACCTCGACCTTCGCCACCGGGAGCGAGAACGCCACCGATGCGGTGGTGGCGAGGGCGACCGCCGCGAGCGGAGCGGGCACGAGTCGGGCCGCGTGGGGTACGCGCCGCCACAGCACCAGGACGGCGATCGTGCCCGCGCCGAGCAACAGCGACAGCCGGGCCGTTGACGTGCCGAAGGTGTCGAGGAGCATGCCGGGCAGCCCCGCGATCTTGTCGAGCCCGGCGGCGGGCGCTTCGGCGCCGGTCATCGCGTACAACTGGCCGGCGATCAGGACGAGTCCGATGCCGGCGAGCATCCCCTCGACCACGGACACCGAGATCGCCCGGAACCAACGGCCCCAGCGCAGTGCGCCCATGAGGAGTTGCAGGACACCGGTGGCCAGGACGATGACGCCCAGTGCCGCGAGCCCGTAGGCCCGCACGGCCTCCAGGACGAGCACGGTCAGACCGGCGGCGGGGCCGGACACCTGAAGGCTGCTGCCGGGGAGGGCACCTGCCACGAGTCCGCCCACGATGCCCGTGACCAGGCCGAGTTCGGCCGGGACTCCGGAGGCGACGGCGACGCCCACGCAGAGGGGGAGGGCGACGAGGAAGACGACGATCGAGGCGCTCAAGTCCGGGCGGAGCGCGGCGAATCCGGTAGGGGCGGGGGAGTCGGACGAGTCGCGTGAGCGCGGTGCCCCGGAAGACCCGGCGGACTTGGAGGGGCCAGCGGGGCCAGCGGACCCGGAGGACCCCGAGGACCCGGAAGGGCCTGAGGGGTCGGTGTGAGCGGAGGAGCTGTCGGAGCCCGGGGGGCCGGCGGAAGCGGGGCGCTTGACGCGCCTCTTGAGGGTGTTCATACGGATGCCTCCTGCGCGCTGGAACAGCGCGTGGGTGTTGCGTGTGGGGGAACGGGGGGCAGGCGTGTGGGCGGACCGGGCAAGAGGAACCGACCGGGCTCCGCGTGGGCCGAGTATGGGGGCCAGCGGCCACACCGACGACGGTCGGGCGACCACCGGACGTGGAGCCGGGGCGCTGCCGTCGACCTCGGTGGGGGCCGCTGTGCTGGCTGATCCAGGTACTGGCCGGGGCGGGGTCATGGAGGGTTTCCGTGCCCGGTGTTGAGCCTTTCGGGTGAACCGGAGCGGTCAGGAGCCGTCCGGTGGCGGGTTCAGCAGCGGAAGACCTGGAGTGTCGCCGGGCGATCGGCCGGTCTGAGCCGGGCCGAGGGCCGGTCGTCCCGCGGCTCCCGCGGGGTGGCCGGCAGCGGGGTCGTGGTGCCGAGGCGGTTCAGGAGCGGGGGACGCTGCGGCGTGTGTTCCTCGCAGCGGTGGCGGTCGCGCGCCCGCAGGATCTGCACCGCTTCCTCGACCGGGTGTTCGTGTCGCAGACGGTCATGGGCCCCGGGCCTTTCGGCCACCCGGGTGACCCGGGCCGGGACCGCCGTCGCGGTTTCCCCCGTCGACGGGCTCGTGGACGTCGCCGCCGGGGCGACGGGGCCGGGGCGTGGACCGACGGTGGCCGTGGACTGCGGGCGCACGGCCCCTTCGGAAGTGTGTGCGGTTGCCAATGGAGAAGTGGGAGTGAACAGATGGAGCGCGAACAGCAGGGCGGCGATGAGGCAGGGCGGCAGTCGTGTACCGAGGTCGTCACACATGCGTTCACCTCCCCATCGGTCCTGCGGCGCTCGATCTGGGGGCATCGGCGCGGCGGGCCACCGGTGTCTGTCGACCTCAACGGCCGGGACCGGGCATCACGTTCCCCAAGGCAATCTCCACGTTAACGGCCCGACTCGCTTATGTGGTTACCGTGACGTTGCGTGCGCGTGATCGACCGGAATCGATCATGTGGAGATCGGAGATGGCCGAATGCGGGGAGCGTGCGCTTCTGGTGCGCGCTGTTTTGTGCTCGAACGCGCTGTCTGGCCGGATGGCGCGCCGTAGCGCCGAGTCACCCGTACGGCGCAGCCGTTGCCGGGAGGCGCGCCCACCGAGGGAGGTGCCCCCACTGCCGGAGGTGCCTGCCGGCGAGGGAGGTCGCCCCGCGGGAGGTACCCCTCCGCGAGGGAGGCGACCCCTGCCCGCCGGAGGCGCGCGCCGCCGGCGGCAGCAGGGCAGCGGCAGGACGGGGTCGGAGGCGGCGCGGCGGGGGAGGGGCGGAGGAGCCGCGGCAGCGGTCATGCGGCGGCCGTGCCCCGCCGGCCCGTGCCCCGCCGGTCCGTGCCGCTCGGTCCGTGCCTCCCCGCGCAGCGGGGCAGGCGTAGGGAGCGTCAGTGCTCGACGAGCGTCCGGGCGTCGCGGGCGAGCGCGGTGAGCCGGGAGATGGCCCGGAAGTACTTCTTGCGGTAGCCGCCCTTCAGCATCTCCTCGCTGAACAACCGGTCGAAGGGGACGCCGGACGCGAGGACCGGCACCTCCCGGTCGTACAGACGGTCGGCCAGGACGACCAGCCGCAGTGCCTTCGACTGGTCCGGCACCGGCTCGACACCGGTGAGGCAGACGGCCCTGAGGTCGTCCGTCAGCGCTCCGTACCGGCTCGGGTGCACCCGGGCGAGGTGGGCAAGCAGTTGGGGGAAGTCGTCCAGCGACGCGCCGGGCGTGGCGTAGGCCGCCTTGGTGACCTGTTCGTCCGAGTGCGGTGCGGGAGCCTCGGGCAGGCCCCGGTGCCGGTAGTCCTCGCCGTCGATGCGCAGCGGGTGGAACTTCGCGGACAGGCCCTGGATCTCGCGGAGGAAGTCCGCCGCGGCGAACCGGCCCTCGCCCAGTTTGCCCGGCAGCGTGTTCGAGGTGGCGGCCAGGGCCACGCCCTCGTCGACCAGCTTCCCCAACAGGGAGGAGACGAGCACCGTGTCCCCGGGGTCGTCCAACTCGAACTCGTCGATGCACAGGAGGCGGTGGCCGCCGAGGGTCCGTACCGTCTGCTGGAAGCCCAGCGCGCCGACCAGGTTCGTCAGCTCCACGAAGGTCCCGAAGGCCTTGAGGGCGGGCGGTGCCGGGGTCGCGTGCCACAGCGAGGCGAGCAGGTGCGTCTTGCCGACGCCGTAGCCGCCGTCCAGGTAGACGCCGCGCGGGCCCGAGGGCGCCGCCGGCTTGGCCCGACCGCCGAACCACCGCCGCTTGCCGGCCCCGGTCGCGTGCGCCCCGCCCAGCCCGGCCGCGAAGCCGCTGAGCACCCGTACGGCCTCGCTCTGGCTCGGCTGGTCGGGGTCCGGGATGTACGTAGCGAAACGGACCGCGTCGAAGCGGGGCGGGGGGACCATCTCGGCGACCAGACGCTCCGCGGGCACCTGCGGCTCACGGGCGCAGAGGGACACGGGAACGACGTCGGCTATGGGGCTGGGGCCCGCGGCTGCGGTGGATGAGGACACGATTCCCCACTCTAAGGGCCGTGCGAGACTGCACGACATGCGACGCCTGTTCCCTGTGACCGACCAGACACCCGGCCGTCCGCGAGCGGTGGGCGCCACCGGCACCGGCGACGCACCCGCATCCGCCCCGGCGGCCGGCTCGCCCGCGCAGGACGCGCAGCCCGCGCCCGTCCAGGACGTGCCGCCAGCGCCCGCGTCGGACGCCCCGCCCGCGCCCGCGCAGGACCGGGAGTGGAGCCTCGACGAACTCGCGGACGCCTACGCCTACCCCGCGGGGCCCGCGGTCTGGCTGCGCGCCAACATGGTCTCCGCGCTCGACGGCGCGGCCCAGCACGAAGGCCGTTCGCAGCCCCTCTCCAACGCCACCGACATGCGGATCTTCGGCACCCTCCGCGGGCTCGCCGATGTCGTCGTGGTCGGTGCAGAAACGGTACGCCAGGAGGGCTACCGACCGGCCCGCGCCCGCGAGGCGTTCGCGGCCCGACGGTCCGCCGCCGGACAGGGGCCCGCCCCCGCCGTCGCCGTGGTGAGCGCGGGCCTCGACCTGGACTTCGGGCTGCCGCTGTTCACCGAGCCCCTGGTGCCCAGCCTCCTGGTGACCGGTGCGAGCGCCCCCGCCGACCGGCTCGCCGCGGCGCGTGCCGCGGGCGTCGAGGTGGTGATCGCCGGGGACGGTGCCGCCGTGGAGCCCGCTCGGGCGGTACGGGCCCTCGCGGACCGGGGGCTGCGCCGCCTGCTCACCGAAGGGGGGCCCCGGCTGCTCGGACAGTTCGTGGCGGCCGGCGTGCTCGACGAGCTGTGCCTGACGCTGTCGCCGATGCTCACGGCCGGGACCGCGCAGCGCATCGCGGGAGGGCCGGACCTCCCCGTGCCCGAACGGTTCTCCCTCGGGTCACTGCTCGAAGAGGACGGCTTCTTGTTCGCTCGGTACCACCGAGGCTGACATTCGGCGGAATGATCTGTTCCGCTTAGCTTCCTGCGGGCAGACTAAAGCACGCAGACCCCGTGCGATCACGGGGCAGGATGGTTTCCGCAGGGGCCGTGGACGGCCCCCGGATGGAGAAGGGCGCCCGACGTGTTCACGAGCGTACTGATGATCGAAAAGGCCCTCACGTCCGTCGACGTGGAGTTCGTCACCACCCTGCACGGTGATGAGGGCGCCACCTTCCACGTACTGCTCCAGCCCCGCGGTGACCAGGCGGACCGCCTGCTGCGCGCCATCGACGACGTGGCCCTGGGCGAGCTGGAGGAAGCGGCCCGCGAGGGGGAGACCCCCGAGGGCGACGAGGCGGCCGAACCGGCGCGCCAGGCGCTGAACGTCTCCCTGACGGCCCTGCGGGCCGCCGGGTGCCGGGCCGAGGGCCGACTGGTCGACAACCACCCCCTGGACGCCCTGAAGTCACTGGTGGACGAGGTCGGGGCCGATGAGGTCATCGTCCTCACCGACCCGCACTACGTGGAGGAGTTCTTCCACCGCGACTGGGCCTCCCGCGCCCGCCACAAGGTGGGCGTCCCGGTCCTGAAACTGTTCTCGCACAGCAAGGCATAGGCTGTGGCTCCCGGCCGCCCCACCAGCGCGTCCGGGAGCCCTCGGGCGTACGGGACCGGCTGCCGACCCGGCGCGCGGCGGGCGCAGCCCCACCCGAGCAGCCACGATCAGCAGCGCGCAGCGCCACACCACCCAGGGAGACACACGCATGGCACCCGGCCTTCCCACCGCCATGGACCGACCGCACTTCATCGGCATCGGCGGCGCCGGAATGTCGGGCATCGCGAAGATCCTCGCCCGGCGCGGTGCCAAGGTCGCCGGCAGTGACGCCAAGGAGTCCCGTACCGCCGAGGCGCTGCGGGCGCAGGGCGTCACCGTCCACATCGGCCACGCCGCCGACCACCTCGCCGACGACGCCAGCTGCGTCGTCGTCTCCTCGGCGATCCGCCCCGACAACCCGGAGCTGGCCCGGGCCGCGGTCCTCGGGGTGCCCGTGGTCCACCGCGCCGACGCCCTGGCCTCCCTGATGACGGGGCTGCGCCCCATCGCCGTCGCCGGGACGCACGGCAAGACCACCACCACCTCGATGCTCGCGGTCTCCCTGCGGACGCTCGGCCTCGACCCCTCGTACGCCATCGGCGGCGATCTCGACGCCCCCGGCTCCAACGCCGAACACGGCGGCGGTGAGATCTTCGTGGCGGAGGCCGACGAGAGCGACCGCAGCTTCCACAAGTACGCGCCCGAGGTCGCGATCGTCCTCAACGTCGAACTCGACCACCACGCCAACTACGCCTCGATGGACGAGATCTACGAGTCCTTCGAGACGTTCACCGACCGCATCGTGCCCGGCGGCACCCTGGTCGTCTCCGCCGACAACGAGGGCGCCCGGGAACTCACCCGCCGGGTGGGTTCCCGGGCGCGCGTCGTCACCTACGGCGCGTCCGCCGACGCCGACGTCCGGGTGCTCTCGGTGGTCCCGCAGGGCCTCAAGAGCGAGGTCACCGTCCTGTTGGACGGCCGTGAGCTGACCTTCACCGTTTCGGTGCCCGGCAGCCACTACGCGCACAACGCCGTCGCCGCCCTCGTCGCCGGCGTGGCGCTCGGCGTGCCCGCGGATGACCTCGCCCGGGCGCTCGGCTCCTACACCGGGGTCAAGCGCCGCCTCCAGCTCAAGGGCGAGCAGGCCGGGGTCCAGGTCATCGACTCCTACGCGCACCACCCGACCGAGATGACGGCCGACCTCGAAGCGATGCGCGCCGCCGTCGGGGACGCCCGCATCCTGGTGCTCTTCCAGCCGCACCTGTTCTCGCGCACCCAGGAACTCGGCAAGGAGATGGGCGAGGCCCTGACCCTCGCCGACTCCTCCGTGGTGCTGGACATCTACCCCGCGCGCGAGGACCCCGTTCCGGGCGTCACCAGTGCGCTGATCATCGACGCCGCACGGGCCGCGGGCGCCGAGGTGCGGGCCGTGCACGACAAGGACTCGGCTCCCGAGGTCGTGGCGGGAATGGCACGACCCGGCGACCTCGTTCTCACCATGGGCGCGGGCGACGTCACGGACCTCGGCCCGCTGATCCTGGACCGACTCGCCGAGTAGCCGGGCGGGACCCGCACCGCGGACGGTGCGGGTCCGCTCCGGACGGGCTCGGTCGACGGAAGTGAGGAACCGTTCCATGGCGTACGACATCGAGAAGCCGGACGAGCAGTGGCGTGCCGAACTGGCACCGGCGGAGTACGCGGTGCTGCGCCAGGCCGGTACGGAGCCGGCGTTCACCGGTGAGTACACGGACACCAAGACCGAGGGCGTCTACTCCTGCCGCGCGTGCGGGGCGGAGCTCTTCACCTCGGAGACCAAGTTCGACTCGCACTGCGGTTGGCCGTCCTTCTTCGATCCCAAGGACAGCGACGCGGTCGAACTGCTGGAGGACCGTTCGCACGGGATGGCCCGCACCGAGGTGCGCTGCGCCCGGTGCGGCTCCCACCTCGGGCACGTCTTCGCGGGTGAGGGGTACCAGACCCCGACGGACCAGCGGTACTGCATCAACAGCATCTCGCTGCGACTGGCGCCCGAGGAGGGCTGAGCGACCTTCGGGGGCGTCGGGCACACGTCCCGGCGCCCCCGCCCCGCCCCCGCGGAGGTCGTCCGGCACCGCACTCCCGGGGTGTGTACTCCTGTGCGGCGAACGCGTGTGCGACGGTTCTCCGGGGTCCGACCTCGGGATTCTCCGTTCGGCCGGTCGTCGTTTCACGCTATGGAGCGATCATGGGATGAGTCGCGGATGCGCGGCCGGCGCCGGGGTAGGGCGGGGCCATGACCCAGCCGTTCGAACTACCGAAGTTCTACATGCCGTACGAGGCGAACCTGAACCCCCGTCTTGAAGAGGCCCGGGCCCACACCCGCGCGTGGGCCCGCGCGATGGGGATGCTGGAAGGTTCCGGCATCTGGGACCTCGACGACCTCGAAGCCCACGACTACGCCCTGCTCTGCGCCTACACCCACCCCGACTGCGACGGCCCGGCCCTGTCGCTGATCACCGACTGGTACGTCTGGGTGTTCTTCTTCGACGACCACTTCCTGGAGACCTTCAAACGCAGCCAGGACCGGGCGGGCGGCAAGGCGTACCTGGACCGGCTCCCGCTGTTCATGCCGAGGGACCCGTCGACGCCCGTGCCCGAACCGACGAACCCGGTGGAGGCCGGACTCGCCGACCTGTGGGCCCGTACCGTGCCGTCGATGTCGTCGGCGTGGCGGATGAGATTCGCGGTCAGCACGGAACACCTGCTCAACGAGTCGCTCTGGGAACTGTCCAACATCAACGAGGGACGGATCGCCAACCCCGTCGAGTACATCGAGATGCGCCGCAAGGTGGGGGGCGCACCGTGGTCCGCCGGACTCGTCGAGTACGCCACCGCCGAGGTCCCGGCCGCCGTCGCCCGCTCCCGTCCGCTGCGCGTCCTCATGGAGACGTTCTCCGACGGCGTCCACCTGCGCAACGACCTCTTCTCCTACCAGCGCGAGGTCGAGGAGGAGGGCGAACTCAGCAACGGCGTCCTGGTCCTGGAGACGTTCTTCGACTGCACCACCCAGGAGGCCGCCGACACGGTCAACGACATCCTGACCTCGCGCCTCCACCAGTTCGAACACACCGCGCTCACGGAGACCCCCGCCCTCTGCGTCGAGGAAGGGCTCGACCCGACCCAGTGCGCCGCGGTCGCCGCCTATGTGAAGGGCCTCCAGGACTGGCAGTCCGGCGGCCACGAGTGGCACCTGCGCTCCAGCCGCTACATGAACGAGGGTGCGGTCAAGGAGAGTTCGCCGCTGGGCGGACCCACCGGCCCGGGCACCGCGTCGTCCCGGATCGCGGAACTGCTCGGCGCGGCCGGTTCCGCGCGTTTGCGCGCCCACGCTCACGTCCCCCACCAACGGGTCGGCCCGTCGATCCTCCCGGACTTCCAACTGCCGTTCACGACCACGCTCAACCCCCACCTGGCGGCGGCCCGCGAAGGGCTCGTCGACTGGTGCCGGGCCGTCGGCTTCGTCCATGAGGGGCTGTGGGACGAGGCGGCGCTACGCCGCTACGACCTGGCGCTGTGCTCCGCCGGGCTCGATCCGACGGGCACCCGGGCCGCCCTCGACCTCAGTGCGGCCTGGCTGGCCTGGGGCACCTACGGGGACGACTGGTACCCGGTGGTGTACGGGCGCTCCCGCGACCTGGCGGGGGCCAAGGCGCTCACCGAACGGCTGAAGGCGCTCATGCCGGTGGACGGTCCGCTTACCACCGCGAGGCCGGACCACGTCGGGGGAGGGCGCACCGACGCGCCCGGGGCTGCCCCGGCGAACGCCCTGGAACGGGGGCTGGTGGACCTGTGGGCGAGGACGGCGGGCCCCATGGACCGCGAGGCACGGCTGATGTTCCGCAGGGCCGTCGAGTCGATGCTGGACGCCTGGACGTGGGAGCTGACGAACCAGGTGCAGCACCGCATCCCCGACCCCGTCGACTACGTCGAGATGCGCAGGGGAACGTTCGGCTCCGACCTCACCCTGAGCCTGGCCCGGATCGCCCACGGCAAGAAGGTCCCGCCCGAGGTCTACGAGAGCGGCCCGATGCGCTCGCTGGAGAACGCCGCCATCGACTACGGGATGCTCATCAACGACGTGTTCTCCTACCAGAAGGAGATCGAGTACGAGGGCGAGGTGCACAACCTGATCCTCGTCGTCCAGAACTTCTTCGGCTGCGACTACCCGACCGGCGTCTCGATCGTCCACGACCTGATGAACGGTCGACTGCGCCAGTTCCAGCACGTCGTCGCCCATGAACTGCCGATCCTTTACGACGACTTCGACCTCGACGACGAGGCCCGGGAGCTGCTCGCCGGGTACGTCAAGGAACTGGAGAACTGGCTGGCCGGCATCCTGACCTGGCACCGCGAGTGCCGGCGGTACGCCTCCGAGCACCTGTCCCACGGCATGGGGGCGCTCCGCCCGCGCACGCCCCGTGCGCCGTTCGGTCGGGGGCCGGGCATCGTGCCGGCGAACCCGGGCCTGCCGTTCGCCTGGAGGACCGCCGCCCGGGCCACCACCGGGTGACCCGCCGCCGGCCCCTCGTCCGGCCGGGTACGGGGGGCGGCCGGACGGGGGGCGGCGCCCGTAACGGAGTCGCGTCACCCGGTGCGCCCGGGCAGGATGCTGACCGAGGGGCGAGCACGCGTCCCCGGGGCCCGCTCCCGCTGGTGCGGGAACGGGGCCGAAGGGACGGAGGCATCCATGACCAGCACCCCCGCACCGTTCACGGCGGACGACTACGCCGCGCGCCTGGCCCGCGCCGCGCACGCCGCGGCCGAGGCCGGCCTCGACGGAATCGTCGTGGCGCCCGGCCCGGACCTGGTGTGGCTCACCGGGTACCGGCCCACGGCGATCACCGAACGCCTCACCGCGCTCGTGGTGGCCCCCGGCAGCGACCCCGTGCTCGTGGTGCCGACGCTGGAGGCCCCGGACGCGGAGCAGGCGCCGGGCGCCCCGGCACTCGCCCTGCGCGACTGGACCGACGGCCAGGACCCCTACGCCGCGACGGCGCCGCTACTCGGCCCCGCCGGCCGCTTCGCGGTCAGCGACAACGCCTGGGCCATGCACCTGCTCGGACTCCAGCGGGCCCTGCCCGACACCACGTACACGGCGTTGACGACCGCCCTGCCCATGCTGCGCGCGGTCAAGGACGCGGCCGAACTCGAACGCCTGACGGCGGCCGGCGCCGCCGCGGACGCCACCTACGAGGAGATCAAGGGGGTTCCGTTCGCGGGCCGCAAGGAGACCGACGTCGCCGGCGACCTGGCGGACCTGCTCAGACGGTTCGGACACACCCAGGTCGACTTCACCGTCGTCGGCTCCGGACCCAACGGGGCCAACCCGCACCACGAGGCCGGAGACCGGGTCATCCGGGAGGGCGACACGGTGGTCCTGGACTTCGGCGGGCTCCTGCACGGCTACGGCTCCGACACCTCCCGCACGGTGCACGTGGGGGAGCCCGGGGTGGCCGAGCAGACCGTGCACGACATCGTCCGCGAGGCCCAGGAGGCCGGGGTCCGCGCGGTCCGCCCCGGCATCGCCTGCCAGGAGGTCGACCGGGCGGCCCGCGCGCACATCGAGGACGCCGGGTACGGCGAGTTCTTCATCCACCGCACCGGCCACGGCATCGGGGTGACCACCCACGAGCCGCCTTACATGATCGAGGGCGAGGAACAGCCGCTGGTCCCCGGGATGTGCTTCTCGGTGGAGCCGGGCATCTACCTTCCGGGGCGATTCGGCGTCAGGATCGAGGACATCGTGACCGTCACCGAGGACGGCGGTCGTCGACTCAACAACACCGCGCGCGACATGGCGATCGTGCACTGAGCCGCGCGACGGACCGGCCCTGGAATCGAGAGATGCAGCGACCTCCCACCGATGACCGGCGACGCCTCGACCCCGCCCCGCCCCCCGGCCACCAGCCGTCGGGCGGCCCGCCCCCGGACCGCGCCCCGCGCCCCACCGACGACGAGGTGCGGCACCTGGCCCGCACGCTCCTGCACGAAACCCCGACCGAGCCGACCGACCGTGCCACGGCCGCCGCACCCGACGACGCCCCCCGGGTGCGGGCCGTCACCGAGGGCGGCGAGTTCTTCACCTGGTGGGTGGGCACCCGTCACGTGCTGCGGATGGCACCCGACCGCACGACGTCCGCGCGACTGACGCGCGAACTGCGGCTGCGCGAACTGGTCCGCCGGCACGTGGGCGTGCCGGTGCCTGCCAGCGCCGCCTCCGGCACCTGGAACGGCGTCCTGGCCCACACCCTCGACCACCGGCTGCTCGGAGCCTCGGGCGAGGACGCGCCCGTCTCGGCTGCCGGCGAGTCGGACCTCGCGGCCCTGCTGTCCGGACTGCGGGAGGCGTCCGCGAAGGACGCCCACGCCCTGGGCCTGCCCCGGACACCGCCCCGCCCACTGGACGAGCTGCGCGCCGGCGCGCGGCACGCCGCCTGGCTGCTCGTCCCCGACCGGGAGTTCGACGTGGCGGGGCTCGCCCGGCTGACCCCCCGCGCGGTGGCACAACTCGCCCCGCGCAGCGCCGAGGTGGTGATCCACGGCGACCTCAAGGGGGAGCACCTGCGGGTCACCGGGGACGGGCACATCTGCGGGGTCCTCGACTGGACCGACGCCTTCGTCGGTGACCCGGCGGAGGACATCGGCGGGCTGTGCATCTCGGTGGGGGCCCCGGCCGCGGTCCGTGCGGCGACCCTCGCGGGCTACGGCGCCCGCGAGTGCCTGCGGGGCCTCTGGCTCGCCCGCTGCGACACCGTGATCCGGCTCGCGGACCGCCTGCACGGCACCGACGACAGTCCGGTGCCGCTGCTGCGCACCCAACTCGCCCGTGCCTGGGAACCGATCCTGTTGGAGCTGCTCAGCGACGACGACTGAGGGCGCGCCGGCCGTCGGACCTGCGCGTCCGACGGCCGAGGCGGCGCTCAGGGCTGGAGGAGGACCGCACAGGACTCGCCCGGTACGGTGAGCAGCCCCTCGACGCCCGGCGGCGAGAGGGGGTCCCAGGAGGCCAGTACGCGCGCGGGACGGCTGCCGAACGGGACGGAGACGGCCTGCGGGCCGGCGTTGACGACCACCCGCACGTCACCGCGGCGGAACGCGATCCACCGGGCCCGTTCGTCGCACATCACCCGGACCGCCGACAGGTCCGTGTCGGTGAGGTCGGGCTGCTGGTGGCGCAGGGCGATCAGCTCCCGGTACCAGGCCAGCACCCGGGCGTGGGGCGCGTCCGCCACCTCCGACCACCGCAGGCAGGACCGTTCGCGGGTCGCCGGGTCCTGCGGGTCGGGCACGTCCCCCGCGGCCCAGCCGTGCGCGGCGAACTCCCGTTGCCGGCCGGCCCGGACGGCCTCGGCGAGGTCCGGGTCCGGGTGGTCGGTGAAGTACTGCCACGGGGTCGAGGCCGCCCACTCCTCCCCCATGAACAGCATCGGGGTGAACGGCCCGGTGAGGGTCAGGGTCGCCGCGCACGCGAGGAGCCCCGGGGACAGCGTCGCCGACAGCCGGTCGCCACGGGCCCGGTTGCCGACCTGGTCGTGGGTCTGCGCGTACCCCAGCAACCGGTGCCCGGAGACGCGGGCGCGGTCCAAGGGGCGGCCGTGTCGGCGTCCGCGGAACGAGGAGTACGTGCCGTCGTGGAAGTAGCCGCCCGTCAGCGTCTTGGCGAGCGCCGCGAAGGGTGCTTCGGCGAAGTCCGCGTAGTAGCCCCCGGCCTCCCCGGTGAGCGCGGTGTGCACCGCGTGGTGGAAGTCGTCGTTCCACTGGGCGTGCAACCCGAGCCCGTGGTGGCGGCGCGGGGTGATCAGCCGGGGGTCGTTGAGGTCGGACTCCGCGACGAGGAACAACGGCCGTCCCGACTCCTCGGCGAGCGCGTCGACGGCCGCCGACAGCTCCTCCAGGAACGGGTACGCGCGGGTGTCCCGCAGTGCGTGCACGGCGTCCAGCCGCAGTCCGTCCAACCGGTAGTCCCGCAGCCACGCCAGCGCACTGTCCCGGAAGTACGCCCGGACCTCGTCGGAGCCGGGCGCGTCCAGGTTCACGGCCTCGCCCCACGGAGTGCGGTGGGCGTCGGTGAAGTACGGGCCGAACGCGGACAGCCGGTTGCCGGACGGACCCAGGTGGTTGTGCACCACGTCGAGCACCACGCCCAGGCCCAGCTCATGGGACCGGTCCACGAACCGCCGCAGACCGGCCGGCCCCCCGTACGGCTCGTGCACGGCCCACGGCGACACCCCGTCGTAGCCCCAGCCGTGCCGGCCGGGGAAGGGGCACACGGGCATCAGCTCCACATGGGTGACCCCCAGTCGGGCCAGGTGCTCCAGCCGGGTGGCCGCCGCGTCGAAGGTGCCCTCCCGGGTGAAGGTGCCGAGGTGCAGCTCGTACAGCACCGCGCCGGTCAGCTCCCGGCCCGACCAGGGGACGCGCCAGGGACGGGCGCCGTGGTCGACGACCGCGCTGAGCCCCTCCGGGCCGTCCGGTTGGCGGCGGGAACGCGGATCGGGCAGGACCGGCCCGCCGTCCAGCCGGAAACCGTACCGGGTGCCGTCGACGGCCTCGGCCTCGCCCGCCCACCAACCGGGGCGCTCCGGGTCCCGGCCCAGGGCGCGCCCGCCCCCGCCGGCGGTGCCTTCCACGTCGACCGTGCCGTCCGTTCCGTCGACGTACAGGACGACTTCTCCGGCCTCTGGTGCCCACACCTCGAACAGCACGGACGACTACCTCTCGTCTTCTCCGGTCCCCGTGGTCCATGGTGCGGCAAGCACGCCGCACGACGACCGAGGCGCCGCCGTTCGAGGAGATCCCGTGTCCCGGCCCGCTTGTGGACACCTCGGGGCGCGCTGTCCGACAATCGGTCCTGTGACGTCGTCCTCCGAGTCCTTCCCGCGACCAGTGCCGTCCGTGTCCGCGGTGCCCGCCGAGCCGTTCTCCCCCGTCGCCCGGGTCTCCGACACCGACCGCGACCGGGCGTTGACCGCCCTGCGGGACGGGGTCGCCCAGGGCCGGCTGTCCCAGGACACCTACCTGCGGCGGATGGAGCTCGCCCTCGTCGCCCGGCACGCCGAAGAACTCGTCGCCCTCACCGCCGACTTGCGGAGCGAGCGCCGCTGGACGCAGGCGGTGCTCGGCGGGGTGTCGGCCGTCTCGGGGTTCACCGAGCGGATGCGCAGGGCGTGGCAGGGCGAGCGGCTGCCCAAGCTGCTCCTGCCGGGGTACTCGGGCGGTCAGCCGTTGCGGATAGGCAGGGACCCCGGCAACGGGCTGCGGCTGAACCACGAGACGGTGTCCCGCGTGCACGCGGAGCTGGTCCACCGCAGCGGGCTGTGGGTGCTGCACGACCTGGGGTCGACCAACGGGACCACCGTGAACGGGCGGCGGGTCGTCGGCTCCGCCGTGGTGCGGGACGGGGACCACGTCGGCTTCGGGCACCTGACCTACCGGGTGACCGCCGGCTGACCGCGGTGCCCCGGCCCTCGGCAGGGCTCGGGGCACCGGGACCCGTGCGGACCGGGCCCGCACGGGGGCGAACTCCTCGGGAACGGGCTACCAGTTGGTGCCGATCTGCACGCGGGTGCTGCCGCCGAACCCGGGGCCGGTGTAGCGGTACAGCTTGTCGGTGACGGGGTCGACGGCGAGGAGGTCGGGGACGCCGTCGCCGGTGAGGTCGCCGATGCCGGTGAGGTTCGTCATGGAGTCCCAGTTGGTGCCGATCTTGACCTTGGTGCTGCCGCCGAACCCGGGTCCCGAGTACCGGAAGAGCTCTCCGGTCTCCGCGTGGACCGCGAGGAGGTCCGCGACGCCGTCGCCGGTGAGGTCGCCCGGGCCCACCAGGGTGCCGTAGGCGTTCCAGCCGTGGCCGATCTTCACCCGGGTGCCGCCCCCGAAGCCGGGGCCGGAGTAGCGGTACAGGTCACCGCTGGACGCCTCCACCGCGATCAGGTCGGGCACCCCGTCCCCGGTCCGGTCGCCCACCGGGGTCGGGTTCGTCATGGAGTCCCAGTTGGTACCGATCCGCACCTTGGTGCTGCCCCCGTAACGGGGACCCGAGTACCGGTACAGGTCCCCGGTCCGTGCGTCCACGGCGAGGAGGTCCGCCAGACCGTCGCCGGTGAGGTCACCGGGGCTGAGGACGCGGCTCATGCCGTTCCACCCGTAGCCGAGTTTCGCCCGGGTGCCGCCGCCGAAGCCGGGGGCGGAGTAGCGGTACAGGTCCCCGGTCCGCTTCTCCACCGCGAGCATGTCGACGGCACCGTCGCCGGTGAGGTCGCCGACGGGGGTCAGCTGCGCCATCTTCGACTGCGGGGCCGGCGGTTCGGCGGGGTACGGTTCGGCGTCGTCGTTGCCGAGCCCGGCCCGGGCGCCGCACACCGGCCAGGCGCCGGGCCCCTGGGTGGCGAGGATCTTCTCGCCGACGCGGATCTGCTGCTCCTTGGTCGCCTGGTGCGGGTAGCCGCTGTACTGCGTCCCGCCGAAGTCGTCCCAGGTGGCCTTGTGGATCTGGAGCCCGCCGTAGTAGCCGTTGCCGGTGTTGATGCTCCAGTTGCCGCCGCTCTCGCAGGCGGCGACCTTGTCCCAGGTGGCGACGGATGCGGCGGTCGCCGTCGGCGCGGTGAACGGGGTCAGGGCGAGCACGGTCAGCAGACCCGCGAGGCCGGCCGGCCGTCCGTACGCCCGCACGCCACGGCCGCGGCGGGCTACCACTTGGTGCCGATCTGCACGCGGGTGCTGCCGCCGAACCCGGGGCCGGTGTAGCGGTACAGCTTCTGGGTGGCCGCGTCGACGGCGAGGAGGTCGGGGACGCCGTCGCCGGTGAGGTCGCCGATGCCGGTGAGGTTCGTCATGGAGTCCCAGTTGGTGCCGATCTTGACCTTGGTGCTGCCGCCGTACCCGGGTCCCGAGTACCGGAAGAGCTCTCCGGTCTCCGCGTGGACCGCGAGGAGGTCCGCGACGCCGTCGCCGGTGAGGTCGCCCGGGCCCACCAGCGTGTGGTACGTGTTCCACCCGTGGCCGATCTTCACCCGGGTGCCGCCTCCGAAGCCGGGCCCGCTGTAGCGGTACAGGTCGCCGCTGGAGCGTTCGACCGCGATGAGGTCGGGGTGCCCGTCGCCGGTCACGTCACCGATCGGGGTCAGCTGCGCCATCGAGTCCCAGTTGGTGCCGATCTTCACCTTGGTGCTGCCGCCGAACCCGGGTCCCGAGTACCGGTACAGGTCCCCGGTTTCCGCCTCCACGGCAAGGGCGTCCGCGGTGCCGTCGCCCGTCAGGTCACCGATCCCGACGATGTCGCTGATGGAGTTCCAGCCGTGCCCGATCTTCGTACGGGTGCTGCCCCCGTACCCCGGGCCCAGGTACCGGAAGAGATCACCGGTCGCCGTCTCGACCGCGATCACGTCGGGCGCGCCGTCGCCGTTCACGTCACCGACCGGGGTGATGTTGGTCATCCCCTTGTCCGGTACGGGAACGGGGCTCTCGGTGACCTTGTGGTAGCGGTACGGCCTGAACCCCTGGGCCTGGATGTAGGACCGGGTGTACTGGCCTCGGCGCGCCACGGTGCCGGGTCGGGCGTGCTCGATGATGTTCGCGGTGGTCCGGGCGCTGTTGGTCCAGCCGACGAAGAGCACCACATGGCTGTTCACGTCGTTCAACGCGTCCCCGGGCTGGAGGTCGTCCAGGTCACCGAGTCGGCTGGAGTAGTCGGGCAGGGTCCAGGTGGTGGCGCTGGTACCGAGGTGCCAGGCCATCGAGACGAGGCCGGAACAGTCCGTGCGGTAAGGGCGGCCCTGGGGGTCCCGGTAGTAGTTGGTCTGGCTGTAGGGCACCTGCTGGGCGACCCAGTACTCGGCCCGGCTGACGATCTCCGCCCGGCTGATCGCTCCGCCGACGGTCGACGTGGCGGTCGCGCCTGCCGCAGCGACCGCGGCGGGTGCTCCGCCGGACGCGGGGGACGCCTGGGACGGGGCCGTCAGACCGAGGACGGCCGAGGCGAGCGCGAGGGTGACCGCCGCCGAACGGACGGCGGTGCGCGGGAAACGCTGTACTGACCACAACATGGGCGAACTCCACGGTGAGAAGGAGTTGGCGGGCGTCGGGGGAGGACCCCCGCGCCCGGGGCGCGCGGTCGGTCCGGACGGTGCCGGGCGGGACGCCCGTGCCTCCGAAGCCGCCCTGCGCGCCACGCGTCGTGCGTACGAAAACGGACTGTGGGGGGGGCCGGTACCGAGGACGCGGTGCGCCGTTCGCGCTCGGTCCGCGTCCCGGGCGATCCACAGGCTATGACCGTGGCCTGACGGGGAGTTGACGAAGCGTGCAGGCATTCTTGACCTCACGTGCCGGGCGCCCGTCCAAGCGTTTCTGATGCTCCGTCAGGAAGGCGAGCCGTCGGGCACGAGCCCGAACACCGTCCGGAGGTCTCGTCGGGCCGGCAACCATGCCCGGCGGGCCCACGAACCGACGGGAAGAACGAGCCGTGGGGCGGCTGCCGGCGTCGTAGTCCTTGGAAGGCACACCGACAGAGGAGGACCGTCATGTGGGCATGGGTGTCAACCGACGGCATCGCCCGGCAGGACCGGGCCGACTGGTACCACGAGGCGGTGGCCCGCACCGTGGCGCCCCATCGGCTGAAGATCGCCAATCCCGCTGCCTTCCGCGCCCGGATCGGAGTGTTGCGCCTGCGCGGGATCGAGGTGTCCAGCCACACCCACGCGGTCGACTCCTGGCGAACACCCCGGTTGATCCGGCAGAGCGACCCGGAGCAGTACCTCCTCGGCTTCGTCTCCGGTGGCTCGATGGGGATATCCCTGCTCCGCGAGAACTCCCGCATCGACACCGGAGGCGCGGTCTTCTTCGACACCTCCCACCCCTACTTCGCGGGCCCCCCGGACCGGGCGGGCGCCGTGATCACCCTCCTGCACATCCCCCGGACGGCGCTCGCCCTGCCCGCTGACCGGCTCGGCACGGCGATCGGTTGCGGTCTGCCGGCGCACCACGGCCTCGGCGGGGTCCTCCACCAGTTCCTCTTGTCCCTGAAGACGCACGCCGTCGAGTGCAGCCCCCAGGAACTCCGTCTCCTGGAGCGGACGGCACTCGACCTGGCGTCCGGCTTCCTGGCCCAGCAACTCGCCCTCCAGGACCGGCTTCCCGCCGAGACCCGGGAACAGATCACGCTGCGGACGATCGACGCCTTCATCGACCACCACCTCGCCGACCCCGCCCTCACCCCGCGGGCGATCGCCGCTCGCCACCACATCTCCCTGCGGACCCTCCAACACCTCTTCCGCAAGCGCGGCGAGACCGTGTCCGCCGTCATCCGCCGCCGCCGTCTGGAACGTTGTCACGCCGACCTCGTCGATCCGGCCCAGCAGAACCGGCCGATCCACGCCATCGCCAGTGGCTGGGGCCTCACGGGGGCGACGGTCTTCAGCCGGATGTTCCGCGACGCCTACGGGATGTCGCCCCGCACCGTGCGCCAGCAGGCCCGTGACCGGAGGTGAAGCGACCCCGGGCCTTGCGGGAGCGGTCGGCCCCGGCCGCTCCCGCTCCGGGGCCGACCGCGCCGCCGCGGCCGTGCACACCCACCGGCGAGGAACTACCGGGACCGGATCGCGCGGGCGTGCCGGGCCGCGGCGAGCACCGTGCGCGTCTGGTGCTCCACCTGGTGCTCCACCGGCACCCACCGGGCCCGGAACCGCTCAGCGAACGTCTCGCACCAGTGGGCGACCACCTGTTCCAGCCGCGGCGCCGCCCGGTCGTCGAGGCCCTTCAGGACGCGCAGCAGCATCGCGGCGGCCCGGAGCGGCACCCGCCGGCCGAAGGCGTCGACGCTCCCCACGTACGCGGCGCCGGCGTTCCTCGGCGGCGGCCCCGACCAGTCGTCGGCCAGTCCCGGCACGAGCCCCAGCGCCCACCGCGCCGCCCGCAACAGGGCGCCGTCCGAGCGGGGCAGCCGGGGCGCCGCCTCCCGCAGGAACCCCTCCACCACCCGGGCGTCGGCGCGCAGCCGCAGGGACAGCCGGCGCAGCTCCCGCCCGGGCGCCGGGTGCGGAGCGGGGTCCCCCACGAGTTCGCTCGCCCACATGGGCACCTCGACGACCGCGGTGAGGCCGCCGTACCGGTGCGCCCGGTGCCAGGTGCTGAGCCGGACGTCGTCGGGCATGCTGGGGAACACCGGGTGCGAGCCCGGCGGGGGCATCACATGGACGCCCGGGCCGGAGGCCGGCCAGCCCGCCGCGTCCGAGGGGCCGGCCTCCACCGGGATGTGCAGGTCCGCGGCGGACTTGACGAAGGGCTCCGCCAGTCCGGGCACGTCCCGGGTGAGCTGCACCCAGCTGCCCCCCAGGTCCGTGCCGTGCAGGGACACCTGGAGGTAGGGGCGCACCTCGTCGATGACCGCCGTCAGGGTGCGGGTCTCCGGGGGCAGCCGGTCGGGCGGCAGCAGGGAGGGCGCCCACTCCGGCTGTTCGGGGCCGGCCGGGCGGAAGAAGTGCCGGTGGTACTCCCACAGGGAGCGCGGCGCGGGGGTGCGGTGCAGTCGGGCCCCGTCCGGGTCGGCGCAGAGCAGGAAGTGCCAGGCGGTGTCGGCGCGCAACGACGGGTCGCGCAGGGTCAGTTCGGCCAGCCGCAGCACGGTCGAGCCGCCGGTCGGCTCATTGGCGTGGGCTCCCGCGACCACGAGCACCGCCGGGCCCGCGCCGCCCACCGACAGCAGATGGATCGGTCGTCCTGCGCGCGAGGCGCCGACCTGCCGCAACCTGCTCACTTCCGGCCGACCGGCCGCCATGCTCCGGGCCGCCGCGACCACTTCCGCGACCGTGGGGTAGCGCTGCTCCGTCAGGTGACTCACCCCCGTTTGGTCCTCCTGCCGACGCATGCGCAGTAGTCCACGGGTCCCGTCCGCTGTCAAGGAGTCGGGGCGGGCGACCGGTCAATGCACTCCTTCGACCGTACGGGCGTGCTCCGCGGTTGGGCGTAGTCCCGCCGTACGGAGGGGGCGTGCCCGCACGGCCCCGTCACCGGGCGGGCGGGCCGTCAGACGGCGGGGTCCGTCCCGCGGGCGAGCAGGGCCACCGGTAGTTCCGACAGCAGGGCCGCCACCGGGACGGTCCCGGTGAACTCGCGCCCCGGAACCAGCAGATCGCGCCAGGCGCCGCCCGGGAGCGCCACCTCGCTGGCGCCCCAGCCACCCGCTCCGGCGAGCCGTGCGGACAGCCGGGTGACGGCCACCAGCACCTGCTGGGCGCCCCCGGAGCGCACGAAGGCGACCCAGTGCTCCGCGGCGTCCCCCGTGGCGTGCAGGGGCGTGTACGAGGCCCCCTCGCCGAAGGCGTCCGGGTGCCGTCGGCGCAGCCGCAGTGCCGTCGCCGTCAGGGAGGCCTTCTCGGCGGACAGTCCGGGCCCGACCACCCCGGCGCCGACCGCCGGCAGTTCGGCCGGCGCGAAGTGCGCCGGGTTCCGGTTGTCGGGGTCGACCAGGGCCAGGTACTCCCGTTCGGTGCCCTGGTAGAGGTCCGGTACGCCCGGCATGGTCAGGTGCAGCAGCGCGGCGCCCAGGACGTTGACGCGTACCTGCGGCGCCAGCTCGGTCAGCAGGGCGGTGACCCGTTCGGGCGCCCCGCCGCCGGGCCCCGCCGCCACGAAGTCCTCCACCGCCCGCTCGTAGACCGGGTCCGGCTCCGTCCACGAGGTGTGCAGCCCCGCCTCGCGCACGTGTTTGAGCACGGCCCCCGCCAGGCGGCCGTCGCTGGGGAAGCCGAGCCCGACGGCCGACTGCCACGCCACCCATGCGACCTGAGGGTCGGGCGCCGGGCGGCCCGGGGGGCGCGTGGAGTGTTCCGTCAGCTCGGCGAGCAGGTCCGCCCACCGTTCCGGGCGCTCGGTCAGGGCCGCGATCCGGAGCCGGACGTCCGCGCTCCGCTTGGTGTCGTGGGTGGACAGCACCGTCCCGGTGAGGGGCCAGTCGCGTTGCAGGCGGGCGGCGTGCGCGTGGAAGGCGCCGACCGGCAGTGCGGGCGTGTCCGGGGCGCCCCCCACCTCGGTGGCCGACAGCAGGGCGGCGAACCGGTAGAAGGCGGTGTCCTCGACCGACTTGGCGTGCAGCGCGGACGCGGTCTGCGCGAACCTCGCCCGGAACGCCGACCGTTCGGACTGCTCGGCGCCCGCCGGCCGTTCGGGCCGCTCGGGGGTGTTGTCGTCGGGCCCACCCGCCAGCAGGGACCGCACGGCGTCCACGGCCGCCGCCTCCTGAGGCACCGCGAACGCCGCCCTGGCCTCCCGCACGGACTCCTCGGACAGCACCCGCGCCAGGTCCGCGCCCCCGTAGGGCCGGTACGCGCGCAGCCGGACCAACAGTTCCCGGATCGCCGTGCGCAGGGCCCACGGGGCGTGGTCGCGCAGCACCGGGTCCGCCGCGCACAGCCGGGCGCAGGCGCGGGTGAGGCGCTCCACCTCGGTGGCCAGCTCCCGGCTGACCACCCGGTGGGCGGCCCTGCGGACGGTGTCCTCCCAGTGGCCGCCCCGGTCGGCCGGCGGCGCGACGAACCTGCGGTACTGGCGCAGGAGTTCCCGGGACCCGGCCGGGTCGGTGAACAGGCCGTCCACCTGCCGCAGCGAGTCGTACCCGGTGGTCCCGGCGACCGGCCAGGACGCCGGCAGCCGCTCGCCCGCGGTGAGGATCTTCTCCACGACCGTCCACCGTCCCGCGGTCGCCTCGTGCAGCCGGCCCAGGTACGTTCCGGGGTCGGCGAGCCCGTCCGGGTGGTCGACGCGCAGGCCCTCCAGCACCCCTTCGCGGACCAGGTCGAGCACCTTGGCGTGGGTCGCGCGGAACACCTCGGGGTCCTCGACCCGGACCGCGATCAGGTCCGCGACGGTGAAGAAGCGGCGGTAGTTCAGTTCGGTGCGGGCCAGCCGCCACCACCCGAGCCGGTACCACTGGGCGTCCAACAGCCGCTCCAGCGGCAGTCCCTCGGTGCCGGGGCGCAACGGGAAGGCGTGCTCGTGGTAGCGCAGGACGCCCCCGTCGACGTGGAGCGAGTCCAGCTCGTCACCGATCCTGCGGCCCAGCACCGGGAGGAGCACGCGTCCGTCCTGGGCCTCCCAGTCGATGTCGAACCAGCCGGCGAAGGGGGACGCCGGGCCGTCGCGCAGGGTCTCCCACAGCGGCCGGTTCAGCCGGGGGAGCGCCGCCATGTGGTTGGGCACGATGTCGGCGACCAGCCCCAGCCCGTGCCCCCGTGCGGTGTGCGCCAGCTTCCGCAGCCCGTCCTCGCCGCCCAGTTCGTCGCGCACGCGCCCGTGGTCCACGACGTCGTACCCGTGGGTGGACCCCGGCACGGCCTCCAGGACCGGGGACAGGTGCAGGTGGGAGACGCCGAGCGCGGCCAGATGGGGCACGGCGGCCTCGGCCGCGGCGAACGGGAACGAGGGCTGGAGCTGGAGGCGGTACGTGGCGGTCGGCGGTGCGGGGACACGGGGCTCGTCGGGCTGAGGCGTCATGGGGACGTACGTACCCGCCCGGGCGGGCTCCCTGTCACCCCGGCCGGTCAGGTGGCGCAGCGGTACGCCGTCCGGTCCGCGGTCCCGGCGCGGGCGGGGCCGGGTCAGACGGCCCGCTGGAGCACCACCAGGCTCCGGTCCAGCAGGGTCAGCCGGTCCCCGGCCTTGACCCCGTCCGCGCCCCGCGGGGGGACGCCCGACGGGTGGGCGGTGTCGACCACGGTGCGCCACCGGTGTCCGTGGTCGGACGGGACCACGAAGTCCAGGGGTTCGGGGGAGGCGTTGAACATCAGCAGGAACGAATCGTCACGGACGGGTTCCCCCCGGGGGCCGGGCTCGGAGATCGCGTCGCCGTTCAGGAACACGCTCAACGCACGGGCCTGGGCCGCGCTCCAGTCGCGCTGGCGCATCACCTCACCCTCCGGGGTGAACCAGACCAGGTCCGACAACTCGTCGCGGGCGTCCGGGGCCGGGCGCCCGCGGAAGAACCGTCGTCTGCGGAAGACCGGATGGTCGCGCCGCAGCCACACCATGGCCCGGGTGAAGGCGAGCTGACGGGCGGCGAGCTCGTCCTCCGGGTCCCCTTCCCCGCCGGTGCCGGCGGGCCACCGCACCCAGGAAAGCTCGCCGTCCTGGCAGTAGGCGTTGTTGTTGCCCCGCTGGGTCCGGGCGAACTCGTCGCCGTGGCTGAGCATCGGCACGCCCTGGGACAGCATCAGGGTGGCGACCAGGTTGCGCATCTGCCGTTCCCGCAGGGCGCGCACCCCCGGGTCGTCACTCTCGCCCTCCGCCCCGCAGTTCCAGGAACGGTTGTGGTTCTCGCCGTCGCGGTTGTCCTCGCCGTTGTCCTCGTTGTGCTTCTCGTCGTACGAGACCAGGTCGCGCAGGGTGAAGCCGTCGTGGCAGGTGACGAAGTTGATGGAGGCCAGCGGTCGGCGGCCGTCGTCCTGGTAGAGGTCGGAGGAGCCGGTCAGCCGCGACGCGAACTCGGCGAGCCGCCGCGGCTCGCCGC
The DNA here is from genome assembly GCF_042724695.1 of Streptomyces sp. NPDC127068. Classification (NCBI taxonomy): domain Bacteria; kingdom Bacillati; phylum Actinomycetota; class Actinomycetes; order Kitasatosporales; family Streptomycetaceae; genus Streptomyces; species Streptomyces sp. NPDC127068. The sequence continues at coordinate 13,071 of NZ_JBHXEN010000046.1, read as the reverse complement.
GCCACAGGTCGCGCACCGTGTCGCGGTACTTGCCGTTCCACTCCGTCCACAGCGGGGGGAACTTGCCGACCTGGTAGCCGCCCTCGCCCAGGTCCCAGGGTTCGGCGATCAGCTTCGCCCGGGAGACCACCGGGTCCTGTTGGACCAGGTCGAAGAAGGACGACAACCGGTCCACCTCGTGGAACTGTCGGGCCAGCGTCGCGGCCAGGTCGAAGCGGAAGCCGTCGACGTGCATCTCGGTGACCCAGTACCGCAGCGAGTCCATGATCAGCTGGAGGACGTGCGGGGAGCGCATCAGCAGCGAGTTCCCGGTGCCCGTGGTGTCGGTGTAGTGGCGCCGGCTCTCACCGAGACGGTAGTAGGACGCGTTGTCGAGGCCGCGGAAGGAGAGCGTCGGGCCGAGGTGGTTGCCCTCCGCCGTGTGGTTGTAGACCACGTCCAGGATCACCTCGATCCCCGCCCCGTGCAGGGCCCGCACCGCCGATTTGAACTCCAGCACCTGCTGGCCCCGGTCCCCCCAGGAGGCGTAGGCGTTGTGGGGGGCGAAGAAGCCGATGGTGTTGTAGCCCCAGTAGTTGCCCAGACCCATGTCGACGAGCCGGTGGTCGTTGACGAACTGGTGCACCGGCATCAGCTCCAGTGCGGTCACCCCCAGCTCGGTCAGGTGCTCCAGGACCGCCGGGTGGGCCAGCGCCGCGTACGTCCCGCGCAGCTCGTCCGGCAGGGCCGGATGGCTCATCGTCAGGCCCTTCACATGGGCCTCGTAGATGACCGTGCGGTGGTACTCCGTACGGGGCGGACGGTCGTCCCCCCAGTCGAAGTAGGGGTTCACCACCACCGAGGCCATCGTGTGCCGGGCCGAATCGAGGTCGTTGCGCCGGTCCGGCGCCCCGAAGCGGTAGCCGTATACCTCCTCGCCCCAGTCGACCGCCCCGCTCACCGCCCGCGCGTACGGGTCGAGGAGCAGCTTCGCCGGGTTGCAGCGCACCCCCCGTTCGGGTGCGTAGGGGCCGTGCGCGCGGAACCCGTAGCGCTGTCCCGGCATCACTCCGGGCAGGTAGGCGTGGCGCACGAACGCATCGGTCTCGCGCAGCTCCACCGCCGTCTCGGAACCGTCGTCGTGCAGCAGGCACAGTTCGATGCGGTGCGCGGCCTCCGAGAAGACCGCGAAGTTCGTGCCGGCGCCGTCGTACGCGGCACCCAGCGGATACGCCTGTCCGGGCCAGACCTGCATGGGGGAGCCTCTTCCCCTTCCTGGTTCCTGGCCCTTCGTCCTCGGGGCCACCGGGGGCAGAGTCTTCCCGAGATCCAGGCAACCTCCTAGGACCCCGGTCCGTCCTACCGGGTGACCGCAAACCCGGTCGACAGACGGGTTCACACACGGGGGAGTTGGGGGAAACAGTGCGTCAATTGGTGAGACGCCACGTCGGGAAGGTCATGGCGGGCGGAGCGATCGCCGTCGCGGGGACGGCCGTGATGGTGGCCGTCACCCTTCCCGGAATGGCCGGCGCGGACGAGGCGGCCGACGACCGTCCCGCCCAGAGCCAGGAGCAGGGCCGGGCATCGGGTCAGGACGGCGGCGCCGACGCGGCGGCGAACGGGGACCGCAACGGGGCGGCGGACGGCTCGCAGGCGCCGGCGGACTCGGGGAGCACGACGCCCCCGCCGCCCGCCGACGTGGTGCCGGCTCCCGCCGAGGGGGAGAAGGGCATCGGCAGCGACCCGCTGACCGACGACGAGCTCAAGCAGGCCGAGCAGCTCGCCGCGACCGGCGACCTCCAGCGGTCCGCCCGCAACGTCGAGGGGGCCAAGGGACCGGAGCACCTGTACACCAACCTCCAGGAGCCCGACCCGAACGCACCGGCCACCGAGAGCAAGCGCAGGGCCGAGGTCGTGTTCTACGACTACGAGAAGGAAGCCACCGTCACCAAGACGGTGGACCTGTCCTCCGGCAAGGTCGTGGACACCGTCACCGCGAAGGGCGCGCAGCCGCCGCCGAGCCGGGACGAGCTGGCGGAGGCGGCACGCGTGCTGATCGCCCACCCGCTCGGCAAGGACCTGAAGAAGGACTTCCGCCACGCCACCGGCAAGGAACTGACCGAGCCCGGCCAGGCCGAACTCAGCGGCATGATCTTCACGAAGCAGACCACGATGAAGGTCCCGGCCGTACTGAAGGACTGCGGCAAGGACCGCTGCATCAGCGTCGTCTTCAAGGTCAAGGACGGGCCCTGGTTCGACACCCGCGCGAGCGTCGTCAACCTGAGCGCGCGCACCGTCGGCCGCCTCGGCTGACCCTCTTCCTGCCTCCCTCTCGACGAGGAGTTTCTTCCCGATGCTCGACCACAGAATCTCGCGTGCCCAGAAGGGCGCCGGACTGGCCCTCGCCGTGACCGCGCTCATGGGCAGCGCCACCGCGGGCACCGCCCAGGCCGCCCCGCAGGCACCGCGCAACGCACCGGCTCCGGCCGCCGACTGTAGCGCCGCCTACCGCATCGAGCAGAAGCTCGACGGCGGCACCACCTGGCGCATGTGCTGGCGCTACGACCCGCTGGCCGGCGTCGTCCTGGACAAGGTCACGTACCAGCCCAAGGGCGAGGCGCGTCCCATCCGGGTGCTCAACAGCGCCCGGCTCGCCCAGATCCACGTGCCGTACGACGACGGCAAGACCGAGTACGAGGACGTGACCGCCACGACCTTCGGTTACGACCTCCAGAACCTCAAGACCGGCGAGTGCCCCGGCGGCACCATCCGCACCGTCAAGGTCCCCGACCGCGGCGACGTCAAGGGCCTGTGCACCACCACTCGCGCCCGGGGCCACGCCTACCGCCTCGCCAACGACTCGGGCAGCAAGGTCTGGCAGGCCCAGGGCAAGGACCTGCTGGTCTACTCGATCAACAAGGCGTCCTGGTACGAGTACATCACCGAGTGGCGCTTCTCCTCCGACGGCACCATCTCCTCCAACGTCGGCGCCACCGGCATGCTCTCCCCGTTCGACTACGACGGGGGCGACAGCCAGGGCTGGCCCATCGGCAAGAACGCCTCCGCGTACGCCGAGAACCACAACCACAACGTGTTCTGGCGCATCGACAGCGCGCTCGACGGCAACACCAAGAACAAGGTCGAGCAGTACGACTCCACGGTGACCCCGGCGAGCGGCGGTCGCAGCCCGGTCACCAAGACCAAGCGCACCGCCGTCACCAAGGAACTCGCCGGTGACGCCAAGAGCATGCGCTGGTGGCGGCTGGTCAGCACCACCGGCAAGAACAAGGACGGCCACCCGCGCAGCTACGAGATCGTGCCGGGCCGCACCGACAAGTTCCCCGGCCGGTCGTTCACCAAGCACGACGTGTACTTCACGGAGTACAAGAAGTGCGAGAAGTACGCGAGCGGCAACCCGAGCTGCCCGACCGGCACGCCCAACAGCGTCGACAAGTGGACCAACGGTCAGGCCCTCAAGAACCCCGTCACCTGGGTCAACATCGGCTTCCACCACATAGCCAGGGACGAGGACCAGGAGCCCATGCCGGTCCACTGGCAGGGCTTCTCGCTCGCGCCGCGTGACGTGACCGCCATGAACCCGCTCACCCCGGACGACCTCAAGAACCGCAACGGCAACGTCGGCCCGCTCCCCTAGCCGTCAACCCGTCCGCACGGGAATCCACCACCCTTCCCATCGGGCTGCACCGCCGACCGCTCCCGGAGTACCCTTCCTTGATCGTTGACCAGGGGGGTCACAAGGGGTGCGGAAGGCGGTGCGGCAGGTGAGCTCGGGCGGGCGGGAGCTGCCTCCTGGAGACGGCGGTCAACAGGAGGGCTCCGCAGAGGTCCCACCCGGAGCGGTGTCCCTGGCCCGTCCGATGGAGACGGGATCACAGATCGGACCCGAACTGGACTGGGGCGCCGAGCAGTGGAGCGAGGTCCGCACCCGCGCCCAGCGCGCGGGGCGGGCCTACATCTGGTTGAACCTGGTGGAACAGCGGCTGCGCGCGGTCGTGGCCGCCGTGCTGCGCCCCGTCTACGAGCCCGTGCACGGGGACGACTGGGTCGTCGCCGCAGCCGGGCCCGCCGGCCAGGAGTGGGTGCAGCGCGCCGTCGCCGTACGGGAGGTCAGCCGCCGCAAGGGCTATCTGCTGGACCCCGCCGACGACAATGTGCTGAGCTTTCTTACGCTTCCGCAGCTACGCGAGCTGATGGTCCAGCACTGGCCCTGCTTCGAGCCGTACTTCGACGACCGCCGCGACGTCGAACTCGCCCTCGACGAGCTGGAGGTCACCCGCAACGTGGTCTCCCGCAACCGGGCCCTGTCGGAGGCGGTCCTCGCCCAGGCCGAGCGCGCCTCGGCGCGCCTCCTGGAGATGCTCGGCGCGGGCGCCGACACCCCCTCCCGCCACCGGCTGCCGGTGGACGCCGTCGAGGACCTCGTCGGCGACCGCTACGCGGACGTGGTCGCGGTCCACTCGGACCGGGTGCGACTGCTGCGCCGGTTCCCCGCCGAGGACATCTTCGGCGGTGCCCGCCGTCTGGACGCGATAGGCATCGGGCTCAACCTGTTGGTGCAGAACTTCTCCGGACGGCGGCTGGTGCGGCTCGCCGAGTCGGGGTGCCGGGTGCGGCTGCTCTTCCTGAACCCCGCCTCCAGCGCCATCAAGCGCCGTGAACGGGAGCTGGGACTCAAGCGGGGCGAGCTCAGCCGCTCCGTGGAGATGAACATCCTGCACATGCGCCGCGTGCGGTCCCGGCTGCGGGACCCGGGGGCCTTCGAGATCCAGGTCTTCGACGAGACCCCGCGGTTCACGTCCTATCTGGTGAACGGTGACGGCGCGGACGGCGTCGGGGTCGTGCAGAGCTATCTGCGGCGGGCCCGCGGCATGGAGGCGCCGGTGCTCGTCCTCCGGGGCGGCGGTCGCCTACTGAAGCCGGATGAATCGGACGAAGGCTCTCTGTTCGAGACGTACCGCGAGGAGTTCGACCTGGCGTGGACCGACTCCCGGCCGGTCTCCTGACTGTCGGGACCCCGACCTGGGCACCTGGTTGTCAGTGGCCCGTGCGAGGGTGAGGCCACTGGGGGAAAGCACCACGAAGGAGGGGGTCCCATGAGCTGGCACCAAGGGCTACTGATCGGCTTCGACCTGGAGACGACCGGGACGGACCCGCGCACCTCGCGCATCGTCACGGCGGCGGTGATCGAGGTGAAGGAGGGCCGGGCACTCGGACGTCGCGAGTGGTTGGCCGATCCCGGCGTACCGATACCGGCGGAAGCCGTCGCCGTGCACGGGATAACGCAGGAGCGGGCGGCGACCGAGGGCCGGCCCGCCGACCAGGTCGCCGACGCCATCGCCGACGTCCTCGCCGGGTACTGGCAGACGGGCGTGCCGGTCGTCGCCTACAACGCGGCGTTCGACCTCACCCTGCTCTCCGCCGAACTGCACCGGTACGGCCTGCCCTCCCTGCGCAGCAGGCTCGGCGACCGCGATCCCGCCCCGGTGATCGACCCGTACGCCATCGACCGGACCGTCGACCGCTACCGCCGGGGCAAGCGGAACCTGGAGGCCGTCTGCGCCGAGTACGGCGTTGCGCTCGACACGGCCCACGAGGCCGGCGCCGACGCCCTGGCCGCCGCCCGGCTGGCCCGGGCGATCGCGGTCCGGCACCCCAAGGTCGCGGAGCTGGCCCCGGCGGAACTGCACGGCCGACAGATCCAGTGGTACGCGGAATGGGCCGCCGACTTCCAGGACTTCCTCCGGCGCAAGGGCGACCGGGCGGCGTTCATCGATCCGATCTGGCCGCTGCGGGACCTGGTCGACGAGGCACCCGGCGTCGTCTAGGCGCGCGGCGCCCACCGGCGCACCGCGAGCAGCTCCGGAAGGCACCGACGGGCCGCGGACCGGGGCGGTTTGCCCCCGCCGGAGCCCCTGTGCCAGGCTCGTTCCCCTCCTCTGACGAATCCTCCGACGAAGACGAAAGGGCTCACCGTGACGCTCGGCATGGTCCTCATCGATCGCACCCCCCGCGCCTCGACGCGGGAGCGGTAGCCCCACCAGCCCTCACACCTGGGCCCGCGCCATGGCGCGGGCCGTGGTTCGCGCATGCTCCCGCTCCTCGTCGAAGCGCTCTTCGTGCCCCCGCACGTTCGATCACGAGGAGTTCGTGGTGTCCACGATCCACTGGACCGAGCCCGGCGCGCCCGCACCCCGCAGCGCCCCCTGGCATTCCGAGAACGCCACCCCGCCACCGCGGCGCGTCATCGCCGTCGACGACCGGCTGACGGCCGCCACCGCACACCGACTGGCCTGCGAGGGGACCGCCCTGCTGTGGCGGGGTGACTACCCCCACGCACAGCAGCTCCTCCGGGCGATGAGCCGCCGGGTCGACCGCAAGCCTCCCCGGCCGGGCGACGGCCCGGCGGAGTCCTTCCACCTGTACCGCCGGTTCCGCAACCACCGCGCCCGGGTACGGGGTCGCCTGCTCGTCCTCCTGGAGGGCGAACACGGACTCCGACTGCCCAGGGCTCCCGATGTGCGCCGGGCGTGCACCGAGGCGTACGGCCGGCGGTCCGAGCCGATGGCGGTCTCCTTCATCGAACTGCTGGGGGTGATCGGAGCGCACCAGTGGCGCACCGAGGGAGTGCAGGTGCCGGCGCTGGGCGCGCGCATCCATCCGCACTACGGCGTCTTCTCCCCGGTCCGGGGCGAGTACGTCGAGCTGGTCGCCCGTGCCCCGCTCCCCCCGCGGACGGGCCGCCGGACCGCCTTCGACCTCGGTACCGGAACGGGCGTGCTCGCCGCCGTCCTCGCCGGCCGGGGCGTCGACCGCGTCGTGGCCACCGACGTCAGCCCGCGCGCCCTGGACTGCGCCCGGGAGAACCTGCGCCGACTGCACCCCGCCGGGCACGTCGACGTCATGGGCCCCGCCCTCTTCCCCGACGGCCGCGCGGACCTCGTCGTCTGCAACCCGCCCTGGGTTCCGGCCCGGCCCACCTCGGTGCTGGAGCAGGGCGTCTACGATCCCGGCGGCCGGATGCTCCGCGACTTCCTGTACGGACTGACCGCGCACCTGCGGCCGGGCGGCGAGGGCTGGCTGGTCCTGTCGGACCTGGCCGAACACCTGGGGCTGCGCACGCGCGGCGCGTTGCTGGCCGACGTGGCGGCGGCGGGCCTGCGCGTGGTGGACAGGCTCGACACCGAGCCGCGGCACCCGCGGGCCCGGGACACCGCCGATCCGCTGCACGTCGCGCGTGCGGCGGAGGTCACCTCGCTGTGGCGCCTGGCGCCGGCCTGACGTCCGCCGCCGACCCGCCGGAGCCGTACGGCCCGTCAGAACGGGTGCCAGCGGACCGTCGCGTCGCCGTCCCGGAGCGAGGCCACCCGACGACGGAACTCCACGAGCGCCTGCGGGTTGCCCGGGGCGTGCTGCGCCACCCAGGCGCAGCTCGCGGTCTCCCGGGCGCCCCGGAGGACCGCGCAGCCGTCCCAGGACCGCACGTCCCAGCCGTACGCGTCGGTGAAGGCGGCGTACGCCTGTGCGGACAGGCCGTACCGGTCGTGCGACAGCGCCATGACGACCAGGTCGTGCTCACGGAGGTCGCAGGAGAAGGTCTCCAGATCGACCAGCACCGGCCCGTCGGGTCCGACGTGGACGTTGCGGGGGAGGGCGTCGCCATGGATCGGCCCGGGGGCGAGTCGGGGGGTGAGGGCCGCGGCGGCGGAGGCGAAGCCGTCGCGGCGCTCCCGGAGGAAGGCGGCGTCGGCCGGGTCGATCGCGTCACCGGCGAGCCGTAGCCAACGCTCCACCCCGCCGAGGAGGTCGCGCCGGGGCAGCGGCACGTCCGGCGCGGAAAGGGCGTGCACTCCGCGCAGCAGGACCGCCAGGTCCTCGCCGCGAGCCGGGCGGACCGCCTCCGGCAGTCGGTGCCACACCGTCACCGGGTGGCCCTCCACCAACCGGGCGTCCGCCTGCGCGGCGCGGACCGCGGGAACGCCCGCCGAGGCCAGCCAGGCGGCGACGGCCAACTCCCGCCGGGCCCGTTCCAGCACCTCCGGGCCGCGGCCGACCTTCACCACCAGGTCGCCCACCGCGAACACGGCGTTCTCCCCGAGGGCCAGCAGTTCCGCGTCCGCCCCCGCCGGGGTGCTCGTTCCCGCGAACGGCAGCCGTGCAGCGTCCAGGACCCCGCGCGCCCGTGCCTCGTCCATCCCCAGCCCTCCGCCGATCCCGCCGCACACTCCGGTCCGCCCGCCGTCCCGGTGGGGGGTCCCGTCGCGCGTCAGTGTCGCATCCTGCCCGGTCAGAGGGACGCACGGGCCCGGTGCAGGGCGGCGAGGGGGGAATCTAGTTGCACGAGACGTATCGTCTCGTCTATGGTGGCGTCATGACCACCCCCCGCCGTGCCCACATCGCCATGTTCTCCATCGCCGCCCACGGCCATGTGAACCCCAGCCTCGAAGTGATCAGGGAGTTGGTGGCCCGCGGTCACCGGGTCACCTACGCCATCCCGCCCGCCTTCGCGGACAAGGTCGCCGAGGTCGGCGCGGAGCCCAAGCTCTGGACCTCGACCCTGCCCACCGACGACGATCCGGACGCCTGGGGAACCGAACTGATCGACAACCTCGCGCCGTTCTTCGAGGACGCCCGCCAGGCACTGCCCCAACTCCGCGCGGCCTACCAGGGGGACGAGCCGGACCTCGTGCTCCAGGACATCACCTCGTACCCCGCACGGGTCCTCGCCCACCACTGGAACGTCCCCCTCGTCCAGCTCTCCCCGGGCATGGTGGCCTGGGAGGGGTACGAGGAGGAGGTGGCCCGCCCCCTGTTCGAACCGCTGAAGCAGACCCCGCGGGGCAGGGCGTACTACGAGGCGTTCGGCGACTGGCTCGCGGAGAACGGCATCGACCTGTCCGTGGAGCACTTCGGCGGGCGGCCCGACCGCTGTCTCGTCCTCATTCCGCGCGCCCTCCAGCCGCACGCGGACCGGGTCGACACGTCCCGGTACGACTTCGTCGGCGCCTGCCAGGGCCAGCGCGGCGAGGCCGGAACGTGGCAGCGCCCGGCCGGTGCCCAGAAGGTGGTGCTGGTGTCGCTCGGGTCGACCTTCACCAAGCAGCCCGACTTCTACCGGGAGTGCGTGAAGGCGTTCGGGGACCTGCCAGGTTGGCACCTGGTCCTCCAGATCGGCAGGTTCGTGACGCCGGAGGAACTCGGCGAACTCCCCGCCAACGTGGAGGTCCACTCCTGGGTGCCGCAGCTCGCGATCCTGCGGCAGGCGGACGCCTTCGTCACCCATGCGGGAGCCGGCGGCAGCCAGGAGGGCCTGGCGACCGCGACCCCGATGGTCGCCGTCCCGCAGGCCGTCGACCAGTTCGGCAACGCCGATGTGCTCCAGGGCCTCGGGGTGGCCCGGCACCTCCCCACGACGGAGGCCACGGCCGACGCCCTGCGGTCCGCCGTGCTCGACCTGGTGGGCGACCCGGAGGTGGCGCGACGCCTCGCCGACATTCAGCGGAGCATGGCCGCCGAGGGCGGGACGCGCCGCGCGGCCGACCTGATCGAGGCGGAACTGCCCGACGCCGTGCGCCCGAGCTGACCCCGCCCCGACACGGCTGTGCGGGACAGGCCCCGTGCCCTGTCCCGCACCCCCGCTCGCCGGTCCCGGGCCCGTCGCCGGCCCCCGGGCCGGTGTCCGCTAGACCGGTACCCGCACCCCCTCGTCGAGGGCCCCGGCCGCCCCGGGCCGTGTCACCGGGGGCGCCGCGATCGGCTCCGGCGTCTCGTCGTGCGTCATGTCGGGCAGCCAGCGCAGCCACTTCGGGAAGTACCAGTTGGCCTCCCCCAGCAGAGCCATCACGGCGGGCAGCAGCACACCCCGGATGATCGTCGCGTCGATCAGCACGGCCGCCGCGAGACCCACGCCCATCTGCTTCATCGACTGCATCGACAGCGTGCCGAAGATGGCGAACACCGCGACCATGATGACTGCCGCACTGGTCACCACACCGGCCGTGGTGACCACCCCGTGGGTGATGGCGTCCCGGGTGGCGTAACCGAGGGTCTTCGCCTCGCGGATCCGGGAGACCACGAACACGTGGTAGTCCATCGACAGCCCGAACAGGATCACGAAGAGGAACAGCGGCAGCCAGGTGACGATCGCGCCGACGCCCTCCGCGCCCACCAGGGAAGCGCCCCAGCCGTGCTGGAAGACGGCGACCAGGATGCCGTACGCCGCGCTCACCGACAGCAGGTTGAGGACGATCGAGGTGACGGCGATGGTCAGCGAACGGAAGCACAGCAGCATCAGCAGGAAGGCGAAGACCACCACGAAGGCGAAGACCGGGGCGACGGAACCCGTCATCTGGTCGTTGAAGTCCTTGGACCCGGCGACCTGACCCGTCACCGGCGCTTCGACCCCGTCGACCGCACCGAGCGTGGCGGGCCGCACCTCGTCCCGGATGACGGCGAGGCTCTGCTCGGCCCGGTCCTGGTCGGAGCCGCCGACCAGCGGCACCGAGACCACGGCGACGTTCTCCGCGGCGTGGACCTTGACGTCGACCGGGCCGCGCGAGGCACCGGAACTCACGACACGCTTCTGGAAGTCGGCCAGGGCGGCCTTCACCTCGGGGGCGTCGACGTCCTTCGCCCGGACGACCACCTGGGCCGGGTCGGAACCGCCGGGGAACGCCTCGTTCAGCCGGTCGTAGGTGGCGACGATCGGCACGGAGTCGCCGAACTCCTGGTCCAGGGTGAGTTCCTGGGTGCGCATGCCCAGCGCCGGCGCGGCGACGGCGAGCAGCGCCCCGCCGGCCAGCACCAGGGACAGCCCGGGCTTGGCCAGGACGACCTTCAGGACCGCCTTCCAGAACCGGGACTCGGCGTCCGCACCGGACCGCCCCGTCCGCTTGCGCCGCTTGTCGGGGTGGAGGAAGGGGATGCGGCCCGTCTCGACCCGCTCGCCGAGCAGGGACAGCAGCGCGGGCAGCACGGTCACGGAGCCGACCATCGCGACCGCGACGACCATGAGCGAGGCGAGTCCCATCGCCTGGAAGTCCGCGAGGCCGGTGAACATCATGCCGGCCATCGCCACGCACACCGTCACACCGGAGACGATCACGGCCCGGCCGCTGGTCGCCGCGGCGATCTGCAGCGCCGTCGCGGCGTCCCGCCCGGCGGCCCGCTCCTCGCGCTCCCGCCGCAGGTAGAACAGGCAGTAGTCGACGCCGACCGCCAGGCCCACCAGCAGCATCACCGAGTTGGCGGTGTCGCTCATCGGCTGGAGATGGCTGGCGACCCCCATCAGCCCCATGGTCGCCATGATGGCGGTGATGGCGAGCGCGACCGGCAGCAGCGCGGCGACCAGCGCGCCGAACGCGATCAGCAGGATGCCCAGGGCCACCGGCACGGCCGAGTACTCGGCCTGCTTGAAGTCGTCACCGAAGGCGTCGTCGAACGTCTTCTTCATGCTGGCGCCGCCGATCTCCTCGATCCGCAGCGCGTCGTGGTCCTTCTGCACCTCGGCCACGGCCTTGAGGACCGGTTCGACCCGCTCGCCGGCCGTCTCGCTCTCCCCGCGCATGTCGAACTGGACGAGTGCGGTGCGACCGTCCTTGGAGATGCTCTGCGTGTCGTAGGGCGAGGTCACCGCGGTGACCTCGCCGGTCGCCCGGACGGCCGCCATCACCTGGGCCACCGCGGCGCGGAACCCCTCGTCGGTGGCCTTGCCGCCGGGCGCCTTGGCCTGGACGAGCACCGACTCGCTGGCCGGCTCCTCGATGCCCGCGTCCTCGATGATGCGGGCGGCCTGACTGGTCTCGCCCTTCAGCTGGTCACTGGACGACACCTCGACCCGGCCCGCCGCGGAACCGGCCGCCATGGACAGGACCACGAACAGCACCCAGATGCCGACGGCCGCCCATCTGTGCCGGGCGCTCCATCCGCCGGCCCGCGCGGCGAATCCCCGCACGCGTACGTCTCTGTGTCCCATGTCGGGATGTGCCCCCTCGTCCGCGGCGGGGCCGTGCGCCGCCGCCTCCCACGAAGTTATGGCGGGGACAGGGGGGTTGACGTCGTACTACCCGGTGAACGGCGGAGCCCTGCTGTCCACCCCACGATCTGGGGGGCCTCAGCACGGCGGAGTACGGGAGACCCCTAGCCCCCTCAGGGGCGCAGGGACTCGTTCTCGGGGGTGGTGCCGTCCCCCAACCGGCCGCGACCGTGCGCTGCTTGGCCCGTGGCGACCCTGAGACCGACCCTGAGGACCTCTAGGGTTGCCGCATGACGACGTATGCGGCCCTCCTGCGCGGGATCAACGTGGGAGGTCACCGGAAGGTTCCCATGGCCGAGTTGCGCCGGCTCATCGAAGGGCTCGGCCACGGGGACGTGCGCACCCACCTCCAGAGCGGCAACGCGGTGTTCTCCGCAGCCGGGCGGAACGCCGCCGAGGCCACCACCGAGAGCCTGGCCGCCTCACTCGGTCGGGCCATCGAGGAGCACTTCGGGTTCACCGTGCCGGTCCTGGTCCGCGACCACGCCTACCTCAGCGCCGTCGTCGAGGACTGCCCCTTCCCGGCGGCCGGGCTGGAAGGTCGCCAACTGCACGTCACCTACCTCTCGGAGCCGGTCGACGCGGCCCGGTTCGTCGCACTGGACCGGTCGACGTTCCTCCCGGACGAGTTCCGCATCGGGGATCGGGCGCTCTACCTGTACGTTCCCGACGGCCTCGGTCGCTCCCGGCTCGCCGAGGCGCTCGGCCGGCCCGCGCTCTGGCGGGACACCGTGGCCACCAGTCGCAACTGGAACACCGTCACCCGCCTGGTGGAGATGACCCGTGACTGACGACGACCCGGCCGCCGCAGCAGCGCACCGTGCAGGACCTCGAAGTCGCGACGGGTCGCCCAGGACCCCCTCGGCGTACGGGCGTTCCGCGGTGGCGGTGTCAAGGACCTCCGCACGCCCCCGAGGGGGAACGGCCGAGGGCCGCGCACCCCGGGCGGGTCAGACGAACCGGAGATCACATGAGCACCCCCCTCCCCCGCACCCGACGCGTCGTCACCGTCCCGCTCGGCTTGGCCCTCGCCTCCACCC
>NZ_JBHXEN010000045.1:60447-74322 GCF_042724695.1 Streptomyces sp. NPDC127068 | reverse complement strand
GGTCCCTCCAGGGGACCCCGCCGACGGGTGTCTGCGGTTGCCGGCCGTGCCCACGAGGGGGCGCGTCGGTCAGTCGGCGGCCCCGGGCCCGCTCGCCGTTCCCGTTCCCGGTGCGGGGGAGTGCGACCCCGCGGCCGGTGCGGTGCCGTTGCGGGTCCCCTGGGCGTCGCGGCCGTCCAGGTCGCTGCGGCCCTCCACGACGACGGCGGGTTCGAGCGGCGAGACGATCTCCTGGTTCGTGCTGCGGCCCGCCCAGTCGCGGATGCCGATGACGACCATCACGAAGAAGATGGCGTAGACGATGCCGGAGAAGTACAGCTCGGAGTGGATCGCCAGGGGCACCCCGACGAGGTCGACGGCCAGCCAGGCGAACCAGAACTCCACGTACCGCCGGGCCTGCGAGTACATCGCCAGGATCGAGCCGACGAAGATCCAGGCGTCAGCGAGGACCATCCACCACGGAGCGCCCGGGTAGAAGGACGCCTCGGTCGCCTTGAGCAGGGCGGCGAACGCGAACGTTCCGACGACCATCACGACGAGCAGCACGATGCGTTCCCGCCAGGAAGCCCAGCGGACGTTGATCGCGCCCTCCTTCTCCCGGCTGCGCCGCCACGTCGCCCAGCCCCAGGTGGCCGATGCTATGATCACCACTTGCCGGGCGGCGTTTCCTCCGAGGTCCACGTTCAAGCTGGCGATCAGCAGGAGCACCGATCCGAGGATCTGCACCGGCCAGGCGATGAGCAAGCGCCGCAGCGCCAGGAAGACCGTCGCGAGCGCCAGGATGTTGCCGAGGAAATCGGACCAGTAGACATCCAGGCCGAAGAAGCTGAACTGTTCGTTCAACCACTGAAATGCGCTCATTACTCACACCTTTGTTCGTTCTTGAGCCAATCAGGGTGTGGGGGAGTGGGGCCCGGACCGGGCCGGTCGTGGAGCGGGGAGTACGGCGGTGCGTGCCGCCGACTCGGGTGGAGCGGGGTGCCTCAGACGGAGGCGGTCCTTCCGTCCGCGGCGAGTGCGCCGGTGAGGACGCGGCGCCCGCGGTCGGAGGCGAGCAGCGCCTCCGACCGCAGGACGTCCAGGCGGGCGGCGCGCACCAGGTCGTCGGTGGACGCGAACTTCACCGTGTCGCGAATGCGTGCCACGAACCACAGTCCGATGCGCTCGCCGTAGAAGTCGTCCGACACGTCGTGGCAGTGGACCTCGACGTGCACGTCCGTCGTGTCGCAGAAGGTCGGGTTCGACCCGATGCTGATGGTGCCGCGGTGGACGGCGCCCGTCGCGTGGCGTACGACCCAGCCGCTGTAGATCGCGGGCGGCGGGACGTGCGAGCCGGGATCGGCCGCGAGGTTCGCGGTGGGGAACCCGAGCCCACGGCCCCGACCGGCACCGTGCACCACCTCGCCCGTGAGGGGCGCGCGCACCGCCCGGACGTCATTCATGGGGGACGAGCTCACGGAACTGGCTGGTGTGGAAGACGAGCGGTTCCACTCCGGGGAACAACTCGGCCGTCAGCAGTTCCACGAGCACGATCTCGTGGTCACCGCCGTCGTAGGTCGCGCTCACCCGGGCCGTCAGCCAGAGCGCGGCGTCCTCGATCAGGACGGCGCCCTCGGGCGTGGCCCGCCAGGAGACGCCGTCGAAACGGTTGCCCTCCCGGGAGGCCAGCCGTCGGCACAGCGGGCCCTGACCGTTGCTGAGCACGCTCAGGCCCAGGACCGGTGCTTCGGCGAGCCGCGGCCAGGTGGTCGAGGTGCGGGCCACGCTGACCGCGGCCAGGGGCGGTTCGAGCGAGATCGAGACGAACGAGTTCGCCGCGAACCCGACGGGTTCGGTGCCGTGCAGCGCGCCGATCGCGACGACACCGGTCGGGTAGGCCCCGAACGCCCGTCGCAGCGCTGCCCCGTCCAGTTCCGTTTCCGTCGGCGACGCGGACGCCTGGAGCGGGTGGTGGGTAGACGTGGCCATGGTCTTCGACATCCTCTCGTTCGCGCGTGCTGTGCTCGGTGTCGTGCTCAGTGCCGGAAGCGGGCCGCGGGGTGGCTGTCCGGCAGCGCCCGGTCGGACGCCCCGGTGAGCCGCTCGCGCAGGCTCTCGCCCTCCGTGTACTCCCCGCGGAACACCCCGCGGGCCCGCAGGATCGGCAGCACCGACTCGACGAAGTCCGTGGTCGAGGTGGGCTGGACCGTCGGGGACAGCAGGAACCCGTCGAGGTCGGCGCCCTCGGCGAGCGAGCAGATCTCGTCGGCGATGTCCTCGGCGGTGCCGACGACGGGCCGCGCTCCGACCCCGTGGGTGTGCCAGTCGGCGAGGACGTCACCGACCGTCTTGTCGGCGAAGCGGGCCACCTGGGTCTGCGACAGCTCGGTGGAGAGGTCCTTCATCGGCGTCTCGGGCGCGTAGGACGACAGGTCGAGCCCGGTGAACATGGCGTAGCTGGCGACGGTCACCTCGGGGCGCTGGGCGTCGAGGATGCGCTGGTAGCGCCGTTCCGCGTCGGAGGTGGTGGCACCGACGACACAGGAGAACGCCGACATCACCTTCACCTCGTCGGCCCGGCGACCCGCCTTGACCGCCTCCTCGCGGATCGAGGCCGTGTGCCCGGCGAGCTGCGGGATCGAGCCGCTGCCCACGAACATGCACTCGCCGTGCCGGCCGCCGACCCGGCGCCCGGCGGGCGAGGCCCCGGCCTGGAACAGGACGGGCGTGCCCTGCGGGGAACGCGCGGTGTTGCCGTAGCCCTGGGAGCGGAAGTACGGGCCCTCGTGGGTGATGAGGTGCACCTTGGCGGGGTCGGCGAACCGCCCCTCCTTGTCCTTCTCCAGCGCGTCCGGCTCCCAGGCCCCCTCCCAGTACTTGTAGACGAGTTCGAGGAAGTCCTCGGCCATCCGGTAGCGGTCGTCGTGGGCCACCATCTCCATGCCGAACGCCTTGACCGCGGTGTCGGCGGTGCCGGTCGTCACGACGTTCCAGCCGATGCGCCCGCCGGAGAGCTGGTCGAGCGTGGCCATGCGGCGGGCGAAGGCGTACGGGGGTTCCACGAGGACCGAGCCGGTCATGACGAGGCCCAGGTGGGTCGTCGTGGACAGCAGTGCGGAGGCCACCACGACCGGGTCGAGCCGCGGGAGGTCGAGGGTCTCCTCCGTCGCGATGGGCGGGCGCTTGCCGTCGATCTCGGACCAGCCCCACGCGTCGGCGAGGAACAGGAAGTCCAGCTTGGCGTCCTCGCACACGGCGGCGAGGTCGCGCCAGTAGTCGAGGGTGTCGAAGTCGTGCCGCCGGCTGTCGGGGTGACGCCAGGTGGCCGTGCCGCTCGCGTTGGTCTGCGCGTTCTCGAACACGCCGATCTTGAGGTTCCTCATGGGTGGTTCTCCGTAGTGCTGGTGGGTGACCCGCGGGGTTCAGGGAACAGCGGTGACCGCGGGTGCGTCGAGCTGGGATGCGTACGGCATGGAGGTCTGGGCGCCGAGGCCGGTGGCGGCGTACGAGGCCGCGTGCACGGCCCGTTCGACCGCGGCCGGCAGCGCGGCGCCGCGTCCGAGCGCGTCCGCGAGGGCGCCGCAGAAGGTGTCGCCGGCGCCCACGGTGTCGACGGCGTCCACCGTCGGCGCGGGGACGTGGGTGGTGTGCGGGCTGTGCGCCTCCTTCAGGACGGCGCCGTCCGCGCCGATCGTCACCACGACGGCCCGGCACGGGAGCGCGGCGCGCTCCAGCAGGGTCCGCACCTCGTCGACGGTGGTGGGCCGGTCGGTGTCGAGGAGCGAGGCGAGTTCGCCGAGGTTGGGGACGAGGACGTCGACGGCGGCCAGTACCCGCATGTCGATCGGTCGGGCCGGGGCGGGGTTGAGGATGACGACCCCGCCCTGTTCGCCGGCCCGGAGCACCGCCGCCTCGACCACCTCGGACGGGACCTCGTTCTGGACGAGGACGATCTCTCCCGCCGACCGGACGAGCCGGGCCGGCAGGTCCTCGACACCGAGTTCCGCGTTGGCCCCCGGGTTCACGACGATGGTGTTCTCGCCGGCGTCGTCGACGACCACCGCGGCGATCCCGGTCGTGGTCCGCCCGTCCGACCGCACGGCGTCGACGTCCACTCCTTCGGACCCGAGCGCGTCGAGGATGACGTCCGCGTCCGCACCGACCCTGGCGACGAGACGCACCCGCGAGCCGAGGCGGGCGGCGGCGACGGCCTGGTTGGCGCCCTTGCCGCCGACCCCCTCCACGAAGCGCCGTGCGAGCACGGTCTCGCCGGGGTGCGGCAGGTCCTTGACGGTCAGGACGAAGTCGCGGTTCACCGAACCAACGACGGTGATGGGCGACATTTGCCCTCCTTGGGATCCTGGGAGATCGATTTCCGACATGCTGTACCAGCGCACCCGCGCCGTCAAGTAGCCTCGTCGTGCCCGTTCGCCCCGCCGCCGTGGCGCCCCCCCACCGACCGAGAGGGAACACTTACGTGACAGCGCCCCGACTCATCGACGTGGCCGAGGCCGCCGGCGTCTCCCGTGCGACGGCGTCACGCGTCCTCGCCGGCACCCCGCGCAACGTCGACCCCGAGCTCGCGCGCCGTGTCGAGGAGGCCGCGAACCGGCTCGGCTACCAGCCCAACCACTCGGCCCGGGCGCTGCGCACCGGCGAGACCGGCACCATCGGCGTGGTACTCCCCTCGCTCGCCAACCCCTACTTCGTCCAACTCGCCGACGCCATCGCCCGACAGGTGCGCGCGGTGGGCGGCACGCTGGTCGTCTCCGACGCGGCGAACGACACCGCGATCGAGGCCGAGCAGATCGACACCCTGCTCAGCGGCCGGGTGGACGGCCTGTTCGTCGTCCCGGTGTCGGCCAGCGCCTCCGGACCCGCCATCCGCGATGCCGCCCGCCGGCGTCCCGTGGTCCTCTTCGACCGCTGGGCCAAGGGTTCCGGCACCGTCGCGGTCACCCTCGACAACGCCGCCGCGGTCCGGCTCCTCGTCGACCACCTGGAGGGCATGGGGCGGCACCGGATCGCGCTCGTCGCCGACCAGGCGTCCTCCTCGGGCGCCGAACGGGTGGCGGCCTTCACCGAGGCGCAGGGGCCCGAGGCCCCCACCATCCTGCTGCCCGACTTCACCACCGGCGCCGGTCGGACGGCGGCCCGCCGCATCATCGAACAGCGCGACAGCGTCGACGCGGTGGTCTGCGGAGCGGACGTCCTCGCCGTGGGGCTCGTGAGCACGCTGCACCGTTCCGCGGTCGCCGTGCCCCGGCAGATCGCCGTCACCGGATTCGACGACACCGAGATGCTCAAGCTCCTCGACCCGCCCATCACGTCCATCCGGCACCCGCTGTCCGCCATGGCCGAACGCGGACTGACGCTGCTTCAGGCCCCGGTCCGCGAACGGGCCGAACGGATCGAACGGTTCCCCCCTCAGCTCGTCGTCCGCGCCTCCACGCACGAGACCTGACGGTCGGTCACCTCAGCGGCTCCCCCGGGCGCGGGCGGGGGCGAACAGGGGTGGTCTCTGCGTACGTTCGAGTGGTCTACGGGAGGCCCGGCCCGCTGAGAGGTGACGGGACGGCGGGCGCGTCGCTACCTTGACCGCCGCATCCCCCATCCTCCCGAACGGTGACGAGTGGGAAGATTCCGGACGTGTGGTCGCACGCGTCCCGGCGCTGCACTGCCCGTGCCGCGGCCCTTCCGGGAGCCGGTCGCCCCGCACCCCGTCACCCGACGAGAGCGATGCCGCCGCGAACTCCGAGACCTAGGCAGGTAGCCGCAGATGACGCCGACCGCGACACCCGAGTTCTCCGTCTTCACCCCCAGCCACCGGCCGCGCTTCCTGGACGAGTGCCTGGCGACGCTCCAGGCGCAGTCCCGTCAGGACTGGGAGTGGATCGTCCTCCTCAACAACGGCGCCCGGTGGCGGCCCGAGCGACCCGACGACCGGGTCCGGGTGGAGATCGCCGACGACATCCGCGGCGTCGGCGCGACGAAGCGCCGGGCCTGCGAACTCGCCCGCGGCGAGATCCTGGTGGAGCTCGACCACGACGACCTGCTGGCCCGCGACTGCCTGGCCGAACTGGGCAAGGCGTTCGCCGAGCACCCGGACGCCGTCTTCGTCTACAGCAACACCGCCCAGATCACCGAGGACGGCGGACGGGACGACTCCCGGTTCAACGAGACGCACGGCTGGCAGTACGAGGAGGTGCTCGTCGACGACCGGAAACTGCTGGCCACCAGGACCATGGCGCCCACGCCGCACAACGTCTCGTACATCTGGTACGCGCCCAACCACGTGCGGGCGTTCCGCCGGGACGCCTACACGAAGGTCGGCGGCTACGACGCCACCCGCACGGTCCTGGACGACCAGGACCTGATGTGCCGACTGTTCCAGGTGGGCGACTTCCACCACGTCGAGCGCTGCCTCTACCTCCAGCGCATGCACGCGCAGAACACCCAGCGCGACGCGGAGGTCAATGCGCACATCCAGCGGGAGACGGTCGCCCTCTACGACAAGTACGTCGAGGCCAACGCCCTGGCCTGGAGCCGGCGCCGCGGGCTGCTCGCCCTGGACCTCGGCGCGGCCCACCGCAAGCCCCCGGGCTACCTGGGCGTGGACCAGCACCCGGGGGAGGGCGTGGACATCGTGGCGACGCTCCCCGACCCGCTGGACCTCCCGGACGGCTCGGTCGGCCTGATCCGCGCGGTGGACTTCCTGGAGCACGTGCCCGCGAAGGTGCCGCTGATCAACGAGCTGTACCGGCTGCTGGCGCCCGGCGGGATGCTGCTGACCACGACGCCCAGCTCGGACGGGCGCGGCGCCTACCAGGACCCCACCCATGTGGCGTTCTACAACGAGAACTCCTTCTGGTACTACACGGACGACCAGTACCGGGCGTTCGTCCCCGAGATCGAGGCGCGCTTCCAGAGCTCCCGTCTGGTGACGTACTTCCCCACGGAGTGGCACTCCTCCAACAACATCTCCTACGTGGTGGCGAACCTCATCGCCATGAAGGAGGGCGCGACCCGCTGCGGCGGACCGTTGCTGGTCTGAGGCGACGCCCCGGCCCTCACCCCGCCACGAGGGTGGGGGCCGCGGCCCGGGCCTCGGCGGCCACGGCCGCGAACCGGGGGGTCACCAGGGCCGCCGCCAGCTGGTCCCGCCAACCCGGTTGGCGGGCCACCCCGGCCCGCGTCCACCCCGCGTGTCCCAGCACCCCGTACGTCGGTCGGGCGGCGGGTCTCGGGAAGGCGGTCGAGTCGACGGGGCGGATGCGCTCGGGGTCGAGCCCGCTCAGCCGGTACGCCTCCCGGGCCAGCCCGTACCAGCTCGTGCACCCCGCCGCCGTGCCGTGGTAGACGCCCGCCGGGGCCCGGCCGGTCAGCGCGGCCCGCCCGAGCGCGACCACCTGCCGGGCGAGCTCCGCCGACCGGGTGGGCTGGCCGTACTGGTCGGCGACCACGTCAACGGTCGCCCTGTCTAGGGCGAGTTCGAGCATCGTGGCGACGAAGCTGCGCCCGTGCGTGCCGTAGAGCCAGGCGGTGCGCACGGTGTAGCCGGTGCGCGGCAGCAGTTCGGCCACCGCCCGTTCCCCCAGCAGTTTGCCCCGCCCGTACGCGTTGAGCGGCCCGGTCGGCGCGTCCTCGGCGTACGGTCGGCGGGCGTCACCGGGGAGGACGTAGTCGGTGGAGACGTGCAGCAGGACCGCCCCCGTCTCGGCGCAGGCGTGCGCGAGGTGCCGGACGCCCGTGCCGTTGACCGCGGTCGCCGCGGCCTCGTGCGCCTCGGCGCCGTCCACGTCCGTCCAGGCGGCGCAGTTGACGACCACCCGGTGGCCGGCGACGGCCGCGCGCACGGCCCGGCGGTCGGTGACGTCCAGCTCGCCGCGGGTCCGCCCGGTCACCCCGGCGCCCGGGGTCGCGAGGAGCGCCGCCCGCACGTCCCGGCCGAGCATCCCGCCCGCGCCGGTCACCAGCCACGACGTGCACCCCGCCGTCGCCGTCGCTCCCGTCATGACCGCTGCGACCCGGCGGTGAGCGGACTCCACCAGCGGCGGTTGTCCCGGTACCAGTCGACCGTGGCCGCGAGGCCCTCCGTGAACGGGACCCGGGGCGCGTAGCCGAGCTGTTCGCGGATCTTGCCGTCGTCCAGCGAGTAGCGCAGGTCGTGGCCCTTGCGGTCGGCCACCGGGGTGACCCGGTCCCCGTCGGCGCCGACGGCGTCCAGCAGCAGCCTGGTGAGCTTGTGGTTGCTCAGCTCGGTCCCGCCGCCGATGTGGTAGACCTCCCCGGGCCGCCCGCCGTGCAGGGCGAGTTCGATGCCGCGGCAGTGGTCGGAGACGTGCAGCCAGTCGCGGACGTGCCGACCGTCGCCGTAGAGGGGGACGGTCCTCCCGTCGAGCAGTCGGGTGACGAACAGCGGGATGAGCTTCTCGGGGAACTGGTGGGGCCCGTAGTTGTTGGTGCACCGGGTGATCACGACGTCCAGACCGTGGGTGCGGTGGTGGGCGAGGACCAGGAGGTCGGCCGCACCCTTGGACGCGGCGTACGGGGAGTTGGGCGCGAGCGGCGACGCCTCGGTCCACGAGCCCTCGTCGATCGAGCCGTACACCTCGTCCGTCGACACCTGGACGAACCGGCCCACGCGGTGGCGCAGCGCCGCGTCCAACAGGACCTGGGTGCCAACGACATTGGTGCGCACGAAGGGCGCGGCTCCCGCGATCGACCGGTCCACGTGCGATTCGGCCGCGAAGTGCACCACGGCGTCCTGCCCCGCCATCACCTCGTCGACGACCTCGCGGTCGCAGACGTCACCGCGGACGAATCGGTACCCGGGGCGGTCCGCGACGGATGCCAGGTTCTCCTCGACCCCGCAGTAGGCGAGCGCGTCGAGGACGGTGACGTGCGCCGTCGGATCGGCGCGCAGCCGGCCGCGGACGAACTCCGAACCGATGAACCCCGCCCCGCCGGTCACGAGGAGACGCATGCGTCCCCCCGGACCCCGGAGCGCAGCCGTCGCCGGTGGGCGAGGCACTCCTCGTGGCCGGGCAGCAGGCCCCGCCGTTCGGCCTCCGCCAGCGTGGGCGCCGCGGCGTCCTTGTCGGAGAGCTGTGGGGTGAGACCGTCGGGCCACCGGATCGCCAGCTCCGGATCGAGCGGGTGGATTCCGAACTCCCGTTGCGGCGCGTACCCCTCGGAGCAGAGGTAGACCACGACGGAGTCCTCCTCCAGCGCCATGAAGGCGTGGCCCAGGCCCTCCGAGAGGTACACGGCCCGGTGCTCCCGGTCGTCGAGGCGCACCGCCTCCCAGCTGCCGAAGGTCGGGGAGCCGGTGCGGAGGTCCACCACCACGTCGAGCACCGCTCCGCTGACGCACGTCACGTACTTGGCCTGTCCCGGCGGGACCGCGGCGTAGTGGACGCCCCGCAGCGTGCCGCGGCTGGACCGGGAGCAGTTGGCCTGCTCCAGACGCAACGGGTGACCGGTCACCTCACGGAACACGTCGGCCTTGAACCACTCGTGGAAGTGGCCCCTGCGGTCCGAGAACACCCGTGGTCGGTCCACCCAGGCGCCCTCGATGTCCAGCGGTCTCACCCGTCACGTTCCTTCCGTCTGTCTCGGTGATCCCTCAGGCGGTCGCCGCGGACTGTGCCGATCCGGTGTCCCGCGGCGCCACGACGGCACACGCGCACCGGGCGTCCTGGTCCAACAGGTCCCTCAGGTACTGCCCGTATCCGCTGGTGAGGAGGGGCCGGGCCAGAGCGCGGAGCTGGTCGTCGTCGATCAGCCCGACCCGCCAGGCCGCCTCCTCCACGCAGCCGATCTTGAGTCCCTGGCGCTCCTCGACGACCCGGACGAACTCCGCGGCCTGGACCATGGACGCGAAGGTCCCCGTGTCCAGCCAGGCGGTGCCCCGGTCGAGCCGGGTGACGCGGAGTTCGCCGGCCTCCAGATAGGCGCGGTTGAGGTCGGTGATCTCCAACTCGCCGCGGGCGCTGGGCCGCAGCCCGCGTGCGATCTCCACGACGCGGTGGTCGTAGAAGTACAGTCCGGGCACGGCGTACCGGGACCTCGGGCGGGCCGGCTTCTCCTCGATGGACAGGGCCCTGCCGTGGTCGTCGAACTCCACCACGCCGTAGGCCGAGGGGTTCGCGACCTGGTACGCGAAGACGTGGCCGCCGCTCGTTCGGCCCTCCTGCGTCAGCCGGGCGCCCAGCCCCGAGCCGTGGAAGATGTTGTCGCCGAGGATCAGCGCGACGGATTCGTCCCCGATGAAATCGGCCCCCAGGACAAATGCCTGGGCGATTCCTTCCGGCCGCTCCTGCGTCGCGTAGTCAATGCGCAGGCCGAGCTGACTGCCGTCGCCGAGCAGCGTACGGAACTGCTCCTGGTGTTCCGGGGTCGTGATGACGAGGACTTCGCTCACCCGCGCCAGTACGAGCGTGGAGAGGGGGTAATAGACCATCGGTTTGTCGAACACCGGCAGGAGCTGTTTGGAAACGGAACGGGTCAGCGGCCAGAGTCGTGATCCGGTGCCGCCGGCCAACAGAATTCCACGCATGGGCAGTCAGGGGCGTGGTGCCTGCGGCAGGCCCGCTTCCCCGTCCTCCTTTCACTCCGTACGTGAGGTCTTCCGGATGGAGCCTGCGCCGGCAGGCTCGGGTCGGCTTTCAGGACGTGCCGTGGGGGTCACCGTAGAGGAAGCCCCATGGGCCTCCACATTCCGACACGCAACGGATTCCCCTACCGGTCGGCCCTCCGTATCCGCGGCCTCTTCACCGCAATGCGTCTCCAATCGGGGGACATTTCCCGGCTGTCGCGAGCCGTATGCACAGCCTGCTCCCACGTCTGTCGAAAATGACCCGATTCATCATCCCCTACGAACGTCGCACAATTGCGTCGTTAATCCGAACGGTTGCCTTCTGTGGCGGCCCCGACCCGTCTCCGTCGTTCTTCGTGAAAGGAATTCAGGTGAACCGTAGAACCATCGGCCGCAATCGGGTGAGAACGATCACCCTGGTTTCGGCAGGCACCTTGGCCGCCGTGCTCAACGTCGTGCCGAGCACGGTGGCCATCGCCGACGCCGTCGAGCGCTCGGGCCCTCGGCACAGCCTGGGCCTGCCGGGGCCGAACGGTGCCACGACGGCGAGCGGACAGGACCGCGCCGCCGATGGGCAGGACGCGCGCAGCCCCCAGGGCGGCGGCGGTGGTGGTGGCGGTGGCGGCGGCCAGGGTCCGCAGGGGCCGCAGGGTGTCCCCGGCCCGCAGGGGCCGCAGGGCGCCAAGGGCACCCCCGGCCTCACCGGCCCCCAGGGCGCCACGGGTGCTACCGGCCCCCAGGGCAGCAACGGAACCAATGGCACCAACGGTGCCCAGGGACCGCAGGGCACCACCGGTGCTTCCGGCCCCCAGGGACCGCAGGGCGCCAACGGCACTGCCGGTCCGCAGGGCACCCAGGGTGCCAACGGAACCAACGGGACAAACGGCACGGACGGCGCCCAGGGCGCGCAGGGTGCCAACGGTGCCACCGGTCCGCAGGGCACCCAGGGCGCCAACGGAACCAATGGAACCAACGGCACGAACGGAACCAACGGGACCAATGGTGCGCAGGGCGCGCAGGGCGCGCAGGGCGCCAACGGTGCTGACGGTCCCCAGGGTCCGCAAGGCGCGCAGGGTGCGAACGGCACCAATGGCACCAACGGCACGGACGGTGCGCAGGGTCCGCAGGGTGCGAACGGCACCAACGGGACCAACGGCACGGACGGCGCCCAGGGTCCCCAGGGCGCGAACGGCACCAACGGTGCGCAGGGTGCCACCGGGTCCCAGGGTCCGCAGGGCACGCAGGGTGCGAACGGCACCAACGGCACGGACGGTGCGCAGGGTCCCCAGGGCACCCAGGGCACCCAGGGCCCGCAGGGCACCAACGGGACCAACGGCACGCAAGGTCCGCAGGGCGCCAACGGGACTCAGGGCACGCAGGGCGCCACCGGAGCCCAGGGCCCGCAGGGCCCGGCGACGCTGAACACCTACGTCATCCGGGGGCCTCAGGCCACCCCGGTGCTCATCGGCGTGGGCGTGACGTCAACGGCCAACTGTCTCCCCGGTGACCTGGCCACCGGCGGCGGCTTCGACACCTTCGGGCTCCTCGGCACGGTCAACGTCATCGCGAACGCGCCGATCCCCAAGGCCGCCGGCACGCAGGCCGGGCCGGCCACCGGATGGCAGACCCAGGCGTCCTTCACGGTGCTCGGCGGCGGGTTCCAGTCCTACGTGGTCTGCGTGGACCAGTAGTCCGGGACGCGGTCCGAGACGGTACGCGCCGGTGCGGCAACACCGGCGCGTACCCGGCGAGCATGCCCGTACGGGCTTGCCGATCGGTGCGGTGGAGCTGTCCGGCGGCTCCACCGCACCGATCGGTGTCGTCCTACGCGGTGCTCCGGACGGTCAAGCCGACCGGGAGCACCGTCTCAGCGGCAGTTCGCGGCGCTGGTGTAGCTCGCTTTGACGAAGCCGGCGGTGTAGCTGGTGTGGAAGAAGTACTCGCCGCTGGTGACGTGCCGGCCGATGTAGATGTACCCGTACCGGATGCTGAAGCCGTTGTCCGTGGTCCAGATGTTCTTGCTGGCCTCGCCGAACGTCTTGTTGCCGACCACGCCGTCCGCCTCGGCGGCTCCCAGGCGGTCCCTCTGCCACCGCTTCGTGGCGGCCTGGGTCTTGGGGCCGAACTTGCAGTCGACGTCGGACTCCGCGAGGTACCCGTCCTGCCACAGCACCAGCTGCCACAGGCCGGTGGCGCCGCTGTGGGCGTGCTTGGTGGTCGACAGGAGCCCCTCGTCGGCCCAGTCGTCCTTGTGGCTGCCCCAGCCCTCGACGGCGCCGTGAGCGGTGGCCGCCTGGGCGGTCGTCGCGGGACCGGCGGCGATCCCGAACGCCAGCGCGGCAGCGGCGAGAGCCGTGACCCGGCGGCTGGTCTTCCTTCTGATGTTCTTGTTCATCGCGGTGGAAATCCCCCGAAATCAGGTGAGTTGCTGGCGGTTCGCGCGCCGGCGGGCCGCGTCATGGATCGTGCGGTCGCCGGGGCGTCTGCACATGAGTACGAGAAGAGACGAGTCACCTGCCAAGCGGCGCGCCGACATGGCACTGCCATGTGCTTCGCGTGGGGTGCCGTGGACGGCCATGGCGGCCTCGAAGCCCCGGTCGACCAGGTCCTTCCCCACGGTTGCCCAGGTGTCCTCGGAGACGATGAGTGGCGGGCCTCACGGACAACCCGACGGAGACGGGGCCCCTGGGTCCGCGCCGACGGACGTCGCAGCCGCAGCTTCGCCCCGTGGGAGCCAGGAGAGGGCCCCGTTCCACCCCGTGATCCCGGCATGGCCGTGGTCCCCCCTCAGCCACCACGAACCCGCCTAAGGCACCCGGAAGTCGATCGCTCCCCGTCTAAGGCACCCCCATCGGGCGAGATGCGGCATCCGCCCGATGCGCCGACACCCCCCGGGCCACGACAGTGGAGGCATCGCGGAAGCGACACCACCACCAGCCGAGGGGCACCAGATGTTCGCGTACGAACTGCACCGACTCCACATCGAAGACCTCCACCGCGAGGCCCGCCACCAGCGCCTCGTCCGCGCGGCGCTGCGGTCCCGCCGCGAACGCCGCGCCGTGGACGAGCAACAACCCGCCGGCCGGCCGGGCCCCGTAGGGACCCGTGAGCAACGGCCCGAGCGCTTCACCCGCGCCGCATGAACCCACAGGGCCCGACACCCGTCTGCACGAGGGACGAACGGGCCGGCACCACCCTCCCCGGGGGGGGGGGGGGGCCCGGGCCCCCCCCCCCCCCCGGGGGGGCCCCCCCCCCCCCCCCCCCCCCCCCCCCCCCCCCCCCCCACCCCCGCCCAA
>NZ_JBHXEN010000045.1:49834-60437 GCF_042724695.1 Streptomyces sp. NPDC127068 | reverse complement strand
TGGGGGTTTTGTTTTTTTTAAAACCACCCCCCCACGGGCCCCCCCCCCCGGTCGCCTGCGGGCACTCGCGGCCGCCCCCCCCCCCCCGGGGGGGGGCCCGGCCCCGGGCCCCCCCGACGGTTCCGTTCGGGCCCGACCACGCCCCCGGCCACCGGCCGCAGCCGAGCCGGAACGCGCGCATATCCGCTGGGGGAGCGTCACCGGCCTGTGCGATGCTCGGTGGCGTGGAGACCAGGTCAGTAAGCCCCGTGTTCATCGGCCGGACCGCGGAGCTCGGCGTGCTCCGCGAGGCGCTCACCCGCGCCACGGAGGGCGAACCGCAGGCGCTGCTCCTCGGCGGCGAGGCGGGCGTCGGCAAGACCCGCCTCATCGAGGAGTTCGCCCGCACCGCCCACGCCAGGGACGTCGTCGTGGCCGTCGGCGGCTGCGTCGAGATCGGCGCCGAAGGGCTGCCGTTCGCCCCCTTCTCCACCGCCCTGCGCGCCCTGCGCCTCCTGCTGCCCGGGGAACTCGCCGCGGCGGCGGCCGGGCAGGAGGAGGAACTCGCCCGACTCCTGCCCGAACTGGGCGAGGCCCCCGGCGGACTCCACGACGAGGAGGCGATGGCGCGCCTCTTTGAGCTGACCGCGCGCCTGCTGGAGCGGGTCGCCGCCGAGCGGACCGTCCTGATCGCCCTGGAGGACCTGCACTGGTCCGACGCCTCCACCCGCCACCTCCTCGCCTACCTCTTCCGCACCCTGCGCCGCGGGCGGATCGTCCTCCTCGCCAGCTACCGCGCCGACGACATCCACCGGCGCCACCCGCTGCGCCCCCTGCTCGCCGAACTCGACCGGCTGCGCACCATCCGCCGCATCGAGCTGAATCGTTTCAGCCGCGACGAGGTCGGCGCCCAGATGGCCGGCATCCTCGCCGCGGAACCCGATCCCACCCTCGTCGACGAGATCTTCGACCGTTCCGACGGCAACCCCTTCTTCGTCGAGGAACTGGCCGTCGCCGCGGGCGAGGACTGCTGCCCACCGCTGTCCGACTCGCTGCGCGACCTCCTCCTCGTCCGGGTCGAACGGCTCCCCGACCACGCCCAGCGGGTCGTCAGGACCGTCGCCGAGGGCGGCTCCAGCATCGGACACGCCCTGCTCGCGGTCGTCGCCCGACTGGGCGAGGACGACCTCATCGAGGCACTGCGCGCCGCGGTCGGCGCCAGCATCCTCCAGCCCACGCCCGACGGCGACGGCTACCGCTTCCGGCACTCCCTGGTCCGCGAGGCGGTCAGTGACGACCTGCTCCCCGGCGAGCGCTCCCGCCTCAACCGCCGCTACGCCGAGGCCCTGGAAGCCGAACCGGCCCTGGTGCCTGCCGACGAGCGCGCCACCCGCCTCGCCAGCTACTGGTACCACGCCCACGACCCGGCCAAGGCCCTGCCCGCCGTGCTCGAAGCCTCCGCCGAGGCCCGCCACCGCCACGCCTACGCCGAACAGCTGAGGCTGCTGGAACGGGCGATGGAACTGTGGGACGAGACGCCCGAGGAGGTCCGCGCCCTGCTGTGCGCGGGTGACAACGTCGGGTCGGCCCCGCGCTGTGACGTCACCCCCGGGACCACCCGCCTCACCTACCACGACGTACTGGCCGAGGCCACCGTCGCCGGACGGCTCTGTGGGGAGCGCGACCGTGCGCTGAAGATCACCAAGCGGGCCCTGCGGCTGCTCCAGGAAGAACCCGACGCCCTGCGCGCCGCCTGGTTCTGGGTGCAGCGGTCCATGCTCGTCCAGACCCTGGCCCGGGGCGACGGCTGGCAGGAACTCGCCACCGCCCAGGACCTGGTGAGCGGACTGCCGCCGTCCCTGGTGCACGCCGAGGTCCTCGCCCGCGTCGCCAACTGGTTGATGCTCCATCAGCCGGGCCCGGACAGCCTCACCGCCGCCGAACGCGCCGTCGAGTACGCCCGCATGGTCGGCGCCCGGGACATCGAACTCAACGCCCGCCTCACCTTGGGCGGCCTCATGGTCGACGCGGGGGACGTGGAGGCCGGGCTCGCCGAGATGTACGAGGTCAAGGAGAGCGCGCAGGACCTGGGCCGGGGCGCGGTCGGCCGCGTCTACGTGAACCTGCCCTCCGCACTCGAAGGCGTCGGCCGCTCCCGGGAGGCGGTCGCCCTCCTCGACGAGGGCGCCGAACTGGCCCGCACCCTCGGCCTGCGCGACACGGAGGCGTGGATCTGGAGCAACCGCGCCGAGTCCCTGTACGCGCTCGGCCGCTGGGACGACTCCGCCTGCTCCATCGCCCGCACCCGGCACCCCGTCTACGGTTCCAAGCCCCGCGCCTCCGCGGCCGTCCACGCCGCGCACCTCGCGCTCGCCCGCGGGGACGACGCGGAGGCCACCCGTCAACTCGCGGAGGCCCGCCGCTGGTACGGCAGCTACGGCCCGATGCCCCAACACTCCCTCCCGATGGCCGCGGTCGCCCTGGAGGTCGCCGCGCACGAAGGCCGGGTCCTCGACGCCCGGGTGGAGCTCGACGCCGCGATCACCGGCGGGTTCCCGCCCGGCACCCAGCGCTACGGCTGGCCCCTGCTGCGGGCCGCCGCCACCGTCGAGGCCGACGCCCGCGGGCTGCCACCGGCCGGCCCGGGCCGGGCCGCGGCCCTCGCGCGCATCCGGTCCGCCGCCCGCACCCTCACCACCGGTGCCCCGGTCTGGCAGGCCCACGACCACTGGGTCCGTGCCGAGCTCCGTCGCGCCGAAGGGACCGACACCCCGGCCGACTGGCAGGAGGTCGTCACCGCCTTCGGCCCGCTGGAGCGCCCCTACGACCTGGCGCAGGTCCGCTTCCGGCTCGCCGAGGCCCTGCTCGGCGCGGAGGACGACCGCACCCGTGCGACGGAACTCCTCCGACAGGCCGCCGCCCTCGCCCGCCACCTGGGGACCGTCCCGCTCGGCGAAGCGGTGGAGCGGCTCGCCCAGCGGGCCCGTCTCTCCCTCACCGGCCTCCCCGCCCCGGCCCCCGTCGACCCGTTGACCGCCTTCGGCCTGACCAGCCGGGAACGCGACGTCCTCCGGCTGGTCGCCGCCGGGCGCAGCAACCGCCAGATCGCCGAGGAGCTGTTCATCGCGCCGAAGACCGCGAGCGTGCACGTCTCCAACATCCTGGGCAAGCTCCAGGTCTCCGGCCGGGGCGAGGCGGCGGCCCTGGCCCACCGGCTGGGGGCCTTCCCCCCGGCGCCCCGTGCGGTCGGCGCGGGCAGCGAGCGGCCCGCCGCCCGGTGACGTTCCGCACACCCCCGGACACGGGACGGGCTCGACTACGCTGACGGGGAGAACCGGCCCGAGGAGGCACCGTGTTCCACGTGATCGACGCAGTCTTCGCCCCCGGACGCAGGCACACCGACGACGAGGCCAAGCGCCTGGAACTCACCCGCGAGGACCAGAGCGACGGTGACCCGGGGCGGGGGCCGATAGACCTCGGCTCCGGCAAGGTCACCGTCACGGTCCGGGTGCCGCCGCCGTCGCCCGCCGAAGCGTCGGACTGACTGCCGCAGGTCAGCTCACCCTCAGCTCCAGGACCCGGTCGTCGGCGCCCCCGGGCGAGCCGCGGCCGTCCGTCTCGCTGGTCATCAGCCACAGCCCGTCGCCGCCCGCGGCCACCACCGTGCGCAGCCGCCCGTACTCGCCGCGCAGGAACGCCTGCGGCTCGGGCGCGCCGTCCACCCCGCTCACCGGGATGCGCCACAGCCGCTCCCCGCGCAGCCCCGCCATCCAGATCGACCCCTGGGCGTAGGCGATGCCGCTCGGCGAGGCCTCCGAGGTGGGCCACTGTGCCACCGGGTCGCGGAACCCGGCCTCGTCGCCCTTGCCCTCGACCTTGGGCCAGCCGTAGTTGCCGCCCGGGACGATCTCGTTGAGCTCGTCCCAGGTGTCCTGGCCGAACTCCGCGGCCCACAGCCGCTTCTCCTCGTCCCAGGCGAGCCCCTGGACGTTGCGGTGTCCGTATGAGTAGACGTACGAGTCCTCGCCCAGCGGGTTGCCCGGTGCCGGATCGCCCTCCGGGGTCATGCGCAGGATCTTCCCGGCCAGCGACTCCTTGTCCTGGGACAGTCCCGTCTCGCCGATCTCCCCCGTGCCGGCGTACAGCATCTTGTCGGGGCCGAAGGCGATCCGGCCGCCGTTGTGGTTCGTGCCCTTCGGAATCCCGCGCAGCACCGTGTCGGGCGCGCCGAGCTGCTGCCCGGCGGGCTTGTCCTCCTCGTACCGCAGCCGCGCGATGCGGTTGTCCGAGGCGGTGGTGAAGTAGGCGTAGACCATCTGGTCGGAGGCGAAGGAGGGCGAGAGCGCGAGCCCCATCAGTCCGCCCTCGCCGGCCGCCGCCACCCCCGGTACGGTGCCCAGCTCCACCCGCGCGCCGGTCCGGCCGTCGATCCGGCTGATGGTGCCCTCGTCGCGGGAGGAGACCAACAGGTCGCCGTCGGGCAGCGGGGCGAGGCCCCAGGGGGACTTGAGGTCCTCGGTCACCGTGCGCACCACCGAGGCGGTGCCCTTCGCCGGGGGAGCGTCGGCGTCGGCCCCGGACGCGGAGGCCGAGGGCGCCGTCGAAGCGTCCGTCGTCCGGCTCCCGAGGCCGGGTAGGTCGGAGCCGTCCGAGGAACACCCGGTGAGCAGGAGCGCGGCGGCGGTGAGCACGGCCGTCACGGCTGGACGTCGCACGATCTCGGTCCCTTCGTCGTGGTCAGCGGGCACGGCCGGGCGGTTCGGCACGGTCGACCGTCGGCGGGCCGGCGAGTGCCCAGTCTCCAGTACACCGCCCGGCCCCGGAACGTTCCCGGGCCCGCCCACCGACCAGTTCGAGGCGGCTTCCGATGAACCGCTCCCGCATGAGCCGGTCGTGGGTGACGACCACCAGCGCGCCTTCGTACGAGGTGAGGGCCTGTTCCAGTTCTTCGACCAGGGCCGGGGAGAGGTGGTTCGTCGGCTCGTCCAGGAGCAACAGATCGATCGGCCGGGTGACCAGTCGGGCCAGCTCGATCCTGCGCCGCTGGCCGTACGACAGCTCGCTGATCCGCAGCCGGAGGTCGGCGGGCCGGAACAGGCCGAGGGAGAGCAGCAGGTCGCGCTGCTCCTCCCGGTCGCCGGGCCGGTCGTGGGCGAAGGCGCCGAGCACGCTCAGGTCCGACGGCCACGGCACCTGCTGCTGGCGCAGTATCCCCACCTTCCCGGACACCCGCACCGTGCCGCGCTGCGGCCGGACCTCGCCCGCGAGGATCCCGAGCAGAGTGGACTTGCCCGCACCGTTCGGCCCGGTGACGAGCAGCCGCTCTCCCGGAGCGAGCGACAACTGCGGCAGGTCGAGCCGGTCGTCCAGACGGACGTCGATGAGCTCGGCGGCGGGCACGACCGTGCCGCCGGCGGCCTCGCCGTCGGTCGTGCCGGTGGGGACCGACGCGGCGAACACCAGGGGATCGGGCGGTAGTCGGACCGGTGCGGCGGTCAGCCTGGCGACGCGCTCCTTCGCGTTCCGGATCCGGACCGTCGCCCCGTGGCTGCGGTCCCGGGAGCGGAACGCGCCGTGCCCGAACTTCGCCATCGGCACCTTGCGCGGGATCGCCCCGAGCCGCGCCGCGTTCGACCCGGCCAGCTGACGGCTGCGCGTGAGCTCGTCGCGCCAGTGCCGGTACTCCTGGAGACGGCGGCTGCGCTCGGCGGCCTTCGCCGTGCGGTAGCCGGCGTAGCCGTCGCCGTACCGAGTGATCTTCCCTTCCGCGACCTCCAGGGTCGTGCTGGTCAGGTTGGCCAGGAAGGCGCGGTCGTGGGTGACCGCGACCACCGTGCCGCGGTGCTCGCGCAGGTGCGCTTCGAGCCAGCCGACGGCCTGGTCGTCCAGGTCGTTGGTCGGTTCGTCGAGCAGGAGCAGCTCCGGCTGGGCCGCGAGTGTCCCGGCGAGCGCGAGCCGGGACCGCTCACCCCCGGAGAGCGAGCCGAGCGGGCGGTCGCGCGCCAGGTTGGGCAGGCCGAGCCCGTGCAGGGCGATGTCGACGCGTTCCTCGGCCCGGTAGCCGTCGCGCGCCTCGTACAGGGTGAGATGCCGCTCGTAGGCCGTGAGGGCGGATGCGAGAGCGGGGCCCTCGTCGGCCGTCGCCAGCTGTTCTTCGTCGCGGCGCAGCTGGGCTTCCAGGGCGCGCAGTTCGGTCAGTGCCAGGTCGATCGCGTCCTGGACGGTGGCGTCGGCGGGCAGGTCGAGCGCCTGCGCGAGATAGCCGACGCCACCGGGCGCGCTGACGGTGACTTCACCGCTGTCGGGCCGTTCACGGCCGGTCAGCAGCTTCAGCAGTGTGGACTTCCCCGAGCCGTTGTCCCCGATCACGCCGACCTTCTCGCCGGGCCGGATGGAGAGGTGGACGTGGTCGAGGACGAGCTTCTCGTCGTAGCGCTTGGTGAGGTCGTGCACGGTCAGCTGGGCAGTATGGGTACGCAAAACAGGCCCCCTTGGGTGGTGACGGACAGGTGGCGGTGCGTCCACGGCGGAGCGAGGCTCTACGCGGTGGCGCGTGCTGTCATCACAGAGTTCCCATGGGCAAGAACGTACGGGACGACGACCTTCCTGTCAAGACGATACGTATCGTCTCGTGAAAGAGGGTGAGGCCGCCCGACGGCCCGGATCCTCGTGCAGAAAGCTCGGGCTATGGCCGGAGACGGCGCATGCCCGGGAAGCGAGACCTAGTCCCACGGCTCCCAGGACTCCCGGACCGGCGGCAGTCCCGCGATCTCCGCCCGGTCCGCGTCGGTCAGCCGCAGCCCGGCCGCCCCGGCGTTCTCCACCACCCAGCGGGCCCGCTTGGCACCCGGGACCGCGACCACGTGCCGGCCCCGTTCCAGCACCCACGCCAGCGCGACCTGCGCCGTGGTCACCCCGGCCGCGGAACCGCCGTGCCGCCGGGCCACCCGGCGCAATCCCGCCACGATCGCCTGGTTCGCGGCCATCACCTCCGCGGTGAAACGGGGGTGCCGGGCCCGTACGTCGTCCGGTTCGAAGCCCTGACCGGGGGTCAGCGTGCCGGTGAGGTAGCCACTGCCCAACGGCATCGCGGCCAGGAAACCGACCCCCCGCGCCTCGCACCAGGGCAACAGCACCTCGACGGCTTCGGGGGACCACACTGACAGCTCCGCCTCGACCGCGGCGACCGGGAACACCTGTTGCAGCCGCTCCAACTGGCGCACCGTCACCGTGTGCGGTCGCTCCCCCGACCGGCGGGAGGCGCGCACGCCCAGCGCGCACACACCGAGGGCGCGCACCTTGCCGGCGCCCACCAACTCGGACATCGCCCCCCAGGTCTCCTCGACGGGCACCTCCGGATCGGGGCGGTGCAACTGGTACAGATCGATCACATCGGTCTGGAGCCGACGTAGCGAAGCGTCACAGGCCCGCTTCACATAACTGGGGCGACCGTTGGCCACGATGTGCTGGTCGCCCACCAACAGGCCGCACTTGGTGGTGACGAACGCCTCGGCCCGGCGCTGTCTGAGGACCCGTCCGATCAGCAGCTCATTGGTGAAGGGGCCGTACATGTCGGCGGTGTCCAGGAGCGAACAGCCCAGGTCCAGCGCCGTGTGCAGGGTGCGCACGGACTCCTCGCCGCGCCGCCGGGAGGCGGAGTACGCCCAGCTCATCGGCATGCAGCCGAGCCCCACCGCACCCACCCGCAGTCCCGTCGCGCCGATCGTCCTGCGCTCCACCTCGCCGTACCCTCCCACTGCTGTTCGAGCGGCCCCCAAACTAACCGCTGCGTACCGGACCTCCTCGCCGCAGGGGCCGCCCACCGGCCGCCGCGGACCGGCCCGGGACAGCCCTTAGCCTCGGAGGCATGACAGGTGACGTGTGGCTGCCCATGCCCCCGGACGAGATCGAGGGCCTTCCCGACGCCCTCTCCTACTACTTCTACGACGGCGGCGAGGACGGCGGCCAGGCGTACCCCGCCGATCCCGCGGACTGCGCGTTCTTCACGGTGCCCTATCTGAAGCGGCCGTCCGTGAAGGTGGGCGCACTGCCCCTGATGCACCGTCTGGAGGTCATCCAGACGCTCACCGCGGGAGTCGACGACGTCCTGCCGGCGCTGCCCTCCGTGCGCTCCGGCGTGCAACTGTGCAATGCGCGCGGGGTGCACGACGCCAGCACCGCGGAGTTGACCCTCGCACTGATCCTCGCATCCCTGCGCGGCGTCCCGGACTTCGTGCGCGACCAGGACCGCGGTCGGTGGCGCTCCGGCTTCCGTCCCGCGCTCGCCGACCGGTCGGTGCTCATCGTCGGGTACGGGTCGATCGGCGCGGCGATCGAGGAGCGGCTGCTGCCCTTCGAGGTCGCGGCCGTCACCCGGGTCGCCCGCTCCGCACGGAGCGCCGCCCGCGGTCCGGTGCACGCCCTGGACGCACTGCCCGCCCTGCTCCCGGACGCCGACGTCGTGGTCCTCGCCACCCCGCTCACCGACGAGACCCGACACCTGGCCGACGCCGCCTTCCTGGCCCGGATGAAGGACGGCGCGCTCCTGGTGAACATCGCCCGGGGCGCCGTCGTGGACACCGCGGCGCTGCTCACGGAGCTGGCGCGGGGCCGCCTCACCGCCGCGCTCGACGTCACCGACCCCGAGCCGCTGCCCGAGGACCACCCCCTGTGGCGCGCACCGGGGGTGCTGATCAGCCCCCATGTGGGCGGGCCCTCCAGCGCGTACCTCCCGCGGGCCAAGCGGTTGCTGGTCGCGCAGTTGACCCGGTACGCGGCGGGGGAGCCGCTGCTGAACCCGGTCCTCGTCACCGGGTGAACCGCACGTGCCCGGTCACCGGACGGGGACCGCACGGCGTGCGCGGAGCGACCGCAGCGCACCGGGGTACGTCGAGCGCCCCCTGGTGTGCCGCGCACCGCCGGGCCACGCCGTGCACGACCCGCGGAACGTCCCCCAGCGCGCCACCCGGCGGCCGGTGACCTCCCGCCTTCCCCCAAATGCTCCGTGTGTCGGAAACGCCGCCGACCGTCACGGAGAGTAGAGCAACTATGTCCCTGAGTGACGAGTCTGGTGTATCGTCGGCATCAAGGGGCTGCGCCGCACGCTGTTCGGCGCGGGGGACAAGACAGTGAGAACGCAAGGGGGGCGATCGTTGATGCACGGCCTATGGAACGACCATCCGACACGCAGAGGAATCCGACGGCGATCCGCGCGCGCACTCGTACGCCGCGGACCGGGCGGTGAGAGCAGCCGCCGCGAAGACGCCCGCCCGCGCCACCGATGTCAGCGAGGGCAGCGCAACCGTGCCCGCTCCCAGCCGGGGAGCGAGCGGTGAGCGCCCGGGGCGCCGCCCTTTCCGTCCGGCCCCGTACGGGCGGCGGGACCGGCCTGGTGACCCAGATCCTCCTCGCCTTCGTCTGCGGGGGCTACGCGACCGGGGCGGCCCTGGACTGGGGCTCGCCCGAAGTGGCCCTCGTCATGGGTGACTTCGGGCTGAGCGCCGCCGCGGCGACCGCCGGCGTCTCCTGCCTGCTCTACGCCCGCACCCGACACAGCCGCTCGCGGGTGGCCTGGTACCTCTTCGCCCTCTCCTCGGCGATGGCGGCCCTGGGCAACGGCGTCTGGGGCTGGTACGAGGTCGTCCTCCGGGAGCCGGTGCCCAGCCCCAGCTTCGCCGACCTGTTCTTCCT
The DNA here is from genome assembly GCF_042724695.1 of Streptomyces sp. NPDC127068. Classification (NCBI taxonomy): domain Bacteria; kingdom Bacillati; phylum Actinomycetota; class Actinomycetes; order Kitasatosporales; family Streptomycetaceae; genus Streptomyces; species Streptomyces sp. NPDC127068. The sequence continues at coordinate 50,768 of NZ_JBHXEN010000045.1, read as the reverse complement.
GTGCTTCGCCCCGCCCGCCATCGTGGGGCTGCTGCTCCTCGCCAAACGGCCCGTGACCAGGGCCGGCTGGATCTGCCTCGCCCTCGACACCTGGCTCATCGGCGGGTCCCTGCTCACCCTCTCCTGGAGCCTCGCACTCGCCCACACGGCGCGCTTCGAGGGCCAGAGCGTCGCCCACGCAGCGCTGTCCCTGGCGTATCCGCTGCTGGACATCGCCCTGGTCAGCATCGTCCTGGCGCTGCACTACCGCCGCACCGCGATCAACCGCTCCGCGGTGAACACCGCGATCGGCGCCCTCGCCGTCACCGTGATGTGCGACGCCCTCTTCAGCTCGCCGATCCTGCACGCCAGCTACCGCTCCGGGCAACTCCTGGACGCGGGCTGGTTCGCGGGCTCCCTCCTGCTCGCCTACGCGCCCTGGGCCTCCCACCAGGACACGGCCGGGCGGCTCCTCGACCAGGAACCCGTACCCGAGGAACGCCCCCTGGTCCTTCCGTCCTTCCCCGTGTCGGTGCTCCCGGTGTCGGGCCCGCCACCCCGCGGGGACACCGTGGTGCGGTCCTTCCCCGCACTCCGTCTACCGCACCAGCGCGCCGCCACCGACAGCGGCGGCGACGACAGCCCGGCGCCCCGCCCGCCGAGCGGGGTCCCGTCCGGCGGGTCACCGTCCGGCACCAAACGCCTGCACGAAGGCGCCCCCTACCGCGGCCGTCCGCACGGTGTCCACGGGCACGAGGGCCACGCCCACCAGCGGCGCCACGAGGACCACGGGCACCAGGGCCACGGCCACGCCCCGGCGAACCGCAGCGCACGGTGGGGGCCGCCGCTCCGGTCGGGTGGGGGGGGCCCACCGGGGAGGGCGGGGGCCGGGACCGACCCCCGGGGCGAGAGGCCCCCCAGGCCCCCCCCGGCGCCCGACGGGGGACAGTGCACC
>NZ_JBHXEN010000045.1:0-49824 GCF_042724695.1 Streptomyces sp. NPDC127068 | reverse complement strand
CCCCGGGCCCCCCCCCGCCCGGGGGGGGGCCCCCCGCCGGGGGGGGGCCCGCCCCCCCCCGGGGGCCGGCGGCCCCCCCCACCCGACCCCGGTGCCTACGGGCCCGCCCGGCACCCGGCGGAGCAGTCCTGGTCACAGTGCCCGCACGGCGGCGCATCCCGCACCGCCCCGCGGCCGATCGCCGGCTCGCTCGCCGCGCTCGCGCCCTACCTGGCGGCCACGGTCTGCACCCTGGGCATCCTCTACAACGTGCTCAACGACCGCAGCATCGACCGCGTGGTCCTGGTCACCGCCTGCACGGTCGTCCTCGCCCTGGTCGTCCGGCAGGGCATCATGCTGATGGACAACACCACCCTCACCCAGGAACTCGCCCAGAAGGAGAACCACTTCCGCTCCCTGGTGCAGGGCTCCAGCGACGTCATCATGATCGCCGCGCCCAGCGGGGTGCTGCGGTACGTCAGCCCCGCCGCCGCCGGGGTCTACGGCCGTGACGCGGAGGACCTGATGGGCAGCGAACTCGCCTCGCTGATCCACCCGGACGACCTCGGGGCGGTCGTCCACGAGGTGCGCAGGTTCCTCGCCGCCAGCGCGGACGACGAGCCGACGACCCGCATCGAGTGCCGCTTCCGCTCCGGCAGCGGCCAGTGGCTCCACGTGGAGTCCACCGTCAACCGCCACCACGGGGGGCTGCTCTTCAACAGCCGCGACGTCACCGAACGCGTCCGGCTCCAGGCCCAGTTGCAGCACAGCGCCGAGCACGACCCGCTCACCGGCCTGCCCAACCGGGCCCTGTTCACCCGCCGGGTCGCCCGCGGCCTCGGCGGACGCCGCTCCGCCGACCGCGATCCGGGCACCGCCGTGCTCTTCATCGACCTCGACGGCTTCAAGGCGGTCAACGACACCATCGGGCACCAGGCGGGCGACCAACTCCTCGTCCAGGCCGCCCGCAGACTCCAGGAGGCGGTACGCCAGAGCGACACCGCCGCCCGCCTCGGGGGCGACGAGTTCGCCGCCCTCGTCCTCGGCGACGGCACCACCGACCGGGCCGCCCGCGAACGCCACATCCTCGACCTCGCCGACCGGCTGCGGGCCCGACTGTCCGAGCCCTACCCGATCGACGGCAACGACGTCCGGGTCGCCGCGTCCATCGGCGTGGCCTTCGCGGAACCGGGCGTCGGCGAGAGCGAACTGCTGCGCAACGCCGACCTCGCGATGTACCGGGCCAAGGCCGCCGGCAAGGGCCGTGTCGAGCTCTACGCCCCACAGATGCAGGCCGACGTGGTGCGCCGCGCCGAGCTCGCCGGACGGCTCAGGGCGGCCCTGGACGAGGGCGAGTTCGCCCTGTTGCACCAGCCCGTGGTGCACCTGACCACCGGGGTGATCGGCGCCGTCGGCGCCCAGGCCCGCTGGAGATCCGCCCAGGACGGCCTGTTCACCCCCGCCGAGTTCCCGTGGGCGCCCGACGACACCGACCGCGCGGCCGAGCTCGGGCGCTGGACGCTGGAGGAAGCCCTCGTCCGGGCCGCCGACCGGGCCGCCGCGGGCCACCCCACGACCGTCGTCGTCCGGGTCGGCGCCCGTCACCTGGTCGAGCGGTCCCGGCCGCTGTCCTCCGTCGAGGCCCTGCTGGCCCGGCACGGGCTCGCCGCCGGGAGCCTGGTGATCGAGCTGGCCGACAGCGACCCGACGGTGCCCTTCGACGAACTGGAACGCCGCCTCACGGCCCTGCGCAGGCTCGGGGTGCGGATCGGCCTCGACGGCTTCGGCAACGGGCACGGAGCCCTCACGGCCCTGCGACGGCTCCCGCTGGACATCCTCCGACTGGACCGGAGCCTGGTGGAGGGCGTCGTCGAGTCCGGACGGCTCCACAAGATCACCAGCGGTCTGCTGCGCATCGCCACCGACCTCGGCCTGGAGTCCGTCGCGGACGGGGTGGACCTACCGGAGCAGGTCACCGCGCTGCGGGCGATGGGCTGCACCTACGGTCAGGGCGCGGCCTTCTCGGCCGCCCTGGACGAGTACCGGCTGCGGCGCGCCCTGAGCACCGGCCGCTACCCGGTGCCCCAGGAGACGTCCGCCGGTGCCCCCCACGAGGGTGCCCGGAACCCCGGGGGAGAGGACTGGGACGATCGCGGCGCCGTTGCCGCGTCCGTCCTCGCGGGCGGCGGTGCCCCCGCTCGGCCCGCCCGCGAGCCCAGCGGCACCGGCTCCGCCGCGGCCCGTGACCCCCGGCCGTCGGGAGGCGGATACGGCCAGCTCAGCCCAGGTGCGTACCCGCCGCTGCCGCCACCCGCGCACCGCCGTGGACTCTCCACCCGCTCACATAATGAGACCCACGTCCCACCCACTTGACAGGGGTTGAGTGCGGGGGAGAGGGTCTGAGCCATGCGCACCCGAATTCTCGTACTTGGACAGCGCGTCGGCTGAAGCAGGGTCCTTCACGGCACCCAGCGAACGCACCGGCGCGCTCCCCTCGCTTGCCTCACGGCACGAGGGGTTTTTTGTTGCACCGGCGCCGCGCCGGTCGCCAGATCAGACCGCAGCACTCCGTACAACTCTCGCAAATCCCCCTCAGCATCGAGAAGAGAATGCCGATGACCGAGCAGGCCACCGGGGCCCATCCGCAGCCGCGGCCCCGTTCCGGAGGACAGTCCGTCACCGTCGAGCACGTCACGGGCGCGCAGTCCCTCATCCGCTCCCTTGAGGAGGTCGGGGCCGAGACGGTGTTCGGCATTCCGGGCGGCGCGATCCTGCCGGCCTACGACCCGATGATGGACTCCACCCGAGTGCGGCACGTCCTGGTCCGGCACGAGCAGGGAGCCGGTCACGCGGCCACCGGGTACGCCCAGGCCACCGGCAAGGTCGGGGTCTGCATGGCCACCTCGGGGCCGGGCGCCACCAACCTGGTCACCCCCATCGCCGATGCGCACATGGACTCCGTCCCGCTCGTCGCGATCACCGGCCAGGTCGCCTCCGCCGCCATCGGCACGGACGCCTTCCAGGAGGCGGACATCGTCGGCATCACCATGCCGATCACCAAGCACAACTTCCTGGTCACCAAGGCCGAGGACATCCCGCGGACGATCGCCGAGGCGTTCCACATCGCCGCCACCGGCCGCCCGGGCCCGGTCCTGGTCGACATCGCCAAGGACGCCCTCCAGGCCCGCACCACCTTCAGCTGGCCCCCCGCCCAGGACCTGCCCGGCTACCGTCCGGTCACCAAGCCGCACGCCAAGCAGATCCGCGAGGCCGCCAAGCTGATCACCCAGGCCAAGCGACCCGTGCTGTACGTCGGCGGCGGGGTCATCAAGGCCGGCGCCACCGCCGAGCTGAAGGTCCTCGCCGAACTGACCGGCGCGCCGGTCACCACCACGCTGATGGCGCTCGGTTCCTTCCCCGACAGCCACCCGCAGCACCTCGGCATGCCCGGCATGCACGGCTCGGTCGCCGCCGTCACCGCGCTCCAGAAGGCCGATCTGATCGTCGCCCTCGGCGCCCGCTTCGACGACCGCGTCACCGGCAAGCTGGACAGCTTCGCCCCCTACGCCAAGATCGTCCACGCGGACATCGACCCCGCCGAGATCGGCAAGAACCGCGCCGCGGACGTGCCCATCGTCGGTGACGCCCGCGAGGTCATCGCCGATCTGGTCCAGGCCGTCCAGAAGGAGCACAGCGACGGCCACGCCGGCGACTACACCGACTGGTGGACCGACCTCAACCGCTGGCGCGACACCTACCCGCTCGGCTACGACCAGCCCGCCGACGGCTCGCTCTCACCGCAGCAGGTGATCGAGCGGATCGGGCAACTGGCCCCCGAAGGAACGATCTTCACCGCGGGCGTCGGCCAGCACCAGATGTGGGCCGCCCACTTCATCCGCTACGAGCAGCCCGCCACCTGGCTCAACTCCGGCGGCGCCGGGACCATGGGCTACGCGGTGCCCGCGGCGATGGGCGCCAAGGCCGGTCAGCCGGAGCGCACGGTCTGGGCGGTCGACGGCGACGGCTGCTTCCAGATGACCAACCAGGAACTGACCACCTGTGCCCTGAACAACATCCCCATCAAGGTCGCCATCATCAACAACGGCGCCCTCGGGATGGTCCGCCAGTGGCAGACCCTGTTCTACAACCAGCGCTACTCCAACACCGTCCTGCACAGCGGCCCCGGCGATGCGACCGGTGACGGTCAGCCCGTCCCCGGCAAGCCCGCCGGCGGCACCCGCGTCCCGGACTTCGTGAAGCTGGCGGAGGCCATGGGCTGCGTGGCCCTGCGCTGCGAGTCCCCCGACGAACTCGACAAGGTCATCGCCGAGGCCAACGCCATCAACGACCGCCCCGTGGTCGTCGACTTCATCGTCCACGAGGACGCCATGGTGTGGCCGATGGTCGCCGCCGGGACCTCCAACGACACCATCTTGGCCGCTCGTGACGTCCGCCCCGACTTCGGCGACAACGAGGACGACTGAGGACCGGAAGACGATCGAGGCAGGGAAGAAAATGACCGTCATGTCCAAGCACACGCTCTCGGTCCTGGTCGAGAACACCCCCGGCATCCTGGCCAGGATCGCCGCACTGTTCTCCCGCCGCGGCTTCAACATCGACTCGCTCGCCGTCGGCGTCACCGAGCACCCCGACATCTCCCGCATCACCATCGTGGTGAACGTCGAGGACCTCCCCCTCGAACAGGTCACCAAGCAGCTCAACAAGCTCGTCAACGTCCTGAAGATCGTGGAGCTGGAGCCCGGTTCGGCGATCCAGCGCGAACTCGTCCTGGTGAAGGTCCGCGCCGACAACGAGACCCGCTCCCAGATCGTCGAGATCGTCCAGCTGTTCCGCGCCAAGACCGTCGACGTCTCGCCCGAGGCCGTCACCATCGAGGCCACCGGTTCCAGCGACAAGCTCTCGGCGATGCTCAAGATGCTGGAGCCGTTCGGCATCAAGGAACTCGTCCAGTCGGGCACCATCGCGATCGGCCGGGGCGCCCGTTCCATCACGGACCGCTCCCTGCGGGCCCTGGACCGCTCCGCCTGACCCGGCGGCGGCGGGACCTCACCAGGCCCCGCCGCCCCGCCCAAGCCCTCGTGTGCGCGGGACCCTCCGCGCGCGTGGGGCGGTACGACCAGCGCACCGGCGCCCTCCCGCACGACGTGGAGGCCCGCGCGCGTACCACCCCACGCGCGCGCCCGCATCGCGAGACCCCGCACCGCCCCCGTCCCCGCCCGCCGTACGGTGGGACGCACAACCAGCGACACCGGCAGAAATCAAGGAGAAACCCAGTGGCCGAGCTGTTCTACGACGCCGACGCCGACCTGTCCATCATCCAGGGGCGCAAGGTCGCCGTCATCGGATACGGCAGCCAGGGCCACGCCCACGCGCTGTCGCTGCGTGACTCCGGCGTCGACGTCCGGGTCGGTCTGCACGAGGGCTCGAAGTCCAAGGCCAAGGCCGAGGAGCAGGGCCTGCGTGTGGTCACCCCCGCCGTGGCGTCCGCCGAGGCCGACGTGATCATGATCCTCGTGCCGGACCCGCTCCAGGGCAAGGTCTACGAGGAGTCCATCAAGGACAACCTGAAGGACGGCGACGCCCTGTTCTTCGGACACGGCTTCAACATCCGCTTCGGCTTCATCAAGCCCCCGGCCGGCGTCGACGTGTGCATGGTCGCCCCCAAGGGCCCGGGCCACCTCGTGCGCCGCCAGTACGAGGAGGGGCGCGGCGTGCCCTGCATCGCCGCCGTCGAGCAGGACGCCTCCGGCAACGCCTTCGCGCTCGCCCTGTCCTACGCCAAGGCGATCGGCGGCACCCGCGCCGGCGTCATCAAGACCACCTTCACCGAGGAGACCGAGACCGACCTGTTCGGTGAGCAGGCCGTCCTCTGTGGTGGTGCCTCCGCACTGGTCAAGGCCGGGTTCGAGACCCTGGTCGAGGCCGGCTACCAGCCGGAGATCGCCTACTTCGAGTGCCTGCACGAGCTGAAGCTCATCGTCGACCTCATGTACGAGGGCGGCCTGGAGAAGATGCGCTGGTCGATCTCCGAGACCGCCGAGTGGGGCGACTACGTCACCGGCCCGCGGATCATCACGGACGCCACCAAGGTCGAGATGAAGAAGGTCCTCGGCGAGATCCAGGACGGCACCTTCGCCACCAACTGGATGAAGGAGTACGAGGCCGGGCTGCCGAAGTACAACGAGTACAAGAAGGCGGACGAGGGGCACCTCCTGGAGACCACCGGCAAGGAGCTGCGCAAGCTCATGAGCTGGGTGGACGAGGAGGCGTAAGCCTCCGGGGCGCGCGCCTGTCCGTGCGCCCCACGCCGGGGCACCGGATTCCCGTGCGCTGCCGTGCGCCTGTGCGCCGCACCGCGCCCGCGCGGGGCGCCCCGGCACGGAACCGTCGGGGGCGCGCCGCGTCCCATCAGGCCGGGAGGGGTCGGATCACACGATCCGGCCCCTCCGGTCGTTGACGTCTCCCCCTGTTCGTCCTCGTCCGTCCGCGCGGATCGGGTGCGTTGTTTGTCCAGTCCGGCCAGCCACGGATGGGTGATCCTTCCGGTGCGGCGGAATTCGTCCCCCGTTACGCCACTACACTGCACAGCACATACGCGTCAGGCCCACAGCGTCGTGCGTCTTCCACGCGGCAAGCCAACCTCCACCGCCTGCGGCCGTCGGGACGGCCGTCCGCAATGGACTTGTGAGGACTCACGTGAGCACTGCTGCCAACGGCAAACCGGTCGTACTCATCGCTGAAGAGCTGTCGCCCGCGACTGTCGACGCACTCGGGCCCGACTTCGAGATCCGCCACTGCAACGGGGCGGACCGCGCCGCGCTGCTGCCCGCCATCGCGGACGTCGACGCCATCCTGGTCCGCTCGGCCACCAAGGTCGACGCCGAGGCCATCGCCGCCGCCCCGAAGCTGAAGGTCGTCGCCCGCGCGGGCGTCGGTCTGGACAACGTGGACGTGTCCGCCGCCACCAAGGCCGGCGTGATGGTCGTCAACGCCCCGACCTCCAACATCGTCACCGCCGCCGAACTGGCCTGCGGTCTGCTGGTGGCCACCGCGCGCAACATCCCGCAGGCCAACTCCGCCCTGAAGAACGGCGAGTGGAAGCGGTCGAAGTACACCGGCGTGGAACTCGCCGAGAAGACCCTGGGCGTGGTGGGCCTCGGCCGCATCGGTGCGCTCGTCGCCCAGCGGATGTCCGCCTTCGGCATGAAGGTCGTCGCGTACGACCCCTACGTGCAGCCCGCGCGCGCCGCGCAGATGGGCGTGAAGGTCCTGTCGCTGGACGAGCTCCTCGAAGTCTCCGACTTCATCACCGTGCACCTGCCGAAGACCCCCGAGACCCTGGGCCTCATCGGCGACGAGGCGCTGCACAAGGTCAAGCCGACCGTGCGGATCGTGAACGCCGCGCGCGGCGGGATCGTCGACGAGGAGGCGCTGTACTCGGCGCTGAAGGAGGGTCGCGTCGCGGGCGCCGGGCTCGACGTGTACGCGAAGGAGCCCTGCACCGACTCGCCGCTGTTCCAGTTCGACCAGGTCGTCTGCACCCCGCACCTCGGCGCGTCGACCGACGAGGCGCAGGAGAAGGCGGGCATCGCCGTCGCGCGGTCCGTGCGGCTGGCGCTCGCGGGCGAACTGGTGCCGGACGCGGTGAACGTGCAGGGCGGCGTCATCGCCCAGGACGTCAAGCCGGGGCTGCCGCTCGCCGAGCGGCTGGGCCGGATCTTCACCGCGCTCGCCGGTGAGGTCGCGGTCCGGCTCGACGTCGAGGTGTACGGCGAGATCACGCAGCACGACGTGAAGGTGCTCGAACTGAGCGCGCTGAAGGGCGTCTTCGAGGACGTCGTGGACGAGACGGTGTCCTACGTCAACGCCCCGCTGTTCGCCCAGGAGCGCGGGGTGGAGGTCCGGCTGACGACCTCCAGCGAGTCGCCCGACCACCGCAACGTGGTCACCGTGCGCGGCACCCTCGGCGACGGCCAGGAGGTGTCCGTCTCCGGCACCCTGGCCGGTCCCAAGCACCACCAGAAGATCGTGGCGATCGGTGAGCACGACATCGACCTCGCCCTCGCCGACCACATGGTCGTCCTGAAGTACGCGGACCGTCCCGGGGTCGTCGGCACGGTCGGCCGGGTCCTCGGTGAGGCGGGCGTCAACATCGCGGGCATGCAGGTCTCCCGCTCGGTGGCCGGTGGCGAGGCCCTCGCGGTCCTCACCGTCGACGACACCGTGCCGGCGACGGTGCTGGCCGAGCTGGGCGACGAGATCGGCGCGGTGTCCGCCCGTTCGGTGGACCTGACCCACTGAGGTCATGCGCGCCGTGAGGCGGTGAACCCCGCACGGACGGGCCGGTCGATCCCCCCGGATCGACCGGCCCGTCCGTGTGTGCGGGGGTGTCCTAGACGCGGTCGGGCCGGTCCGCGGGGGTCCCGGCCGGCGCCCGACGCACCAGGACCAGGGCGAGGACGGCCGCGAGCAGCAGGACCGCCGTGCCGCCGAGGGCCGCCGCGGCCATGCCGTCGGTGAACGCGCCGCGGGCCAGGGCCGTCAGCGCCGCCCCGGTGCCCCCGGGCAGTTCGGCGGCGACCGCGAGGGCCCCGCCCAGCGTTTCCGCGGCGGCTTCCGGTAGGCCCGGCGGGGCGTCGTCCTCCATCCGGTGGCGGAAGACGGCGGTGCCGATGGAGCCGAGGACCGCCATGCCCAGTGCCCCGCCGAACTCCTGTCCCGTCTCCAACAGCGAGGACGCCGATCCGGCCCGTTCCGGTGGGGCCGCCGCCAGCGCCACGTCCGTCATCTGCGCCATCACGGTGACGACTCCGCAGGCCAGTACGCCCGACCCGGCCAGCACCAGCCACAGCGAATCGGTCCCGGCCGCGGTCAACAGCGTGAAACCCCCCGCCGCCGTGCCGAAGCCGCCGGCGACGACGTACCCGCGGTGGGCGCCCCGTTGGACGAGTGCCGTGGTCACCGGGGCCGCGAGACCGATCAGCACCGACGGCAGCAGCGACCACAGGGCGGCCTCCATCGCGCTCTTGCCGAGCACGGACTGGAGGTACTGGGTGGTGAAGTAGGCGGAGCCCATCATCGCGAACATGGCGAGCGAGTTGAGGAAGACCGCCGGGCCGAAGCCGCGCCCGCTCAGCAGCGCGGGCGGGATCAGCGGGGACGCCGCGGTGCGCTGACGCAGGACGAACAGGGCCGTGAAGAGCAGGCCGGCCAGCAAGGACAGCACGTAGGGCGGCGCGAAGCCCTCCGAGGGGATCTCCTTGAGCCCGTAGACCAGCGGGAGCACGGCGGCCATCGACAACGGCACGCTCAGCAGGTCGAAGCGGCCGGGCGCCGGGTCCTTCGACTCCGGGATCAGCAGGGGTGCGAGCACCAGCAGCAGCGCCATGGCGGGCAGGTTGACCAGGAAGACCGAGCCCCACCAGAAGTACTCCACGAGCACTCCGCTCATGACCGAGCCCAGCGCCACGCCGCCCGTCATCACCGCCGACCAGACGCCGATGGCCTTGGCGCGCTGCGCCGGGTCCTGGAACAGGCTCCGCACCAGGGCCATGGTCGACGGCATCAGGGTCGCCCCGCCGATGCCGAGCACCGCGCGGGCGGCGATCAGCATCTCGGCGCTGCTGGCGTAGGCGGCGCTCAGGGAAGCGGCGCCGAACGCGACCGCGCCGATCAGCAGCAGCTTCCGGCGGCCGATGCGGTCGCCCACCGAGCCCATGGTCATCAGCAGGCCGGCGAGGACGAAGGCGTAGATGTCGAAGATCCACAGCTGTTGGGTGCCGCTCGGGGCGAGGTCCGCGCTGATCGCCGGGACGGCGAAGTACAGCACGGACACGTCCATCGAGACCAGGAGCAGCGGCAGCATCAGGACCACCAGTGCGGTCCACTCGCGGCGCCCGGCGCGGGGCGGTGGAAGGGCGGCGTGCCGCGGGGCACCCGCCAGGGGATTGGTCATGGCGGAACCATACGAGCGTATAAAACACTTGTCTAGTACGGTTGTATAGATCGCTGTGGGCAGCCGTACGGGGCGGGTGCGCGACCGCCGGTACGCTGCCCGGCATGGGACACCGTGAGGATTTGCTCGAAGGCGCCAAGCGCTGCCTGCTGGAGAAGGGCTTCCTGGAGACGACGGCGCGCGACATCGTCCGGGAATCGGGGACGAACCTGGCGTCCATCGGCTACCACTACGGCTCCAAGGACGCCCTCCTGGCACAGGCGTACGTCGATCTGATCGAAAACGTCAGCCTGGCGTTCGACGAGGTCCCGGACGGCGACGACCCCACCGGGGACGGTTCCCTCGCCCGCTTCGAGCGTTCCTGGGAGAACGTGATCCGCACCTTCACCGAGAACCGGTCGACCTGGCGGCTCGGCCTGGAGGTGATGGTGCACGCCGACCGGCTCCCCGGGGTGCGCGAACACCTCGCCCGGGCGAGCGGCGCGGCCCGCAGCGGGCTCGTCGCGATGTTCCTCGGCGGCCCCGAGCCCGCGCCGACCGACCCGCTGGCCGTGACGGCCGGCGGCTTCTACTCCACCCTGCTCCAGGGCCTGATGGTGCAGTGGTTCTTCGACCCGGGCACCACGCCGACCGGCGCCGAACTCGCCGAGGGGCTGCGGCAGGTCATGGCCGCCGCCGACCGCCCCTGACCCCGGCCCGGCCGCACCGGGCCGTACCGATCAGCAGACGGCGCCCGCCGGGACCGCGTCGGCCCCGACGTCGTCCGGCTCGGGCGGAGGGGTGATGGCGATGATGTCGTCCAGCGCGGCGCGCGCGCTCAACAGGTCGGTGATCGCGGTGTCCAGCCGCTCGCGCTCCTTCAACAGTTCGGGCAGCACCCCCCAACAGGCGGGAACGAGGCCCACGCCGTCGTCCACGTGGCAGGGCATCAACTCCGCGATGGTCCGGGTGCTCAGCCCGGCGGCCAGCATGGTGCGGATGCCCCGCACCGTACGGACGTCCGCCTCCTCGTACTCGCGGTACCCGCTGGGCAGTCTGCGGGGCGCCAGCAAGCCCTGTTCCTCGTAGTACCGCAGAAGCCGCTGGCTGACCCCGGTCCGGCGGGAGAACGCACCTATGCGCATGTGACCGTCACCACTCAGATTCGCTTGACTCTCACATCTATGTGAAACCCTAGCGTGCCGTTCATGACGAACCAGCAAGCAAGTACCGCATCCGACACCCCCGTTACCCTCATCGGCCTGGGCCCCATGGGCATCGTCCTCGGGCACGCCCTGGTCGACGCCGGCCACCCCGTGACCGTCTGGAACCGCACCCCCGGCAAGGCCGACGCCCTCGTGGCCAAGGGCGCGCACCGCGCCGACACCGTTGCCGAGGCGGTGGCCGCGAGTCCCGTCACGCTCCTGTGTCTCAACGACTACACCACCTCGTACGCGATCCTCGACGGTGCCGAGGAGGCCCTCGCGGGCCGGGCCCTGGTGAACCTCAACTCCGGTACGCCCAAGGAGGCCGCCGAGGCCGCCGCGTGGGCGGAGCGGCTCGGGATCGCCTACCTCGACGGCGCGATCATGGTGCCGCCGACGCTCATCGGCAAGCCCGGTTCCGTCCTGCTGTACAGCGGCCCCCGGGACGTGTTCGACCAGCACCGGACCGCGCTGGACACCCTGGGCGACTCCCGCTTCCTGGGCACCGACCCCGGCCTCGCCGTGCTCTACAACACGGCCCTGCTGGAGATGATGTACACCACCATGAACGGCTGGTTGCACGCCACCGCCCTGGTGGGCTCGTCCGGGGTCAAGCCGACCGAGTTCGCGGAGCTCGCCTTCGGCTGGTTCGTGCCCACGGTGCTGAGCAACGAAGGGTTCCTCGCCGGTGCGGTCGACCTCGACAAGGCCGCGTACCCGGGTGACCTCGGCACCCTGGAGATGAACCTGAACGCGCTGGACCACATCACCAAGACCAGTGAGGAGCAGGGCATCCGGGCTGATCAGCCGCGGCTGCTGCGGACGATCGCGGAGCGGGGCATCGCGCTGGGGCACGCCAAGGACAACTATTACGCGTTGCTTGAGGTGTTCAAGCGGCCCGAGGTCGCTGGCTGACCTGCGGTGCGCGGTGGTTCTGGGCAGTTCCCCGCGCGCTCATCGGTGTGTCCTGGTGGGGCGCGCTGGTCTCGTGCGGGTACGCGGTGGTTGCCCACGCAGTTCCCCGCGCCCCTATCGGTGCGTTCCGGTGGGCCCGCGCTGTCCCGTGCGGGTGCGCCGTCGTTTCGCGCAGTTCCCCGCGCCCCTATCGGTGCGTCCTGGTGGGCGTGCGCTGGTCCCGTGCGGGTGCGCGGTGGTTTTGCGCAGTTCCCCGCGCCCCTGACGGGGCACCCGCCCACCCCGCCGCACCCACCAGGACGCCCCCAAAGGGGCGCGGGGAACTGCGCGAGCAGCCACCGCGCACCCGCAGGGGACAGCGGAGGCCCACCGGAACGCCCTGATAGGGGCGCGGGGAACGGCGCGGGCAAGCACCGCGCACCCGCACGGGACAGTGCACGGCCACGGGGCCGTCCCCCGAACGGGCGGAACCGCCGACCGATCGGCCGATGCCACGTCGAGCGCGATGGGCGATGCGCCCCCCGCAGCCCTGGAGCGAAGCTCCCTCCATGACCACGACGAACACCCCGATCATCGAAGTCAGCGACCTCCGCAAGTCCTACGACGGCCGCCCCGTCATCGACGGCGCCTCCTTCACCGTCGAAGAGGGCGAAATCTTCGGCATCCTCGGCCCGAACGGCGCCGGCAAGACCACCACCGTGGAATGCATCGAGGGGCTACGCGTCCCCGACGCCGGCCGGATCCGGGTCGCGGGACTCGACCCGGTCACCGACCACGCGGCCCTGACCCGCGTCCTCGGCGCCCAGCTCCAGGAGAGCGAACTCCAGGCCAAGCTCACCGTGCGCGAGGCGCTGGAGCTGTACGCGGCCCTGTACCCGAACCCGGCCGACTGGCGTCCGCTCGCCGAACGCCTGGGCCTCACCGAGCACCTCGCCGCCCGCTTCGCGGTGCTCAGCGGCGGCCAGAAGCAGCGCCTGTTCATCGCGCTCGCACTGATCGGGAACCCCAGGATCGTGGTGCTCGACGAGTTGACGACCGGACTCGACCCGCGGGCCCGGCGCGACACCTGGCAGATCGTCGAGGACGTCCGCGAACGCGGCGTCACCGTCCTCCTGGTCACGCACTTCATGGAGGAGGCGCAACGGCTGTGCGACCGGATCGCCCTGATCGACCACGGGCGGGTCACCGCACTGGACACGCCCCGCGGCCTGATCGACCGGGCGGCCGGCGCCACCCTCATCTCGTTCACCCCGTCGGCACCCCTCGGTGACGAGCAGTTGGCCGTACTGCCCGGACTGGCGTCCCTCACCCACCAGGACGGTCGGATCACGCTCGGGGGAACCGACGAGACCGTCAACGCGGTGCTCTCCCTCCTCGCCCGGTACCACATCACGGCCCACCAACTCCGCGTCACCGACGCCACGTTGGACGACGCCTTCCTCGACCTGACCCAGGACTTCACGGACGCATGAGCACCCACCGCACCCGCCCCGCCCACGCCCGTCCCACCGAAGAACCGACCTGGAGCCGCACCATGACCGCCCCTGCGACCCCGTTCCGCGCGGCCTCCCCCCGCACCGCCGTGCTGCGGGCCGAGGCCCGGCTCTTCCGCCGTGAGCCCGGGAACCTCTTCTGGGCCCTGGGCTTCCCGACCCTGCTGTTCGTGGTCCTGGGCTGCGTCCCCAAGTTCCGGGAGGTCAGCGCTGACCTCGGGGGCATCCGGCTCATCGACGTGTACGTGCCGGTGGCCGTGCTGGTCGCCCTGATCATGGCCGGCCTCCAGGTGATGCCGCCCGTCCTCACCGGCTACCGCGAGCGGGGCATCCTGCGCCGCATGTCGACCACGCCGATGCGCCCGTCCGCCCTGCTGACCGCACAGATGGGGTTGAACGGTGCCGCGGCCCTGCTGTCGGCGCTGACCTCCCTGACGGTGGGCCGACTCGCCTTCGACGTGCCGCTGCCGCGCCAGGTCCTCGGCTACGCGCTGGCCCTGCTGCTCGCCGCCACCGCGGCCCTCGCCCTGGGCGCCCTCGTGGCGGCGTTCGCCCGCACGGCGAAGGTCGCGACCGCGATCGGCTCCTCGACGGCCTTCCCGATGCTGTTCACCGCGGGCGTCTGGGTGCCCGTGGCGGCCATGCCGGACGTCCTCGCCCGGATCGTCGAGCTCACCCCCTTCGGTGCCGCGGCCAGCGCCCTCGACGCGGCGGCGGCCGGCGACTGGCCCGCCTGGTCCCACCTCGGTGTCCTCGTCGGGTGGACGCTCGTCCCCTCCGCCGTCGCCATCCGCTGGTTCCGCTGGGAGTAGGGGCGGGAACGGGAGGTGCGCGGCCGTGCAGACTGGGGCGATGACCACGGCGGACAGGGACATGGAGCGGCGTTGGGACGCCTTCCACCGGTGGCAGCCGTACGGGCTGCTCGGCGTCGGAGCGGTCCTCGCGGTCGCCACGGCCGAACTGACGCCCGGTACCGTCGAACGCGGCGCCGTCGCGTTGCTGGTCGTCGCGGCCCTCGTGCTCCAGCTGTGGTGGGGCCGCGCCGTCCGCAGCCACCGGGGTCCGGACTCCACCTCGGCGGCGTACTACACCGCGCGCTGGGCGATCGGCTCCGCACTCACCTGGCTCAACCCGTTCTTCGCGTTCTACGTCTCCACCGGCTACTTCGACGTCAACGACCGGATACCCGGCAGCCGCTGGCGGCGCACCGGCCTGGTCGCCTGTTCCGTGCCGGTCGCGGGCGCACAGGCCGGCGGGCTGCCCTTCCACGGCGGGGCGGGCTGGCTCCTGTTCGCCGGGCTCCTGGTGGCCAACAACGTCCTGCTGACGTTGGTCGCCCACTTCTACGAACTGGAGGAGTCGCTGTCCCGGGCCCGGGCGGAGAGCATCACCGAACTCGAAAGCGCCAATGCGGCCCTCCACCAGGCACTCGACGAGAACGCCGCCCTGCACGCCCAACTCCTCGTCCAAGCGCGGGAGGCGGGCATCGCCGACGAACGCCGGAGGCTGGCCGCGGAGATCCACGACACCCTGGCCCAGGGGCTGACCGGGATCATCGCCCAACTCCAGGTCGTCGCGAACACCCCCGACCCGGCGGTCGCCCGCACCCATGTGGACCGCGCCTCGGACCTCGCCCGGCACAGCCTCGGCGAGGCCCGCCGCTCGGTGCAGAACCTGGCGCCCGTGGCCCTGGCCCGCGACGGCCTGCCCCGGGCGCTGCGCAAGACCCTCGACCAGTGGGCCGAACGGACGGACGTGCGGGCCGAGTTCACCCTCACGGGCGCCGCGGAACACCTGCACGCGGAGGTGTCGGCCACCCTGCTGCGCATCACCCAGGAGGCCCTGGCGAACGTGTCGAAACACGCGGACGCCTCCCGCGTCGTCGCCACCCTCAGCTTCATGGGCGACGAGGTCACCCTCGACGTGCGCGACGACGGGCGGGGCTTCGACCCGATGGCCGTGCCCGAACGCACCGGCACCGGCGGCTTCGGACTCGACGGGATGCGCGCCCGCGCCGCCCGCATGGCGGGTTCGCTGACCGTGGAGGCCGAACCGGGGTACGGCACGGCGGTGTCGGCTCGCGTACCGTTGGTGCGCCATGACCGATGACGCCCCCACCGATGCCCCCCTGGCCGCGGACGCCGTGATCTCGCTGCTGATCGTCGACGACCACCCCGTCGTACGGGACGGGCTGCGCGGCATGTTCGCGTCCGCACCCGGTTTCACCGTGCTGGGCGAGGCGTCCAACGGCACGGAGGCGGTCGCCGCGACCACCGCACTCGACCCGGACGTGGTGCTGATGGACCTGCGGATGCCGGGCGGCGGCGGGGTCGACGCCATCACCGAACTCACCCGCCGCGGCGCCCGGGCGAAGGTCCTGGTGCTCACCACGTACGACACGGACTCCGACACCCTCCCCGCGATCGAGGCGGGCGCGACGGGCTACCTGCTGAAGGACGCCCCGCGCGACGAACTCTGCACGGCGGTCCGGGCGGCGGCCGAGGGCCGTACGGTCCTCTCCCCGGCGGTGGCCTCGCGGCTGGTCCGGGCGGTCCGCGCGCCCGGCAACGAGCCGCTGTCCGCCCGCGAACGCGAGGTCCTCGTCCTGGTCGCCCGGGGCACGTCCAACCGGGAGATCGCCCATGAACTCTTCATCAGCGAGAGCACGGTGAAGACCCACCTGGCCCATCTGTACGCCAAGTTGGGCGCCAACGACCGCGCGGCGGCGGTGGCGAAGGCGTACGAGCGGGGCATCCTGGGCCAGGCCCGGCCGTAGGGGGCCACCGGGGGCCGCACCGGCCGCGTAGCACGGGTGCTACGGTCACTGGCTGTGACCGATCACTGGAATGAGATCTTCGAGGCCGGAAGCCACGTACCGGCAGGTGGAGACCTCGACGCGTTGACCGCCGAACTCGCGCGGTGTCTGCGCGATCCCGATCCGGACGTCCGCGACGGGGCGCCGTACGTGGTGCTGCGCACCTGGATCGCCCGCGACGTCATCGCCGGTGAGCGCAGGTTGCGACTGGGCGACGAGATGGCCGCCCGGTTCGCCGATGACGAGATCCAGGCCCGAACCTTCGCCCCGCTGGTGCTGGACATGATCGTCAGCCGCGGCGACTTCACGCCGTCCTGGCTGGACGCGTTCACCCGCTGGTACGCCACCGAGTCCGATCTACGCGGCTTCGACCCGGAGTTGGGGTGGCTGCACGCGGTCGCCCACGGCGCGGACCTGCTGGGAACCTTCGGCACGCGTCCCGAGGTCGATCCGACCGCGATGCTGGCGCTGGCCGCCGAGCGGCTGCTGGCCCGCACCGACCACGCCTTCGACCAGCGGGAGGACGACCGGCTGGCCGGCGCGCTGGCCCGGGTGCTCGCCCGCCCCGAGCTGACCGCCGAGACGTCCACCGCGTGGCTGGACCCGATCGACGCGGACTTCGCCGCGCTCGGTCGCGGACCGATGCCCGCCCACGCCTCCAACACGATGCGCACCCTGCGGATGCTGTACCTGCTGGCGGACCGCGGAGCACCGCTGGTCCCGTCCGGACCGCTGCACCCGCTCACCTGCCCGGACGCCGTGCAGGACCGGCTGGCCGACGTGCTCGCCCCGGTCTTCGGCCATGCACCCCTCAAGGACTTCCCGACCGCGGGCTGACCCGCCCCGGCCCCGCAAGCCG
The DNA here is from genome assembly GCF_042724695.1 of Streptomyces sp. NPDC127068. Lineage (NCBI taxonomy): Bacteria > Bacillati > Actinomycetota > Actinomycetes > Kitasatosporales > Streptomycetaceae > Streptomyces > Streptomyces sp. NPDC127068. The sequence continues at coordinate 32,603 of NZ_JBHXEN010000045.1, read as the reverse complement.
TACGTCGTCAGCCGGGCGGCCCTACAACCGGGCCGCCTTGAGCGCCATGTGCAGCAGCAGCCGGTCCTCGCCGTCGTCCAGGTCCAGGCCGGTGAGCTGCTCCACCCGGGACAGCCGGTAGTACAGGGTCTGGCGGTGGATGCCCAGCTCGGCGGCGGCCCGCCCGGCCTGACCCGCACGGTCCAAGTACACCTCGGCGGTGCGGGCCAGCTCCCGGTGCGCCGGCGCGAGCAGCTCCCGGGCCGCCGGATCGTGCGCCGTCTCGCCCCCCGGCGGGGCCAGGGCGGTCAGCAGCCGGTACGGACCGATGGCGGACCACTCGGCCACCGGGGCGAACCGGGTCTCGGCCCGGGCCGCCCGGGCCGCCGCGGCGGCCTCCCGCCAGGCGCCCGCCAGATCGGCCAGATCACGACGGGGCGCGCCCACCCCGGCCGTCGGCGACGCCTGCTCGCCGGGGGACGCCCCGGACCGCCGCCGTTCGGCCGCCGTCGTGCGCAGCCGGTCCGCCACGGTCAGTGCCGGGTCGAGCGCGTCGGGCGTCCGCAGCCGCACCAGCACGGCGAGCGCCTGGGCGTCCAGGCCCCAGGGCAGGGCGCACAGGGCGCTCGCCGCGGGTAGCGCCCGGACGGACGGCAACGGGGGCGCCGCAGTGCCCGCCACCGACCAGGGCGCCACGCAGACGACGCCGTGCAGACCGTCCGCGCGGGGCCCCAGCGCGGTGCGCAGCGCGGCCACCGCCATGTCGCCCTGCCAGCCGGGCTGGGCCGTCAGCGCCGCCCGCAGTTCACGGGTGAGGTCCGCGCCCGCCTGCTCCTCGTCGGCGAGCAGCACCCCGATCCGTTCGGTGACCTCCATCGCGGCGGCGAGCTGCGCATCGCTGGGGCCGGGGTCGTCGTCCAGCAGCCACACGTAACCGAGGACGACGTTCCGGTGGCGCACCGGAAGGCAGATCCTGCCCCGGTTCACGCCCGCCTCGGGGGCCGCCGGGATGCGCACCGGACCGGTGGCCCGGGTGATGCCGAAGCCCTCGAACCAGGAACGGACCGCGGCCGGCGATCCGCGGGTGAGGATCGAGCGGGTCCTGACCGGGTCCATCGCCGTGTCGTCGTCGCTGTCGTGGGCGCCGAACGCGATCAGTCGGAAGTCCCGGTTCTCCAGGGTCGCGGGCGCCCCGAGCAGCGCCGAGACCTCGTCCACGAGTTCCTGGTAGTCGCCGTAGTCGCCCTTCACGGTTGCCATTCTCCCCCGCGGCGGCCGGTTCTTCATACAGATGTCTGAGATCGGGGCCGCGGATGCGTGACAGCTGTCGATGGCCCAGGATCGGAGCGATCCCTAGTTTTCACGGTGGTTCCCCTTGCCGTCCCCGGACCGTTCACTTCTGCGTCGGACCCCCGGGCAAGCGGCCTGTTCGTTCTCTCCGTGGAGGTGGCCCGTGCTGGGTCCCGTGATTCTCGCCGCGTCGCGCAGCGACAAGATGCGCCGGTTCGTGTCGGCGGCGCCGGGCACCAAGCAGGTCGTCGCCCGGTTCATCGCCGGTGAGACCGTCGACCAGGTGATCCCGATCGTGCGCGAGTCCGCCGAGCGCGGCCTGGAGGTCACCCTCGACGTCGTCGGTGAGGACATCACCACCCGCGAGCAGTCGTTCGCCGCCCGGGACGCCTACCTGGAGCTGATCGGCCGCCTCCAGGAGCTGGGTCTCGGCGAGCGCGCCGAGATGTCGGTGAAGCTGTCCATGTTCGGCCAGGCCCTGGAGGGCGGCCACGAGCTGGCGCTCGCCAATGTGCGGCCCGTCGTGGAGGCCGCCGCCGAGATCGGCACCACCGTCACCCTGGACGCCGAGGACCACACCACCCTCGACTCGATGTTCGCCATCCACAGCGAGCTGCGGAAGGACTTCCCGCAGACCGGATGTGTCATCCAGGCGTACCTGTTCCGCACCGAGGAGGACGCCCGCCGGCTCGCCGCCGAGGGCTGCCGGGTGCGCATCGTGAAGGGCGCCTACAAGGAGCCCGCCTCGGTCGCGTTCCAGGACAAGGCCGAGATCGACAAGGCGTTCGTCCGCATCCTGCGCATCCTCATGGAGGGCGAGGGGTACCCGATGATCGGGTCCCACGACCCGCGTCTGATCGCCATCGCCCAGGACCTCGCCCACCGCGCCGGGCGCAAGCTGGACGAGTACGAGTTCCAGATGCTGTACGGCATCCGCAGCGAGGAGCACCTGAGGCTCGCCGCCGAGGGCCACCGCATGCGCGTGTACACCGCTTACGGAACCGACTGGTACGGCTACTTCATGCGGCGCCTCGCGGAGAAGCCCGCGAACCTGCTCTTCTTCGCCCGCTCCATCCTCACCAAGGGCTGAGCGCTCCCCGCCCCCTCCCGACCCACTTAGGAGACACGGAAACCATGGACGCTGTGACCCAGGTCCCCGCGCCGGTCAACGAGCCGGTCCACGGCTACGCGCCCGGCTCCCCGGAGCGCGCCCGGTTGGAGACCAAGCTCAAGGAGCTGGCCGAGAACCCGATCGACCTCCCCATGACGATCGGCGGCGAGAAGCGCCTCGGCGGCGGCGACGCCTTCCAGGTCGTGCAGCCGCACAACCACCGCGCCGTGCTCGGCACGTACCGCAACGCCACCCGCGAGGACGCCCAGGACGCCATCGACGCGGCCCTGGCCGCCGCCCCCGCCTGGCGTGCGATGTCCTTCGACGACCGCGCCGCGATCATCCTGCGCGCCGCGGACCTGCTCGCCGGCCCCTGGCGCGAGACGCTGGCCGCCTCCACCATGCTGGGCCAGTCCAAGACCGCCCAGCAGGCCGAGATCGACACGCCCTGCGAGCTGGTCGACTTCTGGCGCTTCAACGTCCAGTACGCCCGTGACCTGCTCGCCGAGCAGCCGCCGGCGAACTCGCCGGGCGTGTGGAACCGCCTCGACCACCGCCCGCTGGAAGGGTTCGTCTACGCGATCACGCCGTTCAACTTCACGGCCATCGCGGGCAACCTGCCCACCGCCCCCGCGCTCCTGGGCAACGTCGTCGTGTGGAAGCCGTCCCCGACGCAGACGCACGCCGCCGTGCTGCTGATGCGCCTCCTTGAGGAGGCGGGGCTGCCCAAGGGCGTCATCAACCTCGTCACCGGCGACGGCATCGCCGTCTCCGAGGTCGCCCTGCACCACCGCGACCTCGCGGGCATCCACTTCACCGGCTCCACCCCCACCTTCCAGCTGCTGTGGAAGACGGTCGGCGAGAACATCGCCAAGTACCGCACCTACCCGCGGCTGGTCGGCGAGACCGGCGGCAAGGACTTCGTCGTCGCGCACCCCAGCGCCGACCGCGCCGTCCTGAAGACCGCCCTGACCCGCGGTGCCTTCGAGTACCAGGGCCAGAAGTGCTCCGCGACCTCCCGCGCGTACGTCCCCGCCTCGATCTGGAACTCCGGCTTCAAGGAGGAGTTCGCGGCCGAGGTCGACGGGCTCGCCATGGGTGACGTCACCGACCTGTCGAACTTCATCGGCGCCGTCATCGACGAGCGGTCCTTCGCCAAGAACAAGGCCGCCATCGACCGCGCCCGGGCCGACGACAGCTGCACCATCGTCGCCGGCGGCACCTACGACGACTCGGTGGGCTACTTCGTGCGCCCGACCGTCGTCGAGTGCTCCGACCCGGCCAACGAGGTCTTCACCACCGAGTACTTCGGCCCGTTCCTCGCCGTCCACGTCTACGAGGACGACAGCTACGACGCCATGCTCGACCAGATGGAGTCGGTGTCCGACTACGCCCTCACCGGGTCCGTCATCGCCGGTGACCGCGCCGTCGTCGCGCACACCATGAACAAGCTCCGCTACGCGGCCGGCAACTTCTACATCAACGACAAGTCGACCGGTGCGGTCGTCGGCCAGCAGCCCTTCGGCGGCGGTCGGGCCTCCGGAACCAACGACAAGGCCGGTGCCCCGCAGAACCTCATGCGGTGGACGCTGACCCGGGCCATCAAGGAGACCCTGGTCCCGCCGACCGACTACACCTACCCGCACATGGGCTGACCTCGACCAGGGCGGTCCTCACCCGGCCGCCCTCCGGCGGTGGCTCCCTTCCCAGCCCAGCCACCGCCCGCCCGCGCGTGGACCGCCCCCCGGCCCACGCGCGGGCCCCCCAGACACCGCCCCGTTCCCTGAACCCCCAAGTCAGGGTCCGGGGCGGTCTCCATCGGGTGCGCTGCCCCGTGCGGTGCGCTGTGGCTTTGCGCAGTTCCCCGCGCCCCTGATCTCCGGGCGCTCCTCGCCGTCGTCGCCCGCCCCACCAGCACACCGCACAGCCCCAGCCAGAAGCCCCGATAGGGGCGCGGGGAACTGCGCAAAGCCACAGCGCACCCGAGCAGGACAGCGCCCGCACGGCCCCACGCACCCCGAGCAGGGAACCGCACCGCGCCGGTCAGATCTCCACCAACACTTGCTCCAGCGACTTCCGCACCAGCGCCGGCACCTCGCAGTCGGCAGCCGGATAGCCGATCGGGAGCACCGCGAACGCCTTCTCGTTCGCGGGGCGGCCCAGCACCTCCCGCAGGAAACCCATCGGGCTCGGCGTGTGCACCAACGCCGCGAGCCCCGCCAGGTGCAGCGCGGTCAACAGCATGCCGACCGCGATGCCCACCGACTCGTCCACGTAGTAGTGCTTGCGCCGGGCGCCGTCCGGCCCCACCCAGTACCGCTGCTGGAACACCACCAACAGCGCGGGCGCATCCGTGAGGTGCGGCTTCACCTCGTCGGTGCCGAGCGGACGCAGCGCCGCCAACCACTCCTCGCCCAACCGCCCGTCGTAGGAGGTCCGCTCCTCGCGCTCGGCGGCCCGCCGGATCAGCTGCCGCACCTCCTCGTCCCGCACCAGGACGAACGTCCAGGGCTGCTGGTGCGCCCCGGACGGCGCGGTGCGCGCACAGGCCACCGCGTCCCGCACCACCTCGGCCGGTACCGGGTCCGGCGAGAACATCCGTACCGTCCGCCGTTCCTCCATGCGCCACCGCAGCTCGGCCGCGCAGGCCACCGAAGCGGCGGCGGGCACGCGCACCGGGCGGTAGGGCTCGGGCCGGTAGGGCTCGCCGTGGATCGGACTCCAGGGCCGTGCGGTATCCGTCATACCGGGGAGTGTGCCGGGTGACCCGGGTGCGCGGGCAGACAGCACCGGGCGATAGTCCGGCACTGTCACCCGCGTACCTGCCGGCGCCCGAATGCGAGTGCGCCCCCGGCGGCGGCTGCCGATACTGGGGCGATGACCACCTCCCCGTTCCCTGCGCACCCCACCGTCCCCGACGTCCGGATCGCCCACACCGCCCAACTCACCGCCGAGGAACTGCGTGCCGTGCGGGCGTTGCTCCACGACGCCTTCGACGGCGACTTCAGCGACGGGGACTGGGAGCACACCGTCGGCGGGATGCACGCCCTGGTGACCGACGCGCGCGGGATCGCCGCACACGGTGCGGTCATCCAGCGGCGGGTGCTGCACGCCGGGCGCTCCCTGCGCGTCGGGTACGTCGAAGGGGTCGCCGTCCGCGCGGACGTCCGCCGGCGCGGCCTCGGCGGGCGGGTGATGGCCGCCCTGGAGGAGGTCGTGGTCCGGTCGTACGCGTGCGGCGCCCTGTCGGCGAGCGACGCGGGCGCCGCCCTGTACGAGCAGCGCGGCTGGCAGGTGTGGCCCGGTGCGCTGGGCGTCCTCGGACCGAACGGCGAGGAGCGGCTGCCGGAGGAGGAGGGCACCACCTACGTGTGGGCCGCGCCGGACGCCGACCCCGGCCACCGGGTCCCGGACCCCGCGCACCCGCTGCTCTTCGACTGGCGCGACGGCGACGTGTTGTGACGCCGGGGGGCGCACCGCGCCCACCGCGTCACACCGCGTTCAGCGCCACCGTCGGGTGCAGCCGGGCGGCCCGGACCGCCGGGTAGAGGCCCGCGACCACCCCGATCAGCAGGGTCGCGGCCAGCCCGCCCGCCAGCGACCAGGGCGGCACCACCGCCGTCCACCCCTGGACCGTGGCGAAGCCGTAGGTCGCCACCGCGCCCAGCAGCGCACCCGACACCCCGCCGAGCGCCGACAACAGCAGCGACTCGGTCAGGAACTGGAGCCGGATCGCGTGGCGGGTGGCGCCCAACGAGCGGCGCAGACCGATCTCCTGACGACGCTCCAACACGGAGATGACCATGGTGTTGGCCACGCCCACCCCGCCGACCAGCAGGGCCACCCCGCCCAGACCGAGCATCAGCCGCGTCAGGCCCTCGTCGGTGGCGGCCTTGGCGGCCAGCGCGTCCGAGGGCCGGGACACCTTGATGCCCCCCGGATGGCCGGGGCTGATGGTGCGGGCCAGGATCGCCGCCACCTCCTCGACCGACGCGTCCGTGGAGCGCTCGAAGACGGTGGTGGGATGCCCGTCGAAGCCGAAGTAGCGTTCGGCGGCGGGGAATCCGACCAGGGCCACCCGGTCCAGGGTGGGGACCAGCACGAGCGGTTCGAGGATGCCGACGACGACCACTCGGGTGTCGTTCATCATGATCGTCTCCCCGGTGCCGGTGACCCCCAGCCGTTTCGCCGCCTCGGACCCCAGCACCGTCGTGGGCAGCCGCGAACTCGCCGCGTCCAACCAGACGCCCCGGTCGACCTCGCCGCCGAGCGCGGTCAGCAGATCGGTACGGGCCGCCTGGGTGGTGACCCCGGCGGTGCGTTCCTCGGGGACCAGGTCGCTGCGCCGGATGCGGGCGTCGACCTCGGCGGTGGCGGTGGCGTGTTGCACCGGGCCGATCCGCTCGACCATCGCGACCGCGCTCTTGGGCAGCTTGAGCGGGTTCCCCTCGGAGTCCTCGCCGGCTTCGGCGGTGAGGAGGTTGGTGCCGAGGCGGTCGAGTTGGGCCATCAGGTCGGACCGGCTCGACTCGGACAGCCCGATCACCGTGACCATGGTCGCGATGCCGATGGCGATGCCCAGGGCCGACAGCACCACGCGGGCGCGCCGGGCCCGCAGGCCGACCGCGCCGACGCGCAGCACGTCACGGATGGACAGTCGGGCGGGCTTGAGGTCGTTCCTCATGAACCGGCTCCTTCCGCACGGTCGGTGCGGGTCGGGCCGGGGCCCGAATCCGAGACGATCTCGCCGTCCCGGAAGCGCACCCGGCGCGGCAGCGAGTCCGCGATCCCGTGGTCGTGGGTGATCACGCAGACGGTGGTGCCGGTCGCGTTCAGCTCGTGCAGCAACTCCATGACGACCTCGCCGGACGCGGTGTCCAGCGCCCCGGTCGGCTCGTCGGCCAACAGCAGCCGGGGGTCGCCCACCAGGGCGCGGGCGATGGCCACGCGCTGCTTCTCGCCGCCGGACAGTTCGTTCGGGGTGTGCCCGAAGCGGTGGTCGAGGCGCACCCGGGCCAGTGCTTCGCGGGCCCGGGCCCGCCGTTCGCGCAGCGACACCCCCGCGTAGAGCAGGCCGTCCGCGACGTTGTCCACCGCATCGCGCCCCGCCGCCAGGTGGAAGTGCTGGAACACGAAGCCGATGTGCCGGGCGCGCAGCGCGGAGAGCCGGGAGTCGGGGAGCGCGGACACGTCGTAGCCGGCGATCCGCACGGCGCCCGTGGTGGGCTTGTCGAGGGTGCCCATCACCTGGAGCATCGTGGACTTGCCGGAGCCGGACGGGCCGACCACGGCGAGCAGTTCGCCCTCGTGGACGGTGAGGTCCACCCCGCGCAGGGCGTGCACCCCGCCCGGGTACGACTTGGTGGCGCCCCGGAGCTCCACCACGGGGGTCGAGGCGGTGGTCGGTGCCGGTGTCGGAGTCACGGTTTCGCCACTCCCACCCGCAGGCCCTCGCGGACGTCCGGGCCGCTGACCTCGATCCGTCCGTCGGCGGTCATCCCGGTCTCCACCCGCACCACCTGCGAGGTGCTGCCCCGCACGACCTGGAGGCCGTAGCCGCCGTTCTCGCCGCGCAGGGCGACGACCGCCTCGACGGGCACCGCGAGCACCCCTTCGCGCGCCTCGCTGACGAACCGCACGCTCGCCGACTTCCTGGCGTCCTCGCCGGCCACGGCGCTCGCCCCGCCGTCCAGGACCACCTCCACGGTGATGCCGTCCTCGGCGCCCTCGCCCCCTTCGCCGGTCGCCTCGGGACGCACCGTCCCGGCGACCTTGCCGGCGGCGGTCTTGCCGCTCGGCAGGACGACCTCGACCTTGGTGCCGCTGGAGGTGAGCGCGCCGTCGGACTGCTCCAGCTCGGCCCGGATGACCGGTTGGGTGGAGGCGACCGTCAGGACCGGTTCGCCCGGGGCGACCTGGTCGGCGAGGGCCGCTTCGGCCTTCGCCACCTTGACCTGGCCGGGCTGGAAGACGACGTCGCCCTTGCCGACCCGCCCGGTGGTGTCGCGGTTCAGGGTCTTCTGCCACTGCTTGACGGCGGCCTCGGTGTCCTCGTCGTACCAGACGTCGACGTAAAGACCCGCCCCGTACCCCAGGTCACGGAGGTTGCGCTCCAGTTGGAGGACGTCGCTGCCCCGGTCGCCCCGCTTCATCTCGCGGAACATCGGGACCGGCCCGTACAGGAGGGTGACGGGTTTGTCGTTCAGCTCGTACAGCGCCTGCCCCGTGGTGAGCGTCTCGCCCTCGGCCGCGGCCACCGTGACGGTGCCCTCGACCGTGGACTTGACGGTGCGGCGCTGCGCGAAGTCGAGCTTGCCGTCGACCGTCTTGGACTGCACCAGGTCGGTGCGCACGACGGTCGCGGTGGCGGGCGGCAGGTCGCCGCCCTTCCCGGCGGTGTCCGCGCCGTCGCCGTCACCGAGGTGCAGGAGGCCCCCGGTGACGGCGGCGACCACGGTCACGGCGCCGAGCGCGAGGAAGGCGGAGCGGCGCTTCACTGCATGCCCGCCACGCTGTCGATCAGCTTCGGCTTGCAGGTCCGTTCGGCCTTCTTGTACGCGGGCGACTCGTGGTCGAGCACCGGGGACGCGGGGTTCGGGTCGCCGCCGGGGATCGCGTTGCCGCCGCTCATGGTCGGGTTGGTGAACCGGGAGACGCCGTTGTCCCGCATGCACTTGGCGTGCGCGAGCATCGACTCGAAGGACTTCTGCTGGTCGCGCTCGGGCTCGACCGCCATGACCGCCTGGAGTTCGGGGACGCAGACGTTGTTCTTGCCCGCCTTGATGCCCTGGTTGCGTCCGGGTTGGGAGCCCAGCTCGTTGATCTTGTCCCAATCGAGGTAGCCGCTGAGCTTGGGGTCCGGGTACTCCGGGTAGTCGCCCTTGGCGCGCATGCACTGGACGAACGTGACCTGGGCGTCGTAGAAGGCGCTCTTGCCCGCGGGCCGGGTCTCCTTCCCGGCGGACTTCGAGGGCTGCGCGGCCCGGGAAGGCTCGGCGGGCCGGTCGGCGGTCGGGGCGTCCGGGGCGTCGGCGATGCCGTGGCTCTTCGTGCCGCCGTCGTCACCCCCGCCGCACGCCACCGAGAGGGCGAGGACGGGGGCCGCGACGCACGCGGCCAGGCGCAGTCGGGACGTACTGCGGGAGGTCGTCTTGAGGATCATGGCGCCCACCATCGTCACGCCAGTTCATGGCCACTCCATGACCACATGATGGGAACGTAACAATGCCCCCGACCTGCCCGTCGACCGGGGACGGGGGGCGACGGACCGGCTGCCGGGGTGCACATAATCGACCCCATGCCGCATGTGTTGCTCATCGAGGACGACGCGTCCGTACGGGACGGAATGGAGCTCGTGCTGCGCCGGCACGGGTACGCCATCGACACGGCGGCCACCGGGGAGGAAGCGCTCGCCCTGCTGGACGGCCCGGGCGGCAAGGACGTGGACCTGGTGGTGCTGGACCTGATGCTGCCGGGGATGGACGGCTTCGAGGTGTGCCGCCGCATCCGTGGCCGGAGCGCCACCCTGCCCGTCATCATGCTCACCGCCCGCGGCGACGACCAGGACATCGTCACCGGTCTGGAGGCGGGCGCCGACGACTACGTGACCAAGCCGGTCACCGCGCCCGTCCTGGAGGCCCGCATCCGGGCCGTGCTGCGACGTGCGGAACCGTCCGGCCAGATACGGACGGACGCCGACCTCGCCGGGCTGGTGATCGACCGGGCCGGGCTGACCGTCACCAAACACGGGGCCACCATCGCGCTGCCGCCCACCGAACTGCGGCTGCTGCTGGAGCTGTCGGCCTCACCGGGCCGGGTCTTCAGCCGTGAACAACTCCTCGCATCCGTCTGGGACCACACCTTCCTCGGCGACTCCCGGCTGGTGGACGCGGCCGTCGGACGGCTGCGGGCCAAGCTGGAGGACGTCCCGGCGAAACCGCGGTACGTCCAGACCGTGCGGGGCTTCGGCTACCGCTTCGGGCCGCTGTGAGCCGCCCGGCCGGGGACCGGCGCGGGGCCGGCCCGCCGCGGCGCGCCCCGGGGTTCTTCGGCGGGCTGCGCATCCGGCTCGTCGCCACCTTCGTCGCGGTCGCCCTGATCAGCGCGGTGACCGCGACGGCCCTCGCCTACCGGGACGCCCGCACCGCCGTCCTCCAACGCACCCAGAACGCCGCGGTGGACGACCTGCGCGAGCGGACCGCCCAGGTCGCCGCCGACTTCGACCTCCCGCCCGACCAACGCTCGCTGACCCGGTTCGCCGGCAAGGTCTCGGAGGGCGTCGGCACGGGCGACCGCAAGGTGGTCGCCCGCTACCAGGACCTCGTCGGGGTCTCCGACGAACTCGCCGACACCCTGGGTCGGATCACCCCCGAGCTGCGCGCCGCGGTGCGCGCCGGGGAGGCGGCCCGGTTCCAGCGGGTGAGGTGGCGGGGCGAGCCCTACCTGGTCGTCGGCATGCCCGTGCGGTACGCCGACGGGGACCGCCGCACCTCGGGCCTGGAGGTCTTCGCGATCAGCGACCTACGGGCCGAGCACGAGGACACCGCAGCCCTGCTGGACTCCGTGCGGGACGGCATCGCGCCGGTGGTGGTGCTGGCGGCGGTGCTGGCGCTGCTGGCCGCGGGCACCGTCCTGCGTCCGGTGCGGAAGCTGGGCCGGGCCACCCGCGGGCTGGCGGCCGGCGACCTCGGTAGCCGGGTCGCCGTCAAGGGGCGCGACGAACTCGCCGACCTGGCGAGGACGTTCAACGAGACCGCGGACGCGCTCCAGGCCTCCGACGCGGAACTGCGGGAACAGGAGGCGAAGGCGCGCCGCTTCGTGGCCGACGTGTCCCACGAACTGCGCACGCCCCTCGCGGCGATGACCATGGTGGCGACCGTCCTGGAGGAGGACGCCGACCAGCTGCCGCCGGACGCGGCGCGGGCCGCCCGGACCGTCGGGGCGGAGACGGCCCGGCTGGCCCGGCTGGTCGAGGACCTGATGGAGATCTCCCGCTTCGACGCCAAGGCGGCCCGGCTGAACGCGGCCGAGACGGACCTCGCCGACACCGTACGGGCGTCGCTCGCCCTGCGCGGCTGGACGGACCGGGTGGTCACGCACCTGCCGCCGGGCGTGCGGGCGGTGGTCGACCGGCGCCGCATCGACGTGATCGTCGCGAACCTGGTGGGCAACGCCCTGCGGCACGGTGCCCCGCCGGTCACGGTGACCCTCCGGGTGGAGCCCGTGGCGGGCCGGGACTGGGTGACGCTGGAGGTCGCCGACCACGGCCCGGGGCTGCCGCCCGGAGCGCGGGAGCGGGTCTTCGACCGCTTCTACAAGGCGGACGAGGCCCGTACCCGCAAGGCCGCCGACGCCGACGACGCCGGCGGCCAGGGCAGCGGCCTCGGCACGGCGATCGCGTGGGAGAACGCACGACTGCACGGCGGCACCATCGAGGTCGCCGACGGACGGGGGAGCGGTGCGGTGTTCACCCTGCGGCTGCCCCGGCGACTCACCGGGGAGGACACGCAGTGAAGGTCCGGCAGGGGCTGGCGGGCGTCGTGCTGGGGGCCGCCCTCGTGGGCTGCGGCGTCCAGCCGACCGGGGTGGTGGACGCGGGGGAGCCCGCGGACGGACTGTCGCGCGGCATGCGGCTGTACTACGAGTCCGACACCGGGCTGCGGGCGGTGCCCATGCTCGACCGGAAGATCGAAGCGCTCGACTGGGTGGTGAAACTGCTCCTGAGCCCGCCGCCCGTCGGACAGGGCGACGGACTCACCACGCTCGTCGTGATGCCGGGCCCCTACTCGGCGACGGGTACCGGCACACGCGTCACCCTGCACATGGAGGGCATCTACCCGGGCTACGGCACGGGGCAGTTGGTGTGTTCGCTGGCACGTGCCCAGTCCGTGCTCGATCCGAAGGTCAGGGCCGCCGAGGTCGAGGTCACGCTGAAGCCGTCCGAGGGCGCCGCGATCGGACCCCACCGGTGCGCGGAGTTCCTCAACCGTTGAGCCCCCACGCGCGGCTTGAACGCCGGGTGTACCGGCCCTGACCTGGGGAAACGCGGGCGTCGTCTCAGATAGTAGGAAGTCCGACTACTTGTGGAGACGGATGGGTCCCGCTGCCTTAGCTTGGTAGGAGCCGAACGTCCCGCTCGACCGAGCGATCGCGGTTGCGAGCCGTGTCCCCGCGCAGGTGACCCCTGCGGACCGCGCTCCCCGCCCCCGACGGCTGCACGCCCCCGGCGCGACGCATCCCCTCTGAGCACTCCCGGACGCCAAGGAGCAGATCACCATGGCCGAGACGACCACCCGACGGGTCCGCCACCCCCGCACCGACGACGCCGAGCGCAAGAACGCCGCCGCCGCCCTCCAGCGCGCCCTCGACCGCCGTGACAACGGCGGCGCCACCGGACACTGAGGGGCCACCCGCCCCTCCCGCCTGGGATGTCCGAATGGTGGACCATTGGTGTCATCCCCTGGGACGGCGAGTAGGGTGCCGCCATGTCTCCCAGCATCAATCTCGCAGTGATTCCCGGTGACGGCATCGGCCAGGAGGTCGTAGCCCAGGGGCTCAAGGTCCTCAGTGCCGTCCTCCCGGAGGACGTGAAGCTGGAGACCAAGGAGTACGACCTCGGCGCCCAGCGCTGGCACCGCACCGGGGAGACGCTCCCCGACGCGGAGTTGGAGGCCCTCAAGGGCCACGACGCGATCCTCCTCGGCGCGATCGGCGACCCGTCCGTGCCCTCCGGGGTGCTGGAGCGCGGGCTGCTCCTCAAGCTGCGGTTCGCCTTCGACCACTACATCAACCTGCGGCCGTCGAAGCTGTTCCCGAACACCGCGACCCCGCTCGCCGGCCGCCCCGAGATCGACTTCGTCGTCGTCCGCGAGGGCACCGAAGGCCCCTACACCGGCAACGGCGGCTCCCTGCGCACCGGTACGCCGGCCGAGGTCGCCACCGAGGTCAGCCTCAACACCGCCTACGGCGTGGAGCGGGTCGTCCGGGACGCCTTCGAGCGCGCCAACGCCCGCCCCCGCAAGAAGCTGACGCTCGTACACAAGAACAACGTCCTCGTGTACGCCGGTCACCTCTGGAAGAACACCTTCGACAAGGTGGCCGCCGAGTACCCCGACGTCACCACGGACTACCTGCACGTCGACGCCGCGACCATCTTCTTCGTCACCCAGCCCGAGCGCTTCGACGTGATCGTCACCGACAACCTCTTCGGCGACATCCTCACCGACCTGGCCGCCGCCGTGACCGGCGGCATCGGGCTGGCCGCCTCCGGCAACATCAACCCGACCGGCGCCTTCCCGTCGATGTTCGAGCCGGTGCACGGCTCCGCGCCCGACATCGCGGGCCAGGGCAAGGCCGACCCGACCGCGACGATCCTCTCCGTCGCCCTGCTGCTGCGCCACCTCGGCCACGAGGCCGCCGCCGCCCGGATCGAGGAGGCCGTCTCCGCCGACCTCGCCGAGCGCGACGGCACCCCGCGCACCACCGACGAGATCGGTGACGCGCTCGCCGCACGCGTAGCCGGCTGACCCGGCGCGCCACACGTCCCGGGGCAGGCCCCCGGACACCCGGGGGTCACCCCGGAACGAGAAGCCGCCGGCGCCCAGGAGCGTCCGGCGGCTTCTCGTGTACCGCCTGCCGGTGTCACCATCAGAACCGGAGCGGGCCCCTGTCGGGTCGGCGCCGCGCGCCCGCCCGGCCCGCCCCCCGGCGGCCTCCCCGTGGCCCCGCCGTGCGCGCGATACTCGAAAGCCAGGGCCGTGCATTCGTCGCGTACCCACCCGTACACGACGAAGCTCGGACGTCCTAGTATCGTCACGCGCGGGCGTGAGCCGTGAGGACAGACGGGACTCGGCCCCCTGACCACCTACGGTGAAGGACAACCAGTCATGACGACGCCCACGATCGAGCTGAAGCCCTCCTCGCACCCGTTGCCCGAGGAACAGCGCGAGGCGATCCTGCGCAACCCCGGCTTCGGCCGTCACTTCACCGACCACATGGTCACCGTCAAGTGGTCCGAGGGCCGCGGCTGGCACGACGCCGAGCTGGTGCCGTACGCCCCGATCTCCCTCGATCCGGCGAACATGACCCTGCACTACGCGCAGACCATCTTCGAGGGCCTCAAGGCGTACCGGCGCCCCGACGGCTCCGTCGCCACCTTCCGGCCCGCGGCCAACGCCGACCGGTTCCGCTCCTCGGCGCGGCGGCTCGCGATGCCCGAGGTGTCCGACGACCTGTTCATCGCCGCCTGCGACGCCCTCGTCACCCAGGACAAGGCGTGGGTGCCCGCGCACGGCGAGCAGTCCCTCTACCTGCGGCCCTTCATGTTCGCGACCGAGGTCGGCCTCGGGGTGCGGCCCGCCAACGAGTACCTGTTCGTGGTGATCGCCTCGCCCGCCGGCCCCTACTTCCCCGGGGGCGTCAAGCCCGTCTCCGTGTGGCTGTCCGAGGACTACGTCCGCGCGGTCAAGGGCGGCACCGGGGCGGCCAAGACCGGCGGCAACTACGCGGCCTCGCTGGTGGCCCAGAAGGAGGCCGCCGCCGAGGGCTGTGACCAGGTCGTGTGGCTCGACGCCGTGGAACACCGCTGGGTCGAGGAGATGGGCGGGATGAACCTGTACTTCGTCTACGGGGACCGGGTCGTCACGCCCGCACTGACCGGTTCGCTGCTGCCCGGCATCACCCGGGACTCGCTCCTCACCATCGCCCGGGACCTCGGGTACACCGCCGAGGAGGGACGGATCTCCACGGAGGACTGGGAGCGGGACGCCGCCAGCGGTGCGCTGACCGAGGTGTTCGCCTGCGGGACCGCCGCCGTGATCACCCCGGTCGGGACCGTCAAGTCCCGGCGCGCGGAGTGGACCCAGGGCGGCGGGGAGCCCGGCGCGGTCACCATGCGCCTGCGCGGGGCGCTGCTCGCCCTCCAGTCCGGCGCCGCGGACGACCCGTACGGGTGGATGCACGACCTCGGCTGAGCCCCGTGCGGTGCGCCCGCCGGACATCGGCGGGCGCACGCTCAGCCCGGGACGCGACCGGGGGAGAGGGCGACCGGGCAGTCCAGGGCGTGTTCGGTCAGGGTCAGCGACGCCTGGAGGCGGGCGATCCGGTCCCGGAGCAGGTCCCGGTGCCGCTCCAGCCGGTCCCGTCGCTCGGCGGGCGAACCGCAGTCCAGCGTGCGGCGGATCGCACCGAGCGACAGCCCGGCCGCCTTGGCGCGCAGCACCGCCGCCACCCGTACCGCGTCCTCCTCGTCGTAGCGCCGCCGGCCCGCGCCGTCCCGCTCGGGGCGGAGCAACCCCACGCTCTCCCAGTGCCGCAACACGTGCGTCCCCAGACCGAAGCGCCCCGCGAGTTGCCCGACCGTCATCGTCGTACGTCCTGCGCTTGACTTCATGTCGGCATTAAGTCGCAGCCTGGACCGCATGGACAAGCCGCCCGCGACCCCCGCCGTCGCCGAGAACCCCCTCCTCGCCCTGCTGGACCGGGTCGACACCACCCCGGAAGCCCTCGCCCTGCGGGCCCGCTCCTACGAACTGCTCGACGTACGGGCCGGCACCCGGCTCCTCGACGTGGGCTGCGGCGGGGGCCGCGCGGTGGCCGAGACGATGCGGCTGGGTGCCCGGTCCACGGGGGTCGACCCCGACCGGGGAGCCGTCGGGGCGGCCCGCGCACGCTGGCCGCGGGGCCGCTTCCTGGTGGCCGACGCCCGCGCCCTGCCGTTCCCCGACGCCTCCGTGGACGCCTATCGCGCGGAGCGGGTGCTCCATGAACTGACCGAGCCCGCGGACGCCGTGACCGAGGCGCGGCGGGTCCTGGCGCCCGGCGGACGGATCGCCCTGGTCGGCCACGACTGGGACGCGTTCGTGATCGACTCCGATGACGCCGGGCTGACCCGGCGGATCGTGCACGCCCGCGCCGACCTGGTGGCCAGCCCCCGGGCCGCCCGGGGCTTCCGCGCGCTGTTGCTGGCGGCGGGGTTCCGGGACGTGCGGGTGGAGGTGCACACCACCGTGCTCACGGGTGAGGCTGCGCTCGCGGTGGTGACCGGTGCGGTTCGCCGCGTGGTTGCGGCGGGGGCGGTCGCCGCGGAGGAAGGTGCTGCGTGGGTCGCCGGGCAGCGGGGCCGGGCGGGCGCCGGGCGGGCGTTCGTGGCGGTTCCCGTGTTCCTCGCGTCCGCGCATGCGGTGCCCTGAGCCGGGGCCCGGGGCGGTGCCTGTTGTTCCCCGGCTGCGGGTGCGGCGGACCTTGCTCGCGCAGTTCCCCGCGCCCCCGAAGTTGGCCGAGTCCCCCCTGGTTCCCGTTCCGCTACCGATGGGTGCGCAGCCATCCTTCGAGGGTCAGCAGCTCCGGGTACCGCTCGCGGAGCGCGGCGATGTCGGCCTGGTATCCCTTCTCCTCGAACCAGTCGAACATCTTCGCCATCTCCTCGGCCTCGGCCCGCAGCTCTTCGATCGGCTGCCGCGCGAAGCGGGTCGGAACGCCGTCGACCCTGCTGAACGCCTCGGCCACCTGCCGCAGGGTCAGCTCGTCGCCGGCGATCTCGATCTTCTTGCCGATGGACTCGGACGGCTTGGCGAACACGTCTGCGGCGATCCGTCCGATGTCGACCAGCGCGATCATCTGGAGCGGGGTGTCCGCGTCCAGCGCGAGGGAACCGACCCGCTCGCCGTTCCTCGCCTCCGGCACCATGGAGGGCCAGTTCTCCATGAAGAACACCGGCCGTAGCACCGTCGTGGGCACGCCGATGGCGTCGATGTACGCCTCGATCTCCGCCTTGCTCGCGAAGTGTGCGACGCCGGACTCGTGCGCGACGGCGCCCACGGAGCTGTAGACCAGGTGCGCGACACCTGCGGCTGCGGCCGCGTCGGCGACGTTCTTGCCCTGGCGCACCTCGATCTCGGGGTGCGGGTCGGCCATGTCGTCCGGCTGCACGCTGAAGACGCCGTGCACGCCCTGCGCCGCCGTGCGCAGCGACCGCGCGTCGTCGAGGTCGCCGGTGGCCAGTTCCGCACCGAGCGCCTTGAGTTGCTCGGCCTCCGGCCGGTCCGGGTCACGGACGAGGGCGCGCACCCGCCAGCCCTCGTCGAGCAGTCGGCGGGCAACGGCGCCGCCCTGACCGCCGGTCGCGCCCGTGACCAGAACGGTCTTGTCGTAGAACATGACGAGGTCCTTCCGTGGGAGATCAGCTGCGTGCGCGGGTGGGGGCGGGCAGCTGTCCCGCGACGATCGCGGCGAGCGCGAGCCCGAAGCCCAGGAGTTGGACCGGACCGAAGGTCTGGCCGAGCACGACGGCACCCAGCACCGCGGCGACCAGCGGGGAGAGCAGGACGAGAACGGCGACCGAGGTGACGGGCAGCGTGGTGACGCCGCGGAACCACAGGACATAGGCGATCAGGCCGCCGACCAGGCCCATCCAGAGGTAGCCGAGGGCGGCGGGCAGGTCGATGGCGGGAGGCGCCCCCTCTGCCAGGAACGTGAGGGGCAACAGGAACAGCCCTCCCGCGGTGAGCTGCCAGCCGGCGAAAGCGGTGGGACCGACCTCGGGCGGGCGCCCCCAGCGTTTGGTGAGGGTCAATCCGAGCGCCATGGACGCCGCGCTGCCGAGGGCCGCCAGGACTCCGACGTCGTCGAACGCCGCGCTCGGACCGATCACCACCAGGCCGACGCCGACCATGCCGATCAGTCCCCAGGCGAGGCGCCAGGCGGACAGCGCCTCGCGCAGGACTGCCACCGCCAGGAGGGCGATGAGGAGCGGCTGGGCCGCTGCCAGGGTGGCGGCCACGCCTCCCGGCAGGCGTTCGGCCGCGAGGAACAGCAACGGGAACGGGAGGCCGATGTTCAGCACGCCGAGCGCCGCGGCCTGCCCCCACCACCTCCCGCGCGGCAGCGTCCGGGTGAGCGCCAGGGCCATCAGACCACCCGGCAGCGCCCGCAGCAGCCCCGCGAACAGGGGGTGCCCCGGGGGGAGGAGCTCCGTGGTGACGACATAGGTCGTGCCCCACGCCACCGGAGTGAGCGCTGTCAGGACGGCACGCGAAAGATGCCCACCAGGAACGCCGCTGACGGCCCCGGCGGGCACTCTCCGTGTTGCTGGACTGGTCATGCCCGCAGTCTCATCCGGTGGCGATCAATGAGTCCAACACATGCTTTTCATCTCATCGATCGCGATGGAAGATGGATCGATGGAGCTCCAACAGATGCGCTACGTCGTCGCCGTCGCCGAAACGAACAGCTTCACCCGGGCCGCCGAGCGGTGCCTGGTCGTCCAGTCCGCCCTCAGCCACCAGATCGCCCGCCTGGAGAAGGAACTGGGTGCGAGGCTCTTCGAGCGCACCAGCCGCCGGGTGCGGCTGACACCGGCCGGTGCGGCGTTCCTTCCCGCCGCCCGTCAGTGCCTGGACGCCGCCGAGCGCGCGGTCGTCGAGGTCGCCGCGGCCGTCGGCGAGGTACGCGGACGGCTCGCCGTGGGCCTGATCCCCAGCGTCGCCGCGGTCGACATCCCGAGCGCCCTGCGCGACTTCCACCGGCAGTACCCGGACGTGCGCATCAGCCTGCGCGTGGGCGCGAGCGAGGAACTCGTCGAGCAGGTCAAGGACGGGGCCCTCGACGTCGCCTTCCTCGGGCTGCCGACCACCGCGCGACCCGAGGGCGTAGCAGCGCGTGAACTCGCCCGTGACCTGCTCGTCGCCGTGGTCGCGCCGGACCATCCCCTCGCCCAGGAACCGACCGTCGACCTTCGCAGACTCTCTTCCGAGGCGTTCGTGGACCTACCGGCGAACACCGCCGGACGTGTCCAGTCCGACCAGGCGTTCTCGGGCGCCGGTCTCAACCGCGACGTCGCCTTCGAAGTGACCAACGCGGACTTCCTGGCTCGACTGGTCGGGCAGGGGCTGGGCATCGCGATGCTCCCCTCCGCGTACGCGTCCCAGCTCAGCGGCGTTGCCACCATCGAGGTCACGGACGCGCCGGCCCGCGTCGAGTACGTCATCTGTGGCCGCGCCAGCCGCACCCCCGCAGCAACCGCCTTCCTCACCCTCCTCGACATCCCCACACCGAAGGAGGCGCCCCGCTAGGGGCGCGAGCAACCCCACGGCCGCAGCATCGGCCCCCGCAGACCCGCACCGAGCATCGGAGCCGCAGCCTCCGGCCCCGCCAGGGGCGCGGGGAACGGCGCGGGCAACCGATCACCACCGCACCGCACAACGGACCGCCGACCACAGGGGCACCCCCAGCAACCCGCAGGGGAACCGTCCACCCGGTGAGACCGAACCGCACCGTTCGGAGAACTGTGGCACACTGCCACCCGTGCTTTCGTTGGCCATGATTATCGGCAACAGGCGCGCCGGTCCGCAGGACCGCTGACCCCCCACCACCAGGTGATCAGCGGCCCCGTGCCCCAGACCCGCGCGCAGACCTCTCGCACCCGCGAGGGGTCTTTTCGTTTCCCGGACCCCAACCCGACCGGACACGAACAGCACGCGAAGATGGGGGCAAGTGGAGCCAGCAATTCCGGAGCCACGCACCCGACAGGAGTCATCCCACCATGAGCAGTCAGGCCAAAGACGACAGTTTCCACGTCTTCGACACCACGCTGCGCGACGGCGCACAGCGCGAGGGCATCAATCTCACGGTCGCGGACAAGCTGACCATCGCCCGGCACCTGGACGACTTCGGCGTGGGCTTCATCGAGGGGGGCTGGCCGGGCGCCAACCCCCGGGACACCGAGTTCTTCGCCCGGGCCCAGCAGGAGATCGACTTCCGCAACGCCCGACTCGTCGCCTTCGGCGCCACCCGCCGCGCCGGCGGCAAGGCCTCCGAGGACCCGCAGGTCCGGGCCCTGCTGGAGTCCGGCGCCCCGGTGATCACCCTGGTCGCGAAGGCCCATGACCGCCATGTGGAACTGGCCCTGCGCACCACCCTCGACGAGAACCTGGAGATGATCCGGGACACCGTCTCCCACCTGTGCGCGCAGGGCCGCCGGGTGTTCGTCGACTGTGAGCACTTCTTCGACGGCTACCGGGCCAATCCCGACTACGCCAAGGCGGTCGTCCGCACGGCGAGCGAGGCCGGGGCCGACGTGGTCGTCCTGTGCGACACCAACGGGGGCATGCTCCCCGCCCAGATCCACGCGGTGACCGCCACGGTCCTCGCCGACACCGGGGCCCGATTGGGCATCCACGCGCAGGACGACACGGGCTGCGCGGTCGCCAACACGCTGGCCGCCGTGGACGCGGGCGCCACCCACGTCCAGTGCACCGCCAACGGTTACGGCGAGCGCGTCGGCAACGCCAACCTGTTCCCCGTGGTGGCGGCCCTGGAACTGAAGTACGACCGCCGGGTGCTGCCCGAGGGCAAGCTGCGCGAGATGACGCGCGTCTCGCACGCCATCGCCGAGGTCGTCAACCTCACGCCCTCCACGCATCAGCCGTACGTGGGAGTCTCCGCGTTCGCGCACAAGGCCGGACTCCACGCCTCGGCGATCAAGGTGGACCCCGACCTCTACCAGCACATCGACCCCGAGCAGGTCGGCAACCGCATCCGGATGCTGGTCTCCGACATGGCGGGTCGCGCCTCGATCGAGCTGAAGGGCAAGGAGCTCGGCGTCGACCTCGGCGGTGACCGCGAGCTGATCGGCCGGGTCGTCGAGCGGGTCAAGGAACGCGAGCTGCGGGGCTACACCTACGAGGCGGCCGACGCCTCCTTCGAACTGCTGCTGCGCGAGGAGGCCGAGGGCCGGGCCCCCCGCTACTTCCGCACCGAGTCCTGGCGGGCGATCACCGAGGACCGTCCGGACGGCAGCCACGCCAACGAGGCCACCGTGAAGCTGTGGGCCAAGGGCGAGCGGATCGTCGCCACGGCGGAGGGCAACGGCCCGGTCAACGCCCTCGACCGGGCGTTGCGGGTGGCGCTGGAGCGACTGCACCCCGAGCTCGCCACCTTCGAGCTGGTCGACTACAAGGTCCGCATCCTGGAGGGCCGCCACGGGACCCAGTCCACGACCCGGGTCCTGATCTCCACCAGCGACGGCGCCACCGAGTGGTCGACGGTCGGGGTCGCCGACAACGTGATCGCCGCCTCCTGGCAGGCACTGGAGGACGCCTACACGTACGGGTTGCTGCGGATGGGCGTGGAGCCGACCGAGTAGTCGTCGGGCGGGGCGCGGCCGACCGGTCGCGCCCGCCGCCGACGGGGGCATCGGCGCCGGATCGGGTAGCGTCGAAGGCATGAACGCCGTACCGTCCCGAGGACTCCCGGCGCTCCGGGGTCCGACCCTCGCCCTGATCACCGCCGTGGTGGCCGTGCTGCTCACGGTCCTGGCCCCGGCCGTCGCACGGGCGGCCCCGCCCGCCGCCCCGGCCCCTTCCGTAGCCGCCGCCGTCGACTCCGGCACCACCCGATCCGCCGACGCCGACACCGTCGCCGCCGCCCTCCGGGACGGTCCCGTCTACGTCGATCCGGCGGCCTCCGCACTGCTCTCCGGCGCGGACGCGGACGCCCTCGCGAAGAAGATCACGGATGCCGACAAGCCGCTGTTCGTCGCGGTGCTCCCCGCCGGCTACCCGACGAAGGACCTGTTCACCGATCTGCGGACCGCGACCGGGATCACCGGGGTGTACGCGGTCCGGCTCGGTGACCGGTTCGACGCCCGGGCCGACAGCTCCGTGATGTCGCCGGCCGCGGTGGGCAACCTGGTCCGCAGCGTGGAGGGCGACGGCGCGGCGGCGGCCCAGCTCAACGACTTCGTGGACCGGGCGCTCCCCACCGCCCGGGGCTCCGCACCCGCCTCCTGGAACGCCGACGGAACCGGCCGCGGGACGTCCTTCCCGGTGGCCGCGCTGGTGGTGGCGGGGACGGTCGTGGCCCTCGGCGGGGCGGGCGCGTACGCGGTGTCCCGTCGCAGGAAGCGCCACCACGAGGAGGCACAGCGGGCCGCCCTCGACAAGCTGCGGGTCGTGGTGGACGAGGACATCACCGCCTTCGGCGAGGAACTCGAACGGCTCGACTTCCACCCCGCCGAGGCGGGCGCCGACGACGCGATGCGCGGGGACTACGAGCAGGCACTGGACTCCTACGAGCGGGCGAAGTCGCTGATGGTCGCGGCCCGCCGACCCGAGGAGGTGCGGCCGGTCACCGAGGCGCTCGCGGACGGACGTTTCGCGCTGGCCCTGCTCGCCGCGCGCCGGGCCGGTGAACCGCTCCCCGAGCGGCGCGCCCCCTGCTTCTTCGACCCCCGGCACGGGCCGTCCGTGGCGGACGCCCGCTGGTCGCCCCCGTCGGGCGCCGAGCGCGAGGTGCCGGTGTGCGCGGCGGACCAGGCCCGGCTGCGGGACGGCGTCGATCCGCTGGTCCGCGAGGTCGACACGGAGGGTGGCCGCCGCCCCTACTACGAGGCGGGACCCGCGTACGGGCCCTGGGCGGGTGGCTACTTCGGCGGCGGTCTGCTGCCCGGTCTGCTGGTGGGCACGATGCTCGGCAGCATGATGGCCAGCCCGGCGTACGCCGCGGACTACGGTTCCGGCTACGGGGACTTCGGCGCCGGTGCCGGGTACGACGGCGGGGACGTGTCCGGGGCGGAGTTCGACCCCGGGGACTTCGGCGGTGACGGCGGCGGCTTCGGTGGCGGCGACTTCGGCGGGGGAGGGGACTTCGGCGGCGGGTTCTGACCCCGCACGTCCCGCGCCGGGGACGAACGAGCGCCCGCCCTCTCGCTCGGGGGAAGCGGAAGGCGGGCGCGCTCGAAGGGACCCGAAGGGTCCGCGGGCACCGGGGCCCGGGGCCGGAGGCGGTGCTCCGGCGGGCTCAGCCGGCGTTCTTGATGGCGGAGATGTCGAAGTTCAGCTTGACCTTGTCGGAGACGAGGACGCCACCGGTCTCCAGCGCGGCGTTCCAGGTGAGGCCCCACTCGGAGCGCAGCAGCTCGGCGCGGCCCTCGAAGCCGACGCGCTCGTTGCCGAACGGGTCGGTCGCGGCGCCGTTGAACTCCAGGTCGATGGTGATCGGCCGGGTGGTGCCCAGCAGCGAGAGGTCACCGGTGATGCGGAAGTCCTCGCCGCCGAGGTGCTCGGTGCTGGTGGACCGGAAGGTCATCGTGGGGAACTCGTCGATCCGGAAGAAGTCGGCGCTCTTGAGGTGGCCGTCGCGGTCGGCGTTGCCGGTGTCGATGCTGGCCATCTGGATGTCCAGGGCGGCGGACGAGTTGCCGGGGTTGTGGCCGTCCAGGTCCAGCGTGCCGCTGACGTCCTGGAAGCCGCCCTTGACGTTGGTGACCATGGCGTGGCGGGCCACGAAGCCGATGGTGGTGTGGGCGGGGTCGAGGGTGTAGGTGCCGGTCAGCGGGGCCAGGTGGGGCGCGGTGGCGACGGCGGTGGGGGCGGCGGACTCGTTCTTGCGGCCGAAGAGACCCATGGTGTGCTCCTGGGGGGTGGGGAGGGGACCGCCTCTCGGTCGCCCTTTGGTTGAACCTTCAACGAGAATGACTCTAGAGGTATTCCGTTCAAATTTCAACTGCATGCGTTCCGGGTTCGTCCGTTCACCTTCAGTGACGGAGCCCGGGGTCGTCGACCCCCGCCCGCCCCCGTCCTCGGGACGGCCCGGACGCGCCCGAGCGACCGCGACCGGGGCCGACTTGGACTAAAGGAAGGCGGTTCTTGGACTGCCGCCGCCCCGGTGGGCGCCGCCCGTTGACCCGGTGCCGGCGCCCCCGCTACCCAGTCCCCATGTCCCGAAGAATCCGTACGGCGTGTGCGCTGGTCGCCGCCTCATCCGCCGTCTTCGCCCTGGCCGGCCCCGTCGCCGCCGCCCAGCCGGAGGCGGCGACGGCCGTCACCGCCGCTGACCCGGTCAGCGGTCCGACCCTCCGCTCCGCGCAGCTCACCGTCACCGTGGCCGAGGACTTCCCGCGGGTCCTCGCGTACACCGACCGGGCCACCGGAGCCCGACTGCTCGGCTCCACGGCCGAGATCACCGAGGTCACCCTCAACGGCAAGGCGCAGCCCGTACGGCTC
This sequence comes from Streptomyces sp. NPDC127068, assembly GCF_042724695.1. NCBI lineage: Bacteria > Bacillati > Actinomycetota > Actinomycetes > Kitasatosporales > Streptomycetaceae > Streptomyces > Streptomyces sp. NPDC127068. The sequence goes on along the minus strand of NZ_JBHXEN010000045.1, from coordinate 8,222 downwards.
AAGTCCGCACCGGACCTCAGCCGCAGCAGGGCCGCGTACACCCTCACCTTCCCGCAGACGCCGGGCGTCGAGATCGACGCCTCGCTCACGGTGACCGGTCGCACCGTCACCTTCAAGGTGACCGCCGTCCGCGACACCGAGGCGTTCCGCGTCGGCACCCTCGACATCCCCGGCCACGACCTGGTCTCCGTGGGCAGCGGCGACGGCGGCGCCCGGACCGCCTTCACCCGCCTCGACCCGGACTCCACCCGCACCGCCGACGTCTTCGCCGAGGTCACCGCCGACACCCCGGCCGACGCGAGCCCGCGCGGCGCCGCCTACGCCCTCGTCAACACGGGCCGCCTCGCCGCCGCCGTCGAGTCCAACTCCACGTACGACAAGCCCTCCGGTGCCACCGCCGGGGACGACGCCCGCTTCTGGCACCAGGCGCGCAAGGCCGCCGACGGCTCCACCCGGGTCGGCGTCTGGTCCGGCCAGTGGACCCACCGCGGCGAGGGCGCGCCGAAGGCCGCCCGGGGCGACGAGCTGCCCTGGGCCAAGGTCGTCGTCACGCCCGACGCCAACGGGGACCGCGCGGTCGACTGGCAGGACGCCGCCGTCGCCTTCCGGTCCATCGGCGTCAAGGCGCCCGGCGCCGAGCAGACGCCCGACCGGGTCGTCACCCACATCCCCTTCAACTTCGCCAGCCAGGCCACGCACCCCTTCCTGCGCACCCTGGACGACGTCAAGCGGATCTCGCTGGCCACCGACGGCCTCGGCCAGCTCGCGATGCTGAAGGGTTACGCGTCCGAGGGCCACGACTCCGCGCACCCCGACTACGGCGGGGACGTCAACAAGCGCGCCGGCGGCCTCACCGACCTCAACGAGCTGCTGGCGAAGGGCGAGCGGTGGGGCGCCACCTTCGGCGTCCACGTCAACGCGACCGAGGCGTACCCCGAGGCGAAGAACTTCAACGAGACGCTGGTCGACAAGAAGCGGCCCGGTTGGAACTGGCTCAACCAGAGCTACTACATCGACCAGCGCCGCGATGTGAACAGCGGCGACCTCGCCCGCCGGTTCAAGGAGCTGCGCGACGAGACCCACCCCAACCTGTCGCAGCTGTACGTGGACGTCTACTACTCGCACGGCTGGATCGCCGAGCAGACCGCCCGGGCCATCCGCGACCAGGGCTGGCACCTGTCCACCGAGTGGGCCGACAAGTTCGAACGGCAATCCCTGTGGTCGCACTGGGCCAATGACCTCAACTACGGCGGCGTCACCAACAAGGGCCTCAACTCGAAGATCATCCGCTTCATCCGCAACAGCGAGAAGGACGTCTGGAACGACGACCCCGTCCTCGGCCAGACCATCCTGGAGGACTTCGAGGGCTGGACCGGCGAGAACGACTGGGACGACTTCTACGCCGCGATCTGGGAGCGGGACCTGCCCGCCAAGTACCTCCAGCAGGAGCAGATCCAACGCTGGAACGGCAATGACATCACCTTCACGGGCGGGGTCCGCGGCACCGTCGAGGACGGCACTCGCACCTACTACGACCAGGGCCGCAAGGTGCTGTCCGGCGACACCTACCTGCTGCCGTGGGAGGGCGCCGCACCCGGCAGGGCCGGCAAGGCCGGCAAGGGGGCCAAGGGCGAAAGCCGCAAGCTCTACCACTTCAACAAGGCGGGCGGCACGACGACCTGGGAGGTCCCCGGCTCCTCGTACACCGTCCACGAACTGACCGACAACGGCCGGGTCAAGACCGGCACCGTCCGCGCCCGGAACGGGAAGATCACCCTGACCGCGGAGGCCGGACGGCCCTACGTGCTGTACGCGCAGGGGCGCGCCCCGAAGGCCGCCGACCCCGGCTGGGGCGAGGGCGGCCCGGTCCGGGACCCCGGCTTCAACGACGCCCGACTCGACGACTGGCGCACCACCGGCCAGGTCGCCCGGGACACCGACGCCAACGGCCGCAACAGCGCCGCCCTCACCGGTGAGGGCCGGGCCGCCGTCGAACAGCGGCTCACCGGGCTCACCCCGGGCCAGCGGTACACCGCCTCCGCCTGGCTGGAGGTCGCACCGGGCCAGGAGCGCCGCACCACGCTGAGCGCCGGGGGCGCGTCCGTGTCCGTCGACCGCTCCACGCTGCGCAACACCGTCGCCGCGAGCGACTGGCACAGCACCCACATGCAGCGCGCCAAGGTCACCTTCACCGCGCCCCGCACCGGCCGGGCCACCCTGCGCGTCGAGGCGGCGGCGGGCTCCGACGCCACGGTCCGCGTCGATGACGTGCGCCTGGTCGCGGCCACCGGCAAGGCCCCCGCGGTCCCGGCCAGCACGGTCGTCCAGGAGGACTTCGAGAACGTCGACCAGGGCTGGGGGCCCTTCGCCAAGGGCGCCGCGGGCGGGGTCACCGACCCGCGCACCCACCTCGCCCAGAAGAACGCCCCGTACACCCAGTCCGGTTGGAACGGCAAGCTGATCGACGACGTCCTCGACGGCGAGGAGTCGCTGAAGACCCACGAGGGCAACAAGGGCGGCATCGTCTACCGCACCACCCCGGCGACCGTTCCCCTGGAGCCCGGCCGGGCCTACCGGGTCGACTTCGCCTACCAGTCGAGCCACGCCGACTCCTTCGCGTGGGTGACCGGCTACGACCAGATCGCCGGCGGCGCCGCCCAGAGCGTCGAGACCCGCAGCACCGCCGTGCCCGAGCAGCGCACCACCGGCCGCTTCACCGAGCACGTGGTCGCCGGCTGCGGTGACACCTGGGTGGGGCTGCGGATGCGTCAGGACGCCGACGACCACGCGGACTTCGTGCTGGACGACTTCCGCGTCACCGACCTCGGCCCCACCACCGAGCGGCCCGCCTGCGCGCAACTGAAGCTCGCGGGCGAGTCTCCGACCCTGGAACCCGGCGCAGCGAACGAGGTCACCGCCACCTTCACCAGCTTCGAGCGGACCGACGCCCGTGAGCTGAGCGTCGCCCTGGAACTGCCCGAGGGCTGGCGCGCCGAGCCGGTCGGGCCGACCACCACCACCCCGGTCGCCCCCGGCACCAAGGCCACCACCACCTGGCGGGTGACCCCGCCGATCGACGCCCCCTACCGCGCGTACCGACTCGCCGCCAAGGCCGCGTACGTGCTCGACGGCGAGCGGCGGACCCTCGACGCCGAGACGACGGTGCGCACCCTGCCGCCGCCCCCGACCGCCGACGCCTGGGCCAGCGACCTGGACTGGACCGACAGCAGCAACGGGTGGGGACCGGTGGAACGGGACCTCTCCAACGGCGAGACGGGCACCGGTGACGGCTCCCCGCTGAAGATCGGCGGCGTCGGCTACGCCAAGGGGCTCGGCACCCACGCCGCGTCCAAGGTCCGCTACTTCCTCGGCGGCAAGTGCACCGCCTTCACGGCCGAGGTCGGCGTCGACGACGTGCAGACCAGCCGCGGCAGCGTCCAGTTCAGCGTGCTCGCGGACGGCGTGGAGAAGGTGAAGTCGCCGGTCGTGAAGGCCAGCGACCCGGCCTGGTCCCTCACCGCGGACGTGACCGGCGCCCGGTACGTCGACCTGGTGGTCGGCGACGGCGGCGACGGGGTCGGCAACGACCACGCCGACTGGGGCGACGCCCGCTTCCGCTGCACCGGCTGAACCAGCGCACCCCCGGCCGGCGCCCACCCCGCGCCGGCCGCCCCCCGGACCCCGTCGGGAGCCACCGCTCCCGGCGGGGTCCGCCCGTGCGCCCGTCACCACGGGTGGATTCCGAGCCGACCCGGACCGGCCCGGGTACCAGGGCGGTATGACCCCCACCCGAAGGACCGTGCTGCTCGCCGGAGCCGCGAGCACCCTCCCGTACCGTCCGAGCACCCCCGCCCCCCGAGCCGCCGGCGAACCGTTCACCGCGCTGCGCCGCCGCTGGCTGGACCTCGCGCTGGGCACCGGCTACGACCCGGCGGCCGAGCCCTACGCCGGCCGGCTGCGCGCGCTCGCCGACCGGGCGGAGCACTGGCGCGCGACGATGGCCCCGACCCGCACCGCGCTCTGGCCCGACCAGCCCTTCGCCCGCCCCGCCGGCATCACCCGCAGCTACACCCGGCTGTGGACGATGACCCGGGCGCACGTCCAAGCCGGCACCGGCCGCACCGACGACCCGACCCTGCTGGCCGCCGTGCTCCGCGGCCTCGACCACCTCGCCGCCACCGTCTACCACCCGGGCACCGAACCCCACGGCAACTGGTGGGAGTGGCAGATCGGCTGCCCCCGCCCGCTGATGGACACCGCCCTCGCCCTCGGCGACCGCCTCACCGCCCAGCAGCGCACCGCGGCCTGCGCGGCAGTGGACCACTTCGTGCCCGACACCGCCCTCGGCGCGTACACCGGCACCTCCACCGGGGCCAACCGCGTCGACCTGTGCCGCTCGGTCGCCCTGCGCGGCGTCCTCGGTCGCGACGGCGACCGCCTGGCCCTCGCCCGCGACGCGCTCTCCCCGGTGTTCCCGCACGTCACCGAGGGCGACGGTATGCACGCCGACGGCTCGTTCCTCCAACACGCCTCCGTCCCGTACACCGGCACCTACGGCCAGGTGATGCTGGACGGGCTCGCCCGACTCCTCGCCCTGCTCGACGGGTCGCCCTGGGAGGTGACCGACCCGGCCCGGCGCAACGTCGCCGACAGCGTGGAGCGGGCGTTCGCCCCGCTGCTCCTCGACGGACTGATGATGGACGTCGTCAACGGCCGGGCCATCAGCCGCGGGCTGCTCCGCTCCGACGACGGCGTCCCGCGCGGCGACCACTACCACGGGCACGCCGTCATCGCCGCGATCGCCCTGCTCGCGCAGTCCCCGGGCGGGGCCGCCCACGGGATCACCCCCGCCCGACGGGACGACTGGCACGCCCGGATCAAGGGCTGGATCGCCCGCGACACCGTCCTGCCGCTGCTCACCTCCCCGCAGTTCGACCCGGCCGACCTGGCCCGGCTGCACTCCGTCGCCGCCCGCCCGGTGCGCCCGGCCCCCGAACCCGTCGGCCACACCCTGTTCCCGGCGATGGACCGCGCGGTCCACCGCCGACCCGCGTTCACCGCGGCCCTCGCCATGGCGTCGAGCCGCACCTCCCACTACGAGTGCGGGGCCGGTGAGAACCCGCGCGGCTGGCACACCGCCGCCGGCCTGCTCCAGTGGTGGCCCGCCGGCCGCCCCACGGACCAGTACGGCGACTGGTACTGGCCCACCGTCGACTGGTACCGACTGCCCGGCACCACGGTCTCCACCCGCCGCCTCCCCGACCGGGCCGGCGGCGAATGGGGCGCCCCCCGACCGCCCGCCCGCTGGGTGGGCGGCACCACGGACGGGACCTACGCGGCCGTCGGACAGGACCTGCACGGCCTCGGCTCGACCCTGCGGGCCAAGAAGTCGTGGTTCTTCCTCGCCGACACCGTGGTGTGCCTGGGCGCCGGGATCACCGCCACCGACGGCGTGCCGGTGGAGACGGTCGTCGACCAGCGCAACCTCGGCGCGACGGGCACCGCGCGCCTGCGCACCGGGCCCGGGCCCCGCCCCCGCTGGGCCCACCTGGAAGGGCACGGCGGCTGGGTGCTGGCCGGTGGCCCGGCCCTGCGGACCCTGCGCGAGGAACGCACCGGGAGCTGGTCCGACATCAACACCGGCGGGGCACCCGAGCGCCGCACCCGGCACTGGCAGACCCTGTGGCTGGACCACGGCACCGACCCCACCGCAGCCCGGTACGCCTACGCCGTGCTGCCCGGGGCCCCGCTCCCGGCCGTCGTCGCACGGGCCGCCGACCCCGGCTGGCTGTCGGTCCCCGCCAACGACGCCGACCGCCAGGCCGTCGCGGTGCACCCGCTCGGGGTCCTCGCGGCGAACTTCTGGCGGGCCGGCACGGCGGGCGACCTCACGGTCTCGGCGCCGGCCAGCGTCCTGGTGCGGCAGCGTGCGCGCACCGCCACGCTGTGTGTCAGCGAACCACCGCGCACCGGGTGCCCCCTGGACCTCGTCTGGGACCGTCCGGCGGGCCGCACGGTCGCCCACGACCCGGGCGTCGAGGTCCTGGCCACCGGACGTCGACTACGGTTGCGGATCACCCCCGGCACGGTCTGCGCGACCCATCGGTGTGAGGTGACCCTCCCCTGAGCGGTTTGTGGAGATCCCACAACCCCCCGACCCCCCTGGCAGGAGGTTCGCGACGGTGTCCGCACCGATCTGTTCGGGGGTACCAGGAAAACGGGCCGGAGACTGTACGGAGTCGACGGGCCGTTTTGCTCGGTCGACTTCGTATGGTCGCTACATGACCGTTTTGGACGAGACTGGCTCCCCCGGCCCATCGGACGCCTCGGGACCCACGGGGGACGAGCCCACCGACGCGCGCGGCCGGGTGGCCGAGCTCCACGCGATCCGGGAGCTGGCGCTGCGGGGGCCCAGCGAGAAGGCGACCGAGGCCCAGCACGCCAAGGGCAAGCTGACGTCCCGCGAGCGCATCGAGCTGCTGCTCGACGCCGGGTCGTTCCAGGAGGTCGAGCAACTCCGTCGGCACCGGGCCACCGGCTTCGGCCTGGAGGCCAAGCGGCCCTACACGGACGGCGTGGTCACCGGCTGGGGGACGGTGGAGGGCCGCACGGTCTTCGTCTACGCCCACGACTTCCGGATCTTCGGCGGTGCGCTGGGCGAGGCCCACGCCACCAAGATCCACAAGATCATGGACATGGCCATCGCGGCCGGCGCGCCCCTGGTGTCCCTGAACGACGGCGCGGGCGCCCGCATCCAGGAGGGCGTCTCCGCCCTCGCCGGGTACGGCGGCATCTTCCAGCGCAACACCCGCGCCTCCGGAGTCATCCCCCAGATCAGCGTGATGCTCGGCCCCTGCGCCGGCGGCGCGGCCTACAGCCCCGCCCTCACCGACTTCGTCTTCATGGTCCGCGAGACCTCCCAGATGTTCATCACCGGCCCCGACGTCGTCAAGGCCGTCACCGGTGAGGAGATCACCCAGAACGGACTCGGCGGCGCCGACGTCCACGCCGAGACCTCGGGCGTCGCGCACTTCGCGTACGACGACGAGGAGACCTGCATCGCCGAGGTCCGCTACCTGCTGTCGCTGCTCCCGCAGAACAACCGCGAGAACCCGCCGCGGACGGTCGCCGAAGACCCCGCCGAGCGCCGCTCCGACGTCCTGCTCGACCTGGTGCCCGCCGACGGCAACCGCCCCTACGACATGGCCAAGGTCATCGAGGAGCTGGTCGACGACGGCGACTACCTGGAGGTCCACGAGCGCTGGGCGCGCAACATCATCTGCGCCCTGGCCCGACTGGACGGCCAGGTCGTCGGGATCGTCGCCAACCAGCCGCAGACCCTCGCCGGGGTCCTGGACATCGAAGCGTCCGAAAAAGCTGCGCGCTTCGTCCAGATGTGTGACGCTTTCAATATTCCGATCGTGACCCTGCTGGACGTTCCGGGATTCCTCCCGGGGGTCGACCAGGAACACGGCGGGATCATCCGGCACGGCGCCAAACTGCTGTACGCGTACTGCAACGCCACCGTGCCGAGGATCTCGCTGATCCTGCGCAAGGCGTACGGAGGTGCGTACATCGTCATGGACTCGCAGTCCATCGGCGCGGACCTCACCTTCGCCTGGCCCACCAACGAGATCGCGGTCATGGGCGCCGACGGGGCCGCCAACGTCATCTTCCGCCGCCAGATCGCCGGTGCCCCCGACCCGGACGCCATGCGCACCCGCATGGTCAAGGAGTACAAGTCCGAGTTGATGCACCCGTACTACGCCGCCGAGCGCGGGCTCGTGGACGACGTTATCGACCCCGCCGAGACCCGTGAGGTGCTGATCCGCTCGCTCGCGATGCTGAGCTCCAAGCACGCGGACCTGCCCTCGCGCAAGCACGGCAACCCTCCGCAGTAGGGGGCGGCGCCGCCGCGCCCCCCTACCCCACACCCTCACCCACACGGAGTAGCACCCATGACGACCATCGCCTCCGCGACCGAGCCCGGTCTGCTGCGCGTCGAGAAGGGCCACGCCGAACCCGAGGAGGTGGCCGCCCTCACCGCGATCCTGCTGGCGCGCGCCGCTGCCGGGACCGCGGAGCCCGCCCCCGCCACGCCCGTGGCCAAGCCCGGCTGGCGTCGGCTGGAGCGCCAGTACGGGTTCCGCGCGCCGCACAGCTGGCAGGTCTGAGCCACCGGCCCCGCTTCGACGCCGTCGGCCCGCACCGGACACCGTTTG
>NZ_JBHXEN010000044.1:0-74671 GCF_042724695.1 Streptomyces sp. NPDC127068 | reverse complement strand
GGCCGTTCGGCCGGCCTTACCCACGCCCCCCCGCCCCGCGCCCCCCGGCCCCCCCCCGGGGGGGGCCCCCCCCCCCCGCCCGGCGGGGGGGGGCCCCCCGCACCGGTGCTCAGCGCTTCAACGGCGCCGGTAGCTTGACGTGGGTGACCTTGGTGTTCAGGCCGCTGTCCCGGAGCCGACCGTTCTCGTCGAACGCATCGGGACCGTCCGACATGCCGAAGTCGTTGTCGTTGATGAGCGCGAGGGTGTCGCGGCCCACCAGGGCGGCGCCCTCGACCTTGCCGGGCACCCCGGGAACCTTGCCGAGGTCCACCACCAACTCCTTGGCGAGGACCTGCACCCCCGCGCCCGCCAGGTCCTGGGTCTGCTCGTAGCTCGGGGAGGTCTCCACGTCGTCCCAGCGGCTACCGAGGATGCCTTCGCCGCGCGGCAACGTCACCCGGTGCAGTCGCGCCGTGCGGTCCGTGCGCTCCTGTACCAGGACGGTGCGCGGGCCCGTCGCGACCAGGGCGGACACCTTCAGCTCCGAGGGGTCCGTCTCCGCCGGGTCCACCTCGTTCACCGGGTCCAGCCGGTACGCGTACTCGCCCGTCACCTCGCCCTCCTCCGGCGAGAACCGCAGCAGCCGCAGATTGCGGGACGCCTCGCCGGACGCCTTGTCGGGCACCAGCAACGGGCTCTGCACGGCGATCACCAGATCACCCCCGGGCAGCACGGTCAGCGCTTCGAAGCCCCGGTTCTGCTTGCGGTTCAGCAGGATCGACGGCAGCGCCTCGACCACGGGGTAGTCGGCGCCCCGCAGCTTCAACCCTTCGGGCACGTAGCGCTTGAGCACCTTGCCCCGCGCGGAGATGTGCACCAGTGACGGGCTGTACTCGTCGACCACCCAGAACGAGCCGTCAGCGGCCCGCACCAGGCCCTCGGTGTCGAGCCCGTTCGGGTTCACCTCAAGCGGCGTCTTGGCGTCGTACGTGAACGGAGCCTCGTCGCGCGACAGTTGGTTGGGCAGCCCGGTCACCGGCTTCCCGGAGCGGGTGGTGATCGGCACCGCCCCGAGCACCCGCACCCGCTCGCCCTCGACCTTCACCCGGACGATCGCGGGGTTGAACTCCGGTACGGCGAAGGTCCGGCGCTTCTTCCCGTCCACGGTGATCTGCCCGTTGGGGCCCCGGTCGGTGAGCGCCCAGAACTCGCCCGGGCGGTCCGCCGGGTACAGGTCGCTGCCGATGCCCAGGTGGACACCGCGGTCGTTGTCGACCGAGCCGGGGATCAGACCGTTGCTGAACTCCGCGAGCGGGATCTCGTCCAACACGGCGGACCCCACGACTTCGGGGGCGCCGCGGACCTCCGCCTCGTCACCGGACACCACGTCGGCGGTCGCGGTGAAGGCGACCCCGCCGACGAGGGCCAGCGGAAGCGCGACGGTCAGCGTGAGACGCAACGGGCGGGATAGGCGCGAACGGGGGGACATCGGGCCTCCTGAGTGGGGGACACAGGACCGAGGCGGCCCGTCGTTCCCGTTCGGGCCGGCCCCGCGTGGATCACCGACTCTGCCGCACCTGCACGGAAGTCGGACCCGGTTCGCCGCATTACGGCCGAACCTCACTCCCGCGCCAGCGAGTTGCCCAAGATTTCACCCACCTTTCACCCAGAATTCCGCCACCCCGCAAACCGTCCGGCCACTCGGATTGGCTGAAAGGTGACGTACACGTATCACCGTGGGTGGGCAGCGGGGCGCATCGCCCGCGGTGCGGTGCGGGCGGCGCATGGGTGGCCCTTGAGCGAGCGACGAACCGTACGCGCTCAGCCGCGCTGGGCCTCCGGCCGTGGGGTGGACCCGGACCCGGACCCGGACCCGGACCCGGACCCGGACGCGGACGCGGGGGCCGCGGGTATCGGGGGCAGGTCGGCGTGGGTGACGCGGTAGCCGCCGCGCACCACGGGCGCGAAGGGAGCCGGCGCCATGCACGTCCCCGTGCCCTCGGCACCGACGTTCGCCACGCCCCAGCCGAAACCGAGCCGGTCGGGCTGCCCGTCCCGGCCCTGCTGCACGCTGATACCGAACCGCGTGCCCCGCTCCTCCGTGTTCGACTTGCGGACGATCGCGGTGAGGGTCGCGGTGCTGCCACCGGTGACCAGGCAGTCCACGTCCGCCACGGACCACGCGGTGAAGCCCGTCGAGGCGATCCGGTGGGAGATCCGCACCGTGCCCCGGGCGTCCGTGGGCAACCCCCGCTCGCCCCGTGGCACGGGCAGCGGTCGGGTGAAGGGCGCGGCCTCGGCGTGCACGCTGAAGCGGATGGTGTCCTCGGGGGAGTACGCGTAGTGGATGCGGGCCGCCCCCTCGACGCGGGCCGGGGCCTTCGTGGCGCGCGGGGACTTCGTGGCACGGGCCGCGGACTCCTCGGCATGGGTCGGGTCCGCGGACTTCCGTGCCGTGATGCTTGCTCCCATGCCCCCTGCCAGGGGTTGCGCGGCAGCGGTCGGCCGCGTCTCCCGGCCGGTCGGCGCCGCCGCAGCGGACGTGGCGGCGGTCGCGAGGACGACGAGGAGCGCGGTGGCGGCGCCTAGTGCGGTGGTGGTGCCGAGCGCGCCGGGCGTGCGGAATGCGCCGGGCGTGCGGAGTGCGGTGATGCGCATGGACGACTCCCGTGGGGATACGACTCGTGAGGATGCGGCTCGATGGTTCGGCCGGGTGGCTACGGGAAACAGCCTGGCCGGTGAACCCCGTTGGCGCCCATCCGCTGATCGGCAGAGGGACTCCGGACCGCGCCGCCCGATCTCTGCCGATCGGAGGAGCCCGGGCGACCGACCACCGCCGTAGGCTGGTGATCTTCGGCGGACGGTGGAGGAGTTGACGGGCATGACGGGAGCAGCGACCGTGAACCAGCTGGTGGCGGTGCCCGCGCTGGCGGCCGTCGCCCTGCTGGGCGGGTCGCTGGTCCACGCCCTGTGGACCCGTACCGTGCCCACCCGGCTGGCCCGGCCCACCGCGGTCTGCGCCGCACTCTCGCTCCTCTCGACCTTCGGTGTTCCCGCCACCGGCGTCAGCCCGGGCGTCACCCGCGGGTCCTGGAGCCTCGTGGAGTCCGGGCTGTTGCTGGTGCTGATCGCGGTGGTGGCCCGTTGGTCGCCCCGGCGCGAGACCTGGATCGCCGTGCCGTCCGCCGCGCTCGCGGTGGCCGCGTGGCCCGTGCCGCTGGTCGACGGGGGAGTGCTGGAGCGCACCGGCGTGGCGGTGTTCTGGCTGTTGCCCGCACTGGCGGCGATCGCCACCGGGCTCGTCCCGCGCCGGGCCGCGCGGCGCCACCGGGACGGGGTCGCCGAGGCCCGGCGTGCCCAACGACTGCTGCTCTCCCGGGACCTGCACGACTTCGTGGCGCACGACGTCAGCGGCATCGTCGTCCAGGCCCAGGCGGCCCGCTTCGTGGCAGCGAACGACCCCGGTCAGGCCGTCCTCGCGTTGGAGCGCATCGAACGGGCGGGTCTCAGTGCGCTGGCCGCGATGGACCGGACGGTGGCGATGTTGCACGGGGAGGACGCCCCCGCGCCCGCCGAGCCGCCGCCCGGCATCGATCAACTCCCCGCGCTGGTGGACCGGTTCGGGCAGGCGCAAGGCATCGACATACAGCTGCGGTGCGAACCGGACGTGGCGGCGGCCCTCTCCCGGGAAGCGGGCGCCGCGGCCCACCGCATCGTGGTCGAGGCGCTGACGAACGTACGTCGGCACGCGCCCGACGCCTCCCGGGTGGAGGTCCGGTTCAGCCACACCCCCACGGCGGTGCGGCTCCAGGTGGTCAACGAGCGCCCGAGCCGCCCGTCCCCGGGCCGCTCCCTTCCCCGGTCCCGGAGCGGCGGCGGCCTCGGGCTGACCGCCCTGACCGAGCACGCGAAGGCCCTCGGCGGCACCCTCACGGCCGGCCCGCTCACCGGCGGCGGCTGGCGACTGACCGCCGAACTCCCCACCACGGACCGCCCCGACCGCCCCGACAGCACGGACCGCCGGCAGCACACGGACCGCACGGACTCCACGGACCCCACGGGCAGGGCCCGTACGAATCACCCGAAGGGCACCACGTGAGCACCCGCATCCTCCTCGCCGACGACCAGGACGACGTGCGCAGCGGCTTCCGGCTGATCCTGGGCTCCCAACCGGACATGTCCGTCGTGGGAGAGGCGGCGGACGGGCTCGCCGCCGTGACGCTGGCCCGGGAGCTCCGCCCCGACCTCGTGATCGCCGACATCCGCATGCCGGGCCTGGACGGTCTGGAGGTCACCCGACGTCTCGCCGGGCCCGGCGTCGCGGACCCGGTACGGGTGCTCGTCGTCACCACCTTCGACCACGACGACTACGTCCGTACCGCCCTGAGCGAGGGGGCCTGCGGCTTCCTGCTGAAGCGGTCGGGGCCCGGGCTGCTCATCGAGGGCGTACGGGCGGCCATGGCGGGGGACGTGCTGATCAGCCCCCAACTGACCGTCCGGCTGCTCCGGGAAGCGGAGGACGCGCAGCCGTCGGAAGGCCCGCCGCCGCCCTCCGCCCTCACCGCCCGCGAGGAGGAGATCGCGCACCTGGTCGCCGAGGGGCTGACCAACGCCGAGATCGGTGCTCGGCTGTTCATCTCCGCGGGCACCGCCAAGACCCACATCGCCAACATCCAGGGCAAGATCGGGGCGCGCAACCGCGTGGGCATCGCCGCCTGGTCCTGGCAACGGGGCGGCCCGGCACCCTCCTGACCGGGCCGACCCCGCTCACGCGCCGCTGAGGGCGAGCCCTTCGTACGCCAGCCACTGCATGTAGGTGTGCAGCCCGTGGCGGAGGTCCACGGTCGGCTTCCACCCCTGGAGCCGAGGGGCACCGGACCCCCGGACCTCCGGTACGGGTGCCGTACGCGGTGGGGCGGTGACCGTTGCGACGCCGACCGGGCGCACCGCACTCAGTACCGCCTCCGCCATGGCGCCGGGCGACACCGGGGTCTCCTCGGGGAGTTCCAGCACTTCGGCCGCCGGGGGGTCGTCCAGCACCCGGCACAGCGCGCCGACCAGATCGTAGGTGTGCAGCGGGCGCAACGGCCGACCGGGCGGGTCGGTGAGGACGACGGGGCGGCTGCGCAGGGCGTTCCACACCATCCGGCCGATCGGGGTGCGGGGCGAGCAGCCCGGACCGTAGAGGTCCCCGGTCCGCAGGGTGACCGCAGGGCCGTCGGCGCTCCGGACGAGGACCCCGGTGTCCCCGCTGTCCGCGGTCCGCCGCAGGGGGCGCAGATCGACGAGCGCGTCCCGACCCGACCGGGTGCCCGGGGCGGCGGTGCCGCCCGGGGACCCCAGGGCCACCCGGTGTCCGCGGGCGGTGAGTCCGTGCACCACGTGCTCACCCAGCGGGCTCGCCGCCCCGAGCACGGTGACCCGCCGCCCGGAGCGCACCGGACGGGCCCCCGCCGTGCGGCCGGCGTCCAGCCCCGCGGTGACCCCGGCGGTGGCGACCTCGGCCAGGCCCGCGCGCAGCTCGGCGATCCGCTCCTCGTTCTGGCGGGCGCTGACCCCGCCGGGGCCGATGGTGGCCAGCGCCTCGGTGCAGGCCGCTGTCCGGGAAAGGACGTCGCCCCGTCCCTCCGCTCGATGGGCGAATCCCATGGTGAACGCGGTCAACCAGGTTTCCCGGGCGGCTTCCGGGTCCGGTGCTTCAGTCAACTCGACATTGGCTGATTTATATCTGTTCACGTTCACGCCGAGTCCGGAGAGATAGTCCTTGCATTCCAGGTGCAGCCATCTTTCCGGGCCCGGGCCGGCCACCCGCACCGCGCACTGGGCGGTCCCGTTCTTGAAGAAGGGGACCACCTGCGGTCGGTCCAGGGAAATGCTTTCGTCGCCTCCGCGGTCATCGGGCAGGAAGCACACCGAGCGCCGCGGGCCGCGGAAGGCGTTGCCGGAAATGCTGCCCCGGTCGTCGTGTTCGACGAGGCTGGGCGCCGCCACGTAGGCGGGCACCCCGCGGCTCCGCAGGAACTGCCGCAGCAGGATGTCGTCGGGCCAGGCACCCAAGCGCGAGGTGCCGTACCGCACGTAGTCGGTGGCCACCTCGCGGGGCAGCACCACGGCCAGGCAGGGGAAGTACTCGTTGACCGCGCGCACCCAGCGGGCCCCGGCCATCGCGGCGAGCCGGACCGCCGCCCCGTTGCGCGAGTCCCAGAGCGCGAACAGGGCGAGTGCCGCCTCGGGTCGCTGTTCCACCGCCCGTTGGACCCGTTCGAAGAACGCCTCGGACAGGATCAGGTCGTCCTGGAGCACGAGGTGGTGCGTCGCCCCCTCCGCGACGGACGACCAGGCCACCAGTGCGGTGCGCAGGGCCGACGGTTCGCCATCGGGATCGGGGTCCGTCACCACGTGCAACGCTCCGGGGGGCGCCGACCGGGCCAACGCCTCGGCGGCGGCCAGCCGCTTGGGGTGGGTCATCACCGAGCCGCTGATGCGATAGCGCGTCACAGGTCCTCCGTGTTTCTGGTGTTCCTGGTGCCCGATGGACGGTCGAATCCCGCGGTACGACCGAATCTCCCGGTCATCCCGCTGCACACTTCCCGTCCGGAGGCACTGGCGAATTTCGGAAATTACGCAAGGGTCTTCCATGGCCGCTCAAGCGCCGAAAAGGCCCCCTGGTTACGGCCAACGATGATCGTTCATGCTGTCTGCGCTGCATCCATACGTATCACCGTTAAAGGAGTCCGTATGACTGAGAAGACCGATGGCGAAGCCATTGACTCAGGTGACTTCCGGTCCTCGCGACTGGAAAAGCTGCGGGGCTCCCGAGTCGTGGTGACCGGAGGCGCGGGCCTGGTGGGCAGCCGACTGACCGCCCTGCTGCGCGGGGCCGGGGCGGAGGTGACCGTCCTCGACCGCATGGACGCCTATCCGGATTCCGTCCATGAACTGTTCGGTGCGGAACGGCACGCGACCCGCCTGGTGGTGGGCGACATACGGGACCGGGCGTTGGTCCGGAAGGCGATGGACGGCGCCGAACTCGTCGTCCACGCCGCCGCCTACGCCGATGTGGCCGCGTGCACCCGCAGACCCGACATCGCCTTCAAGGCCAACATCGAGGGCACCGAGGTCGTCCTGGAGGAGGCGGTGGCGGCGCGGGTGCGCAGGCTGGTGCTGATCTCGTCGGCCGCCGTGTACGGCAACGGCACCGCCCCTTCGGAGGGGCCGCAGACCTTCCACGAGGACCAGCCGCTGCACCCGCTGTCCGTCTACGCCAACTCCAAGCTGTGGGCCGAGCACCAGACCCGGTTGCTGCTCGGCGCCGCCGGGATCGACTTCTCGGTGCTGCGCTACTTCTCCGTCTACGGCGACCCCCAGGTGCCGAAGCCGGGTAGCCACTCCTGGATGGTCGCCTGGCTGGCGATGCACGCCCGGCTCGGGCTGCCGATGCGGCTCAACGGCGGCGGCGTCCAGGTCCGCGACCTGGTCCACGTGGACGACATCGCCACGGCCACCGCGCTCGCCCTGGTGGAGGACGGAGTCGTCGGGGCGACCGTCAACGTCGGCAGCGGCACGCCGACTTCGGTGCGCGACGTGGGCGAGCTGATCGCCCCGCACTTCCCGGGCTCCCGCTTCATCACCACCCCCCGGCCCGCCGACGACCCGCTCGGTGGTTACGCCGACACGGACCGGCTGTACGAGCTGATGCGCTGGCGTCCCGGCATCTCCGTCGCGGACGGGGTGGAGCGGTACGTGAACTGGTTGAACGCCACGCCCGAGGCCCTGCCCGGTTGGCTGGCGGAGAAGGCGGCATGACCCCCGTGACGCCCCTGGGAAGGTTCCGTACCCGGTGAGCACCGAGCGCGTGGCACGCGCCGAAGTGCCCTGCCGGGCCTGTCTGGCCGGTGAGGACCTGGACTGGCTCGGCGGCCGGTCCGTCAGCCTCGCCCTGGAGTTGACCACCGTCGTGGAGACGGTCCCCGGCCCGCCCGCGCCGCCCGCCGGGGGCTGGCCCGAGGAGGTGTGGGCGTACCTGCGCGAACGGCTTCCCGGCCTCGCTCCCCGGCCGCCCGCCGTACGGGTGCACAGCGCGGCGCCCTCCGCGAGCGGGCTGTCCTCGTCCACCGCCCTGATCGTGGCGCTGCTCCGGGCGTACACCCGACTGTGCGTGCCCGCACCGGGCGTCCCGGACGCCACGCTCGCCCAGTGGGCGTACGCCTTCGAGTTCGCCCGCTTCAACGGGGGCGGCATGGACCACCTGGCGGTCATCGAAGGCGGTGCGCTGCTGTTGGAGGGCCGGACCACCGGGCTGCCGGTGATTCGGGACCGCGCCGTCTTCCCCGAGGACTGGACCGTGCTGGTGCTGGACTCGGCGACCCGCAAGGACACCGGTGACCACATCCGGGTGGTGCGCGAACAACTGGCCACCGGTGACCCGGCGTTGGCGCTGTACCGCAAGGAGGCCGACGAGGCGGCGGCTCAGGCGTGGTCGGCGATCGGGGCCCGGGACCTGGACGGTCTCGCCGGGGCCATGGACCGCGCCCACCTCACCATGCGCGACCACCAGCGGATGTCCACCCCCGTCCTGGAGGAACTGCGGGAGCTGGCCCTCGGCTCCGCGGGGCTGCGGTTGAAGCTCAGCGGGGCCGGCGGCGGCGGCTCCCTGGTGGGGGTGTGCCGCACCGCCGACGCCGACGGCATCGCGTCCGCCGTGCGAGGGGCGCTCGGGAAGCGGTACCCCGCGGCCCGGGTGATACCCACCCGGGCCGCGGGTCCGGAGCCCGCTGCGAGCCCGGTGCCCTAGATGAAGGGGTCGTAGTCAGGACCCTCCGGCGTCACCGCTTCGACCGCGATCTTCTCCAGTTCGAGGTTGGAGCGGTGACGTGCGCAGTGGAAGCGGCAGTCCCGGGTGGGGTCGATGATCCCCCGGTCCGCGTTCTCCCAGATGTCGGGCAGCCGCTCGGTGACCGCGTCCCCGATCTTCGCCTGGGAGTTCCCCCGGTGGTACGAGCAGACGTAGACCCCGGACGGGGTGATCAGGGTGCGGAGCTCCGCCACCTGGCAGCGGTGGTAGTCCTTGGGCTGGACCGCGCCCACCCGGTTGCGCAACGAGGTCAGGGTGGACGAGTTGATGATCTGGAAGGAGTCGCCCGCCCAGCGCCGTTCGGCCTCGTCGAGTTGGTCGTCGACGGATTTCAGGAGGTCGTCGGCCACCTGGATCACATGGTGTCCGTCGTCGAACATCGCCTTGGTCTCGAAGTAGTCGCAGCCGATGTCATGGGCGAGTCCGGCGGCCTCCAGGACCTCGTGGTGGTTGCTGACGATCGTGCCGTCCGCCTCCTGACGGGTCATCACCAGGAAGGAGTAGCCCAGTGCGCCCTTCTTCACCTCGGCCAGCAGCCGCATGTTCCCGACGACCTTGTCGAAGACGCTGCGGCCCTTGCGGTCGGGCCGGAACTTCCCGTACGTCTCCATGGTGCCGGCGTCCATCGAGACCCGGACCCAGGCGGCGTACTCGGCCAACTCCTCCAGATTCTGCTTGATCATCGTGCCGTTGGTGACCACGCCGATCGCTATGCCGGCCTCACCGAGCATCCGCAGCACCTGACGGGTGCCCCGGTGCGCCAGCGGTTCGCCGCCGCCGATGAGGACCACTCCGCGGACGGACATGTCGATGAGTTCCTGCGCCAGCTCGGCGAGGCGCTCGGGGGTGAACCGTCCCTGGTTGAGCAACTTGCCGCTGATGCACTCGGGGCAGGCCAGATCGCAGAAGGTCGTCGGGTCGAGGTCCACCACCAGGGGGGCGGTGGTGGACTTTCCCGCGGCGGCCTCCAGCACGCGTGGCCAGCCGGACGGCTGGTAGAGCTTGGACACCAGGTCAAGACGGTCGAACGTCACAGAGTTCTCCTGCTGGTCAAGAGGGCAGGCGCCGCCGGCACCATGCCCTCGGTCTTTCCCCGGGGCGGTGGGAACCGTCCCCGGAGCCCGGTCGTGGTCCGGGCTTTCCCCTGCTGGTGCGCAGGTCGTGTCCGATGCGCGGCGCACGGCGTCGGGCGCCGCGGGGTGATCCGAAGCGAAGCGTCGGACACGGCCCGGCCGGAGGTTGCTGGTCGCACGTGGTCATCCCTTGACGGCTCCCACGGTGAGGCCGGCCGCCACCCGGCGTTGCACGATCATGAAGAAGACCACGACGGGCAGGGCGGTGAGCGTGGCTCCCGCCATCAGCGCGCCGTAGTCGGTGCCGAAGCTCGTCTGGAAGGACACGAGCCAGATGGAGACGGTCTGTTTGTCGGTGCTGGACAGCAGTACGTAGGCCAGGACGTACTCGTTCCACGCCTGCACCAGGGCGTAGATGGACGTGGCCACCAGCCCGGGCGCCAGCAGCGGCAGCGTCACCCGGCGGAAGGCCCCGGCCCGGGTGCAGCCGTCCACCATGGCCGCCTCCTCCAGCTCCACGGGGATGCCGGCGACGAAGCCGCGCAACAACCAGACGGTGAACGGCAGCATGAACACCAGGTAGGTGAGGACCACGCCGACCAGGCTGTCGGTCAGCCCGGCGTCGCTGAGCAGCAGGTAGAGCGGGATGATCAGGCCGGCCAACGGGATCATCTGCACGGACAGGATCACCACCACGAACGCCCGGCGCCCGAAGAAGGAGAACCGGGCCACCGCGTAGGCCGCCGCCACCCCGATCAGCAGGGAGACCACCACGGTCCCCACCCCGACCAGTGCGCTCGCCCGCACGCTCGACCAGAAGGTCTCCGAGGCCATGGCCCGGCGGAAGTTGTCGAGGGTCGGCTCCGCGGTCCAGAACTGCGGCGGATTGCTACGGATCTCGGACGAGGGCCGGATCGCGGTGAGGAGCATCCAGTACAGGGGGAAGGCCATCACCGTGCAGAACAGCAGACCGAGGGCGTTGGCCCCGGGCGAGCGGCGCCGCCGCGCACCGCGGGGCGGAGCGGAAGCGGTGGTCATTCGGTCTCCCCCATCCTGACGAGCTGACGGACGTACACCACTGCCCCGACGAGCAGCAGCAGGACGGTGACGACCGCGATGGCCGCCCCGGCGCTGTAGCGGTTCACGGCGAACGACTCGATGAACGAGTACACGCCGAGCAGGTAGTACTCCTTCTCCGGCTGGCCCGTGCGCATCAGCCAGATCTGGTTGAACACCCCGAAGTTCCAGATCGCGTTGAGCGTGGTCACCACCACGAACGCCGGCTTGATCACGGGGAAGATGATGTGCCGGAGGATCTGGGGCCGGGTGGCGCCGTCGACGGTGGCGGCCTCCTCCAGCTCCGGCGGGACCTGGGTCAGGGCGGCCTGGAGGGTGATCGCGGCGAAGGGCAGCGAACCCCAGACGACCACGGCGACCACCACGGTGAAGCCCTGCCAGGGGTTCTCGAACCAGTTGTGCTTGCTGAAGTCGAGCCCGGGCACCTGGCTCAGCAGCCAGTTCATGACGCCGTAGTCGGCGTCCACCAACCAGCGGAAGACCGCGGCGGCCACCATGACCGGCATCGCCCACACGGCCACCAGCACCCCGGCCATGAGCAACCGCACCCAGGGGGAGACACGGCGGCCCAACAGCGCCACCCCCATGGCCAGTGCCATGGTCAGGGTGGTGGCGACCGTGGTGAACAGCGCGGTGCGCCCGACGACCGTCCAGAAGAACCCGTCGGTGGCGAGGGTGCGGTACTGCCGCAGCCCCGCCCAGGGCGGTTCGGTGCCGGCGAACAGCTCCCGACGGGTCATGTCCTGGAAGGACAGCAGCACCAGCTCGATCAGGGGGTAGCCGAGGACGGCGACGAGCGCGAGCACCGTCGGGGCGATCAGGACGTACGGGATCAGCCGACTCAGCGGCGGCCGGGCCCGCCGGCCCGTCCCCCCGGCGGGCACCGGGGGGACGGGCCGGGAGACGGCGACGGAGTCCGGTGGGTCTGTGGTCACCATGCGGAGGCTCCTCGAATCGTCGACCGCGGTGCGCCCTGCGCACGCACGACCGACGCAATGGGTGGGGTGGGGGTGGGGTGAGCACGTCGAAGTGAGTGGGGTGGGGGGTGGGGGTGCGGGGGGTTGGAGAGGCGGGGGAGTGGGGTGGCGGAGTGGGGTGAGGTCCGACGAGGGGCTGAGTGGGGGTGTCAGTTCTCGTTGATCAAGGCGTCGATCTCACGGTCGGCGTCCTCGGTGGCCTGCTGCACCGACTTCTTCCCGGTGGCGATGTCCTGGAGCATCGCCGGCAGGATGTTGGACTTCTCCACCGCCGCCCAGCCGGGCGCCAGCGGGGTCACCCAACCGCGTTCGGCGGAGCGTGCGGACGGGCCGTTGGGTCCGTCGGCGGGCACGTCCCGCAGCTGGACGCTGTTGTTCGGCAGGGTCTGGGCCTTGATCAGCTGCTGCTGCGACTTGTGGTCGGTGAAGAGCTTGATCCAGTCCCGGGCGAGCTCCTGCTTGCCGGACTTGGCGGGCACCGCCAGCAGGGAACCCCCGAGGTAGGGCGGGAGCAACTCGCCGGAGGGGCCGGGGAAGGCGAAGGTGGCGAACTTGCCGCGCAGTGCGGTGTTGCCGCCGCTGCGCGGGTCCGTGGCGGCCGTGGCCTCCCAGGTGTTGCCGTAGAACATGGCGACCTTGCCCTGGCCCACCACACCCGGTTCGTCGCCGTTGTCCTTGGAGCGGTCACCGACGTAGTAGTCGTCGATCAGCTTCTTCCACGTGGTCAGCCCCCGGCGCGACTCGGGGGAGGAGAGCGCGCCGCGCCAGCGGCCGTTCTCCTCGACGGCCATCTCGCCCCCGGCGTCCTTGACCCAGGCCATGGCGGCGTGCGGGTAGCGGCCCGGCATATAGAAGGCGGAGAAGTTCTTGTCCTTGGTGCCGAACTCGGCCTTCACCTTGTCGAGGACCGAGAGGAGTTCGGGATAGGTGGTGGGTGCTTCGGTGACGCCCACCTTCTTCAGGATATCCGTCCGGTAGATCCCTACCTTGGCCCCCGCGTAGTAGGGCACACAGTATGTCTTCCCTTTGTGCTCGCATGCGTCGGCCAGTGCCGGAAGCCAGTCTTCCGAATGCTCGAAATCCTTCTTCTCCAGGGGGGAGAAGGCGCCGTTGATGATGTAGTTGGTGGTCTCGCTATTGCCCATCTCCACTACATCTGGTACTACCCGGCCGGCGAGGGCCGCGTCAATCTTCTGGTTCTTGCTCGGCCACTGCTGGTACTGCACCTTGACTTTGGTGTCCGGGTACTGCTCCGCGAATCGTTTGTTCGTGGAGGCAACCAGATCGGGCCAGCTCTCCCTAGCGTCGATGGTCAGCCAGACGGTCAGGGAGTCGGGGTCGCCGCTGCCTCCGGCGGAATCGTCCGAGCTACACCCGGCGAGCGAGGCGATCACGGCGACGGTCCCGAGAGCCGAGGTGAAGCGGGGTAAGCGTAGGGGCATGATTCTCCGCCTTTCAAGGACTGGTTGAACCGGGCTGCTATCTACCCAGCGCACACCGGCAAACTACCGGTGGGGCGCTTTTTGGCCAGGATGAGACGTGGATTATGGAACGTTGTTGTTTTGGATTGCCCCCCGCTCGCACGGGGAAGGCGTGGCCGAGAAGCAGCCGTACCGTCCGATGGCCAGTCGTTAATTGACGCAAAACACTAGGATGTGCCTCTTGGGCACCCTTGACGGTGGCGCAACGTCTGACACATTTTTCTCCTGGTGTCCCCGGCGTTGCCCTATCGAAAGGTGTTACCTGTGACTAACCCCGACACGACGGTCGGCGATTCGGACCTGCGACCCACCCGGGTCAACTCCTGGAACGGCTGGGATCCGCTGCGCCACGTGATCGTCGGCCGGGCCGACGCCGCGGTGGTCCAGGCACCGGAACCGGCCGTGGCCAGAGACTTCCCCGAGGACGGCTTCCCCCTCGGCACCTACGGCACGATGCCGTCCGACATGATGGCCGAGGCCAACGAGCAGTTGGACTCCTTCGCCGACCTGCTGCGCCGGCGGGGGATACGGGTGGATCGCCCCACCCCGCTGGACTTCAACCAGAAGGTCTCCACGCCCGATTGGGAGCAGGAGACCATGTCGGGCTGCATGCCGCCGCGGGACCTGCTGCTGACGGTCGGCAACGAGGTCCTCGAAGCCACCATGTCGTACCGCAGCCGCTGGTTCGAGTACCTCTGCTACCGGCCGATCCTCCAGGACCTCTTCAAGTCCGACGCCCGGATGCGTTGGGAGGCCGCCCCCAAGCCCCGTCTGACCGATGCCAGTTACCGCACCGACTTCTGGGACACGTACCACGACCTGCCCACCGAGGTGCAGCTCGCCAAGGTCCGTGACTACGACCTGGTGCTGACGGAGGAGGAGCCGCTGTTCGACGCGGCCGACATCGCCCGCTTCGGCAAGGACCTCTTCGTCCAACTCTCCTTCGTCACCAACCGCAGCGGATTCGACTGGCTCAAGCGCCACTTCCCCGACCACCGGGTGCACGCGGTGACCTCCACCAACACCCACCCCCTGCACATCGACGCCACCTGGGTCCCGCTGCGCCCCGGGCTGGTGCTGCACTGCGGGGAGCGGCTCGCCGACCCCGAGCTGATGGAGTTCTACCGGCTCAACGACTGGGAGATCATCGAGGCCGTGCAGCCCGCGAGTTGGGACCACCCGCCGAAGCTGTCCTTCTGCAGCCCGTGGCTCGCCGGGAACATGCTCAACCTGGACGAGAACACCCTCTGCATCGAGGAGAAGGAGGTGGCCCTCTCCGAGCAGCTGGCCTCGTACGGCTTCGAGATCGTCCCGGTGCCGTTCCGCGCGGTCGGCCCCTTCGGCGGCGGACTGCACTGTGCCACCGTGGACATCGAGCGCGAGGGCGACTGCCAGGACTACTTCCCCCGCCGGCACGGGCGGTACTGATCCCGTGACCACCGCCCGGCGATCCGACGGGTCGCCCGCCGTCAAGGCCGTGATCTTCGACTTCTACGGCACCCTGGTCCGGCTGGTGCCGCCGATGCCGCCCAGCCACGCCTCGGTGTTCCGGCGCCGCGGCCTCGGGGAGTACGTCGAGCGCTGGGGCGACCAGTGGTCGGTCGGCCCCGGCGACGGCGAGGACCACAGCACCCACTCGGTGGACGAAGCGACCTACGGGGCCTGGGAGGTGGACCGGCTGCGGCGGCGCGCCCTGGGGTGCGGGGTGCCCGCCGAGGAGGCCGGCCCGCTGGCGGTGGAGCTGGACCGGGCCACCAAGAGCCTGACCTTGGAGCTGTTCCCCGATGTGACGGCCGTGCTCGCGCAACTGCGCGGGCACGGCCTGCGGGTCGGACTCTGCTCCAACTGGTACTGGGACCTCGACCGGGCGGTGGCCAGGTGCGGGCTGACCGACCTGGTGGACGCCGGGGTCACCTCGGCCCGGGTCGGGGTGCGCAAACCGCACCCCGGGATCTACCGGGCCGCGCTCGACGCCTGCGGCGTCACCCCCGAAGAGGCCCTGTTCGTGGGGGACATGTGGGCGGCCGACGTGGTGGGGCCGTTGGCCGCGGGCATCCGTGCGGTGCACCTGTGGCGGCCCGACCGGGCCGTCGACGGGGTGGCCCCGCCGCTGCCCGACCGGGCCCACCGGATCACGTCCCTGCACTCCCTGCCCGAGTTGTTGTAGCCCGGTGCGAGAGCCGGTCGAGCACGTTGCGGGTCACCCGCACCACGCCCGCGTCCACCTCCCGGCCGCAGACCACGGGCCAGTCCACGGTGCCCGCGGCGAAGACCGTGCCGCCGTCCGTCGTGTACAGGCCCATGGTCGCGGCCCGGGGGCTGGTGATCGCCGGCTCCCGCTCCGGGCAGTTCCAGTGCCCCCACTTGAACCGGTGCAGGTCCTCGTTCACGGGGTCCAGCAGATAGATGCCGAGGATGAGGAAGGACTCCGGAGTGCCGTCCACCCCGCTCGCCCGCGCCACCCCCCGCTCGTCATAGGTGAAGGCCGCGCCGTCGCACTCGTACCCGATCAGCGCGGTGCCCCCGCCCAGCCGGTCGGCGGGCCGGCCGTCGCTGCCGTCCCGCAGCCCGGTGCCCTCGAAGACCCAGTGGTCCGCGTGCTGCACGGTGAACCCCTCCAGCGGCCGGTCACCCGGCCAGTCGCCGGGCCACATGCCGCCGTTGCGGAAACTCACCCCGGTGAGGGCGTTCTCCGGACGGCCCACCCCGTCCGGCGGCCCCGGCCACCACAGGTCGGTGGCCGGCAGATGCGGGTAGACCTCCCCGACGTGGTGGTCGGTGTCCGAGACGAAGGCCGTGTTCCCGTCCGTGAGGTGCACCCGCCACCAGCAGGTGTTGGCGCTGAGGAAGGCCACGTTCCCGCCCGCGGCCACGTGCGCGTCCACGTGGTCGCGCATCGACGCGCTCCAGTACTCGTCGTGCCCGACGCTCAACAACAGGTCGTAGGGGGCGAGCAGTTCGGGGTCCTCGTGGAGGTCGAGGTCGGTGCAGTACTCCACCTCGTAGCCGCACCGTTCCAGCCAGGCGATGAAGGGGGCGTCCCAGTGGGCCAGGTCGATGACGCCGCCCGGCCGGTGCATGCTCAGCTTGTGCCCGCGCGGCTCGTCCGCGTCCCCCTCCCGGTAGACCGGGCTGTCGTAGAGGCTGGAGGCCCGCGCCACGCCGTCGCCGTCCGAGCGGTTGTACGCGTGCCGGGTGAAGGTCGACTTCTTGTAGAGGATGCGGCCGTACCGTCCCGGATCGCGGGGCCGCACCACGAAGAACTCCCGGGCGAACCCCTCGATGTCCCCGTCACCCAACAGCGGCACCGCACGTGCCTGCCGCTCGTCCCCCTCCACCAGGTGCGCGAGGTAGATCCCCGGCCGCCACTGCGGGGGCACCCGGAACGCGTAGCGCGGCAACTCCCAGTCGACGGCCGGCGAGGCATGACCCTCGATCCCGTCCGGGTGCGGCGGCGGAGCCTGGAACACCCCCTGGTACGACTCCGACTCCCCGAGGTGGGTCAGCTCGCTGCCCAACCGGTAGAAGCGGACCCGGAACTCCTGCGCATCGGTCGAGACGTGTAAGCCGAGGACCTCGCCCGACGTGACGCTCTCCCGGTCCACGTACCCCTCGATCATTCGACCCCTCCCATCGGCCGCAATCGCCGTTCTCCCGCGGCGAAGACGCTCGATGTTAGGAGTTCTTTCCAGCTACAACAAACCAGCGGACGGGATCAGCCTTCCTCGATCTCATTTCAGCCATGTTGATCTTGCAGAGAATGCACGAACCGGCGTCCGGGTAACGCGGATCAAAAGGACGGCGTGCTGTGCGGAAAGGAAAAGAATGGCAAAAGAATTGCGTGTGCGAGAGTTGGTCCTGGGGATCGAGGGGCTGGCCCTGCTGCGCTCCGCCATCGATGCCGACGAAGCCTTCCTCGAAGCCCGGGTGGCGGAGATCAGGAAGTTCGCCGCCGGCGGTGACGAGGGGATGCCCGGCGCCGGCGCCTCGGTGAGCGAACTGGACGAATCGACCGGGTACGCGTCCTGGGCGAAGCGCTACGACTCCCTCCCCAGCTCCTTCCTCCAGGTCGAGGAGCCGATCGTCCACCGGCTCCTCGACGAGGGACCGGTCGGCACCGCCCTGGACGCCGCCTGCGGCACCGGCCGCACCACGGTCGCGCTGGCCGAACGCGGCTACCGCACCATCGGCGTCGACCAGTCACCCCAGATGCTGGAGCAGGCCCGGGCCAAGACGCCGGACGTCGACTTCCGCCTCGGCCGGTTGGAACAGCTGCCGCTGGACGACGCCAGCGTGGACCTCGCCGTCTCCACCCTGGCCCTCACCCACCAGCCCGCGCTCGGCCCCGCCGTCGCCGAACTCGCCCGGGTGGTCCGCCCCGGCGGCCGGGTGATCGTCACCGACCTGCACCCCTTCGTCATCACCCTCCAGGGGCAGTGCCTCTTCGTCCACGGCGACGACGAACTCGCCTTCGTCCGCAACCACGTCCACCTGCCCGGCCAGTACATCGAGGCGTTCGCCGCGGCCGGTCTCACCGTACGCGCCTGCTACGAGCCGGCCTTCAACGGGAGTCTTTCCCCCGGCGGCTACGAGGACTACATCGCGGACGCCGCACGAGCAGCCTGGGACGGAATTCCCATCGTGGTCGTCTGGGACGTCGTCAAGGACGCGAAGTAAGCAAAGGAAAGGGAACGTCGTGAGAGTCGTCCGGTACACCGAACGCCCAGAACTCTGGGACCGCATCACGGAAGAATTCGCAGGAGTAATTCCCGAATACAATCTGCACGGGGACATCGGCGAGGGGTACTGGAACCGCCTCTTCGACGACTTCGGCGACCACCAGTTCGTGCTGTACGACGAGGAGGCGGACGCCATCCTCGGCGCCGGCCGCTCGCTGCCCCGGCTGTGGGACGGCACCCCCGAGGACCTGGGCACCGGGCTCGACGCCTCGATCCGGGACGCCTTCGCCGCCCACGACGCGGGCACCAAGCCCACCGCCCTGTGCGCCCTGGGCGTCGAGGTCGCCCCCGCGCACCAGGGCAAGAGCCTGTCCAAGGTGCTGCTCCAGCAGATGATCACGATGGCCCGCGCCGACGGCCTGCCCTCCCTGATCGTGCCGGTGCGCCCGATCTGGAAGCACCGCTACCCGCTCGTCCCCACCGAGCGGTACGCCTCGTGGACCCGGGCCGACGGGGAGCCCTTCGACCCGTGGATCCGCACCCAGGTGCGGCTCGGCGGCACCATCACCGCCTCCATGGAGGAGTCCTCGATGATCAGCGGCACGGTCGCCGACTGGGAGTCCTGGACCGGCATGGAGTTCCCGGAGAGCGGTGACTACGTCTTCCCGGAGGGACTGAGCACCCTCCGGGTCGACCGCGAGCAGGACCGGGCCTCCTACTGGGAGCCCGCCGTCTGGATCACCTACGACCTCAGCTCGTCCGATCCAGCAGGATCTCCCCGCACCTGACGGCGCTCCAGGCGTACGCGGTGAGCAGTGCCGCGTGCGCCTCGGTCACCTCGGGACGCCGCTCGGGGGAGAGCCCCGCGGGGCCGACCGTCGACACCGCCGCCTCCCGCAGCCGCTCGGCGGCCGGGGTGCCGCCCCGGACCGCGCCCTGCGGGGCGTGGCGCCGGGCGGCCTCCTCGGCCTGGCGGCCCAGCATCAGACAGTGGATCCACAACTCGTCCGCGAAGGAGTCCCCGAAGGCCCTCCCCACGGCCGCCGCCTCCTCCTTGGGCCGGCGCTCCCGCACCAGGTCCTGGACCACGTCCTCGGTCATCAACCCCGCCATCCCCAGCGCCTCCCGCCAGGTGTAGTGGGTGCGGACCGGCACCACGTCCTCCTGCCCGACCAGCCGGACGTACCCCTCGCCGTACCGCATGTACGGCACCCAGCTCAACTCCTCCAGCACCCACCCCTCGTACAACTGCGGGCGGGCGTCGTCCGCGGAGGCGGGACACACCGCGAGGCGCACCCCCTGGGCGGCATGGCCGTTGATGCTGCTGGTGCCGGTGTGCTCGGTGACGGTGGGCACCGCGAGCAGGGCGCTGCGCCGACCGCCCTGCCGGAGGAAGGCCGTCATCACCTCGTCGTCATGACGGTCGGCGCTCTGCTCCGCGAACCGCCGGAACTCCGCCGCCACGGCCACCGGGAGGCTGATCGCCAGCGTCGGCGTGAACTCCTCCGGCACCGCGCGCACCCAGCCCGCCCCCGCCAGCGCGGCGAGCCGGGCCAACCCGCCGTTGCGTGCGTGCCAGTTGGTGTAGAAGGCGAGGGCGTCGTCGGGGAAGCGGTCGGCGCAGTGGGCGACCAGGTCGATCATGTCGTCCGGGGCCGCCACATCGTCCTGGATCATGAACTGGTGGGTGGCGCCCTCGCTCACCCGGGACCAGGCGAGCAGCGCGGTGCGCAAGGCGGACGGCGGCCCGTCCGGATCGGGGTCCAGGGCGAGCGAACCCAGCCCCAGCCGGGCGACCATCTCCTCCGCCTGGGCCCGGCGGACCGGGTGGGTCATCACGGCCGAACTGACGCGTGCGGTGGGCATCGGGGTTCTCTCGCCTTCAGCCGGTGACCAGGGACGAATGCTCCGAAGATCATGGCTGCTGTGGGCACGGATTCCACGGGGAGCGCGGTCCGACGGCCAAAAACGACCGCTCCCCGACGCGATTGCGCCCTGACCTGACCTCCGCCCGGTCGACGGAGGTCAGGCGCACCTCAGCGCAGGTGCGACGGTTGCCCGCCGCTGTGGGAGTACCGTTCGCGCTCCTGCTGGTGGCGCAGCGCCCTGAGCTGACATCGGCTCTCGCTGAACCGGGGGTCGGCCGGCAGGGTCCGACCCAGGTCCCGGGCCGACCACAGCCACACCGCGGCGACCAGCACGATGACGGTGTCGGCCAACAGGAGCCCCAGCAGGGGGAGGTCGAGCAGGAGGTGCACGGCCACCACCTCCAGACCGAGGGTCACCAGGGCCGCGCACAACACCGTGTTCCGGACACTGTTCTTCATGGGGACAGCCACCTCCTGGGCAGGGCGGGCCAGTGGGGGAGGGCCCGCGCCTATGAGCTATACCCAGCCCGGAGCGCTTTGGTTCAAACCTTCACCGAATATGTCCTTGGCGTACGGCGGATGTGCTAGTCGCTGACACCTGTGAACTCCCGTGCAGCGGGCAGCCGTTCACTCGCAGGCTGTAGGCGGGGTGTGATCTGGTTGCCTGGACGGGACACCTGACTCAGGAGGAGACGTGATCCACGCACGGTTCGAGTGGCGGGGCGGTACGTGGTACGGACGGGCGCGGGGTGAGGGGTTCGAAGTCCTGAACGGGGACCCGGTGCGGGGTGCGGGCGCGCCGACGGGGCGAGTGGCGCCGGCAGAGGAGGTGCGGTTGCTGGCACCGGTACGGCCCGGCACGATCGTGGCTGTGGGAAGGAACTACGCGGACCACATCGCGGAAACGGGCATGGGCGCCCCACCCGTACCCCGGCTCTTCTTCAAGCCGTCGTCGGCGGTGGTCGGCCCCGGCGAGTCGGTCGTCTACCCGTTCCAGTCCCGACAGGTCGAGCACGAAGCGGAGTTGGCCGTCGTCATCGGCCGGACCGCGCGGTCAGTGACCGCCCAGGAGGCGCTCGGATTCGTGTTCGGCTACACCTGCGGCAACGACGTGACCGCGCGGGACGTCCAGAAGGCCGACGGCCAGCCGTCCTGGGCCAAGGCGTTCGACACGTTCTGTCCCCTCGGCCCGGTCATCGCCACCGACCTCGACCCCACCGGCTTGGATGTGAGCTGCCACGTCAACGGTCGCCGGACCCAGCACGCGAACACTTCACTGATGCTGACCTCGGTCGCGGGGCTGATCGAGTACATCACCGCGGCCATCACCCTCCACCCGGGCGACGTGATCCTGACCGGGACCCCGGCGGGGGTCGGCCCGGTCCTGCCCGGCGACGAGATGGCAGTGACCGTTGCCGGGGTGGGCACCCTGCGCAACCCGATCGTCTCAGGAGCGCAGTAGCGCTGCGAACTCCCTGCCGGCGGGCAGTTCGGGGCGTCCGGCGGTCGTCGTGAAGGCGTGCGCGTACTGCACGACCATGCCGGTGCGGTGGACGGTGGGCAACTTCACCAGGGCTTCACTCGCGACGCGGTATGCCTCCTCGGGCTCGCCGGATCGCGCCAGGCAGGTGGCCCGGTCGATGAGGATCAGAGTGGGGTCCAGGTACTCGCTCGGCGAGTACGCACTGAGGGCGCGCTGTTGTACGGTCCACGCCGCGTCCGGGCGCCCGAGGTGCGTCCACGCGTTGCCCAGGTGAAAGGCGAACTGCCGCTCGGTGTAGCCGAACGCGACATGCTCACGGTCTTCCGCGCTCAGGCGCCCGAACACGTCCTCTGCCAAGCGCAGCAACGGCAGCGCTTCCTGAGCCCGCCCCATGCGGGCGAGCGCCCGTGCCTCTACCAGCAGGGCGCGCACGGTTGACGGTCCCTGTGCGGTGCCCAGGAGGTGCAGGGCGCGGGCCGCCTCCGTGTATGCCGCTGTAGGCGTGCCGTAGTACAGCGACACGATCGCCGACCGCACGATCGCGGTCCCCTCCAGGTGAAGGTCACCTGCCTCGGCGGCAGCCAAGCGTCCGGTGTGGAAGAAGCCCCGGGCCTCCCGGTGTGCGCCGAGCGCGGACGCGAAGATGCCCGCCAGCAGGGAAAGTTGCCCGGCGACGCGGCAGAGACGGCGGCGTTGCCGTATCGGCTGCCGCCCCTCCAACACACGCCGCACCTCCCCGAAGTCAGCCAGGAGGTCCGCCAAGAGGTCCTGGGGAGGCAATGACTGGTAGGCCCGCGCGTAGTCCTGCACGGTGCTCTCCCACCGGTCCAGCGTCACCTCACCGACGGCAGCCCCCTCCAGTGCCGCGTCCATGCGCCGCCGTTCCTCCCGGATGGCCTCCACCGCCGCAGGGCTCACCGCCGCGGCTCCGATCAACCCGAGCAGGGACCGTCGGTTCATGGGTCCCGTCTCCTGCTGCTCTGGTGCCGCAAGGGTGGGCGGTGCGGTGCTGAGGGAGAACAATTCCTGCACCGTGCACCCTGGAAACATGTGCTCCAACACCTGGCGGGCCTCGTCCCGAGGGAGCCCCTTCACCTTTCCAGTGCGCCATCGGTCGAACTGACGCCTCTGGAGGAAGAACGCCAGCCTCATGCCATGTGCGACCGGCTGCGCCTCGCGCATGAACCGTGCGTACCCCCAGCCTCGCCGGGCGAGCAGTTCCCCGAACACCGTCAACTGCGTCATGACGTCGATGGTTGGCCCATCGCCCCGCCGTCGCAAGCCCGGAGGCAGAGACGTCCACCCGGCGACCACACCAGGGCACGGACACGGCGAGGAAGTCCGCCACGGGTGTCTGGCTGGGACCGTGCACCAACATCCAACATTCACACCACCCACGGAACGGAACGTGGCCGATGGTGAGGAGCCGATGACGGTGCAGGACCACGCAACGACCGGAGCGGACGGCACATCGTTCCCGGACACCCCGCTGCTTACTGATCGGCTGACCGCTTGGTCGAAGGACCGCGACACCGGTGAGCGGGCCGCGGTCGCCGCGCTCATCCACGAGGGCGACGTCCTCGCCCGAGAGGACGTGCGGGAACTCCTCGTGGTCGACACCGGGAAGCGCGCGCACTGCGACTGGCCGCGGTTCGAGGCCCAGTACAAGACGGCCCTCGTCCTCGACACCGGCGAGCGCGCGTTCCTGGAACTGGTGGTGGCGATCGGGTTCCCGCGACTGGTACCGCTGTGGCAGGTGGAGAACCTGGACGAACGGCGGCTCGCGGTCGTCCTGCGGGCGCTCGCCGCCCTGGCCGGCGCCGAGCGGATCGCCGTCGGGACGCGCACGTGATGGTCTTCTGCGGCTGCTGCGACCAGCCCGTCCGCGAGGAGCAGCCGCACGAGTCACACTTCCGGCCCGCCGTGGTCGGGCCGGACCGCACCGCGTACCTCCACCTGAAGTGCCCCGTCCGGACGCCCGCCCTGGTCGCCGCGGCGTCGGCCCGTGAAGCCGCCACGCGCAGCTACCTGATCCATGCCGCCGCCTGCCCCGACTGCGTCTCCGAGCCGATCGGCTGCCCGCGCGGGCGGGAGTTCCGGACTGCGTGGAAGGCCGCGGACCGTACTTACCACGCGGCTCGACGGGCCGCCCGGGAACACCCGGACCAACCGACTGCCGTTGCCCCCGTGAGGACACCATGACCCGCACGACCCCGTGGTACTGCGCGCGTTGCGCGGAACCGATCCGGTGGTGGCAGCGCCGCGTCACCAAGCTCCGCTTCTCCCCGTCGGGGCCCGGCTCGTCCGTGCACCTCCACCGGCGCTGCATCCCGGCGGCGGTGCCGTGCGCACCGTGCTTCATGGCCCGCATCTTCGGCTCGGAGGTGCACGGGTGCCGGGTGTGGGCGTCCGCCACGCACCGACCGCGCGGCGGGCGGGCGTCGCTCTACCCGAACCTCAGGAGTAGGCCGGTGCCGTGCCCGTGCGACTGTCGGGCGCGGACCCGCGCGTGAGGGTGCACGCCTGCGAACCTGCCTCGACCGTCTCGAACAGCTCGTGTTCGTTCACCAGTTGAAGGACGAGTCCGACGCACGTGGAGACCCGTCAGCCCCGTCCACCCGCGCCCCCCGTCGCAGGCGCACGGAAGAGCCCCGCCCGGGTCGGTCCGGGCGGGGCTGCCTCACTCGATCATGGGTGTCACGGACCCGCGGCGGGCCAGCGGGGGCCTCGCGGGGGTCCGGGCGACCGGGCCCTCTCCGCCGCCGCACCCCACGTCGAATCGTTCCTGCACAGGAACCCTGCGGTGGGGCGGGTGGGACTCGAACCCACGGCCGACGGATTATGAGTCCGCTGCTCTAACCGGCTGAGCTACCGCCCCCTTACGGCGCGTCGCGCACAGGTGTACGCGCCGTCTGCCGCAGCATAGCCGCTCATACGATCTCCTGCTCCGCACGGTCGGCTCCGCTGACCATGGAGACCTCCGGCGTCCCCGTACGGTTCCACCGGACATGAAAAAGGACCCCTATGGGGGTCCTTCTCGGCTGCTCCCCCGACTGGACTCGAACCAGTAACCTGCCGGTTAACAGCCGGCTGCTCTGCCAATTGAGCTACGGAGGATCGAGCTCCCCCGACTGGACTCGAACCAGTAACCTGCCGGTTAACAGCCGGCTGCTCTGCCAATTGAGCTACAGGGGATTGCCTCGTTCGCATCGAACGCGCCTGTCCGGGTATTCGCCAGGAAGCGCTCGTTCGCTGCGACACATACATTAGCGCAAGCAGGGGGGTGCTCCGCCAATCGGTACTCCCGCGCTCCACACCGAGATGCAAGGGAAGGGTGGCTCCATGCGCTACCGGCTCACATTCGTCGCCGGGCTGGCCCTCGGCTACGTCCTGGGTACCAGGGCTGGACGGGAGCGGTACGAGCAGCTGAAGAAGTCGGTCCGGCAGTTCGCGGAGAACCCCGCGGTCCGCAACGCCGCGGAGACCGCCGCGCAGCAGGGCCGGGAGGTCGCGGGCAAGGCCCTGCACTCGGTGACCGAGCGCGTCGGGGACCGGGTGCCGGACTCCGTCACCGAACGCGTCCGGACGCTGCGCGAGCGCGGCAAGGGTGCGCAGAACGACGACTGGGGCACCAGCAACACCTGAGGGTGCCCGGCTCGTACCGGGCTGTGGTACGGCACACACCCGAACGTGGTGCAGAATTCCCGCATGGGGATAGTCGCCGGTCTGGACAGCACGCCCGACTCCACGCGCATCGTGGTCTGTGACACGGACACGGGTGCCGTGATCAGGCAGGGGTACGCCCCGCATCCCCTGGAGGGGGCGCCCGGGGGGAGCGGGGAGGGCGGGCGACCCAGTGACGTCGACCCACAGGTCTGGCTGCTCTCCCTCGGGGAGGCCGCGGCCGGCGGGGTCCTCGAAGGCGTCGAGGCGATCGGCGTGTCCGCCCAGCAGAACGCCCTCGTCCCGCTCGACCAGCAGGGCGCGACGATCCGTCCCGCCCTGGTGGGCGGCGACCGCCGGGCCCAGATCGCCGCCGCCGACCTGGTCGAGGCGCTCGGCGGGCGCGAGGCGTGGGCCCAGGCCGTGGGCTGCGTGCCGCAGGCGGCGAACCCCGTCGCCAAGCTCCGCTGGCTCGCCGCGAACGAACCCGAGGCCGCCCAGCGCGTCGCCCTGGTCCTCCAGGCCCACGACTGGTTGGTGTGGCAGCTCCTCGGCCGTCCGCTGCGCCGCACCACCGACCGGGGCGGCGCCTCCGGCACCGGCTACTGGTCGGCGGCGACCGGCGGGTACCGGCCCGACCTGATGGAGCTGGCCCTCGGCCGGCAGGCGGCGCTGCCCGACGTACTGGGCCCCGCCGAGGCCGCCGGGACCACCCCGGAAGGGCTGCTGATCTCCGCCGGCACCGGCGGCACCATGGCCGCCGCGTTCGGCCTCGGCATCGGCCTGGGGGACGCCGTCGTCTCGCTGGGAGCCTCCGGCTCCGTGATGGCGGTCCACCGCGAGGCCCTCGCCGACCCCAGCGGCATGATCACCTCCCTCGCCGACGCGACGGGCATGCACCTGCCGGTCGTGCACACCCTCAACGCCGTGCGCACCCTGCGCGGCACCGCCGAGATGCTCGGCCTGCCCGACCTCGACGCCCTGTCCGCGCTCGCCCTGAAGTCGACGCCCGGCGCCCACGGCCTGGTCCTCCTGCCCTATCTGGAGGGCGAGCGCACCCCGCACCTGCCGCACACCGCCGGAACCCTCGCCGGGCTGCGGCGCGAGGCGATGAAGCCCGAGCACCTGGCGCGGGCCGCCGTCGAGGGCATGCTCTGCGGACTCGCCGACGCGCTCGACGTGCTGCGCGGACGCGGAGTGGAGGTGCGCCGGGTGTTCCTGCTGGGCGCCGCCGCCGACCTCCCGGCCGTCCAGGCCGCCGCGCCCTCGCTGCTCGGCGCGCAGATCGTCGTGCCGCAGCCCGCCGAGTACGCGGCGCTCGGCGCGGCGCGACAGGCCGCGTGGGCACTGGGCGTCTCCCGCGGGACGCTCGACCCCCACGCACCGCCCACCTGGCCCGGCGCGACCGGACAGGTCCACGACCCGGGCGAGGAACTGGCCGTGGGGCAGGCCGTGCGGCAGCAGTACGCGGTCGTCCGGGAGCAGACCCACCCGGGCGCGTTCGCCGGCTGACACCCGCAGGCACCGGCGGGTGCCGGCGGGGCACCCGGGGGTTCTTGGCCCGCTGTTGGCTTAATCCGCTGGGGTAACGGGCGGGGCACGGTGGACGATGGGGGGTGGTGTGCCGAAGGTGCCCCCGATCGGTCGGCCGGCCGGTCGATCCGCCCCTAGAACCCCAGTGAGCGAGACCCGCACGTGCTCATACGACTGCTGAGGACCCATCTGGGTCCGTATCGAAAACCCGTCGCCATCCTGGTGGCGCTCCAGTTCCTCCAGACCTGCGCGACCCTGTACCTGCCCACGATGAACGCCGACATCATCGACCGGGGAGTGGTCCGGGGCGACACCGGCTTCATCATGAGCTTCGGCGGACTGATGATCGCCGTCACGCTGGTGCAGGTGGTCTGCAACATCGGAGCCGTCTACCTCGGGGCGCGTACTGCCGCCGCGCTCGGTCGGGACGTGCGGGGCGCCGTGTTCGACCGGGTCCAGTCGTTCTCCACCCGCGAGGTCAGCCACTTCGGTGCGCCCTCGCTGATCACCCGCACCACGAACGACGTCCAGCAGGTCCAGATGCTGGTGCTGATGGCGTTCACCCTGATGGTCTCCGCGCCCATCATGTGCGTCGGCGGGATCGTGATGGCCCTCGGCCAGGACGTCCCGCTGTCGACGGTGCTGATCGCCGTGGTGCCGGTGCTCGGCATCAGCGTCACCGTGATCGTCCGCAAGCTGCGGCCCCTGTTCCGGTCCATGCAGGTGCGTCTGGACACCGTGAACCGGCTGCTGCGCGAGCAGATCACCGGCAACCGGGTGATCCGCGCGTTCGTCCGCGACGCGTACGAACAGGAGCGCTTCCGCGGCGCCAACGAGGAACTGACCGAGATGTCGCTGGGCACCGGGCGGCTCCTCGCGCTGATGTTCCCCATCGTGATGACCGTCGTGAACGTCTCCTCGGTCGCCGTCGTCTGGTTCGGGGCGCACCGCATCGAGAGCGGCGCCATGGAGATCGGCTCGCTGACCGCGTTCCTCGCCTATCTGATGCAGATAGTGATGTCGGTGATGATGGCCACCTTCATGTTCATGATGGTGCCGCGCGCCGAGGTGTGCGCCGAGCGCATCCAAGAAGTCCTCGGCACCGAGTCCAGCGTGGTGCCGCCGGCCGCCGCCGTGCGGGAACTGCGCTCCCACGGCCATCTGGAGCTGCGCGGCGCCGGGTTCCGCTACCCGGGCGCCGAGGAACCCGTGCTCAAGGCCGTCGACCTGGTGGCCCGCCCCGGCGAGACCACCGCCGTCATCGGGTCCACCGGCAGCGGCAAGACGACCCTCCTGGGGCTCGTCCCCCGCCTCTTCGACGTCACCGAGGGCGCCGTGCTGGTCGACGGGGTCGACGTCCGCGACATCGACCCGAAGCTGCTCGCCCGCACCGTCGGGCTGGTGCCGCAGAAGCCGTACCTGTTCGCCGGCACCGTCGCCACCAACCTCCGCTACGGCAACCCCGACGCCACCGACGAGGAGCTGTGGCACGCACTGGAGGTCGCCCAGGCCCGCGACTTCGTGGAGACCCACCTGGAGGGCGGCCTGAACGCGCCGATCTCCCAGGGCGGCACCAACGTCTCCGGTGGCCAACGCCAGCGGCTGGCGATCGCCCGCACCCTCGTCCAACGGCCGGAGATCTACCTCTTCGACGACTCGTTCTCCGCCCTCGACTACGCCACCGACGCCGCGCTGCGGGCCGCCCTGGCCGAGGAGACCGCGGACGCCACCGTCGTCATCGTCGCCCAGCGGGTGGCCACCATCCGCGACGCCGACCGCATCCTCGTCCTCGACGAGGGCCACGTGGTCGGCGCCGGACGGCACGCGGACCTCATGCGGGACAACGAGACCTACCGGGAGATCGTGCTCTCCCAGCTCACGGAAGCGGAGGCGGCCTGATGGCGGGGCCCGCGGGACGGATGATGGCCGGGGCCGGACCCGACCATCGCTCCATGGACTTCAAGGGCTCGGGCACCCGCCTGCTGAGCCAGTTCCGGCCCGACCGCATCACGATGTACGTGATGATCGGCTGCGCCCTGCTCAGCGTCGGCGTCTCGGTGCTCGGCCCCAAGATCCTCGGCATCGCGACCGACCTGGTCTTCGCCGGGGTCGTCGGCCAGCAGATGCCCGCCGGACAGAGCAAGGAGGAGGCGATCGCAGGACTGCGGGACCGCGGTGAGGGCGGTGTCGCCAACATGCTGACCGGGGTGGACTTCACCCCCGGCGAGGGCATCGACTTCGGGGCCGTCGGCGCGGTCCTCGGTTTCGCGCTCGGCACCTTCGTCATCGGCGGCCTGCTGATGCTGGTCGCCACCCGGCTTGGCAACCGGGCCGTCAACCGCACGGTGGGCCGGATGCGCCGGGACGTCCAGGCGAAGCTGTCCCGACTGCCCCTGTCGTACTTCGACAAGCGGCAGCGCGGCGAGGTGCTGAGCCGGGCCACCAACGACCTCGACAACATCGGCCAGACCCTGCAACAGAGCCTCGGGCAGCTCGTCAACTCACTGCTGACGATCATCGGCGTGCTGATCATGATGTTCCTGATCTCGCCGCTGCTCGCCCTGGTCGCCCTGGTCACCGTGCCGCTGTCGTTCGTGATCGCCACCCGGGTCGGCAAGCGGTCCCAGCCGCAGTTCGTCCGCCAGTGGCGCTCCACCGGCGCCCTCAGCGCCCATGTCGAGGAGATGTACACCGGGCACGCGCTGGTGAAGGTCTTCGGCCGGCAGGAGGAGTCCGCGCGCCGGTTCGCCGAGGAGAACGACGCGCTGTACGAGGCCGGGTTCCGGGCCCAGTTCACCAGCGGTCTGATGCAGCCCCTGCTGTTCTTCGTGTCGAACCTGAACTACGTGCTCGTCGCCGTCGTCGGCGGACTGCGGGTCGCCTCCGGCTCGCTGTCCATCGGTGACGTCCAGGCGTTCGTCCAGTACTCGCGCCAGTTCTCCATGCCGCTCACCCAGGTCGCCTCCATGGCGAACCTGGTGCAGTCCGGGGTCGCCTCCGCCGAGCGGGTCTTCGAACTGCTCGACGCCCCCGAACAGGGCCCCGACCCCGAGCGGCCGGCACGCCCCGTGGAGCGCACCGGCCGGGTCGTCCTGGAGCACGTGTCCTTCCGCTACCAGGACGACAAGCCGCTCATCGAGGACCTGTCGCTGGCCGTCGAGCCCGGTCACACGGTCGCCATCGTCGGTCCCACCGGCGCCGGCAAGACCACCCTCGTCAACCTGCTGATGCGGTTCTACGAGGTCACCGGCGGACGGATCACCGTCGACGGGGTGGACATCGCCGGCATGTCCCGCGACGAACTGCGCTCCGGGATCGGGATGGTCCTCCAGGACACCTGGCTGTTCGGCGGCACGATCGCCGACAACATCGCCTACGGGGCCTCCCGCAAGGTGTCCCGGGAGGAGATCGAGGAAGCCGCGAAGGCCGCGCACGCCGACCGGTTCATCCGCACCCTGCCCGACGGGTACGACACGGTGCTCGACGACGAGGGCGCCGGGGTCAGTGCGGGGGAGAAGCAGCTCATCACCATCGCCCGGGCGTTCCTGTCCGAGCCGGTGATCCTCGTCCTCGACGAGGCGACGAGTTCCGTGGACACCCGTACGGAGGTCCTGATCCAGAAGGCGATGGCCCGCCTCGCCCGGGACCGCACGTCCTTCGTCATCGCCCACCGGCTCTCCACGATCCGGGACGCGGACACCATCCTGGTGATGGAGAACGGGGCCATCGTCGAGCAGGGCACGCACGAGGAACTCCTGCTCACTCGGGGCGCCTACGCCCGGCTCTACGCGGCGCAGTTCGCGGAGGCGGTCGCCGAGGTCGACTGAGCAGCACGGTTCCTGCGGGTGCGCTGTGGTCGTTCGCGCAGTTCCCCGCGCCCCTGGGGTGCGCCCACGCTGGGCTGCGTTGTCCAGCGGGGTGCGCTGCGGTGTTGCGCAGTTCCCCGCGCCCCTGATCCCGTACGCCCCGCTCGGGGTGCGCGGCACGGAGCACCCCAAAGGGGCGCGGGGAACGGCGCGAGCAACCACCACGCACCCGCAGGGCACCGCGCACCCCCGCCAAGGCGCACCATCAGGGGACAGCGCAGGCCCACTGGAACGCACCGAAGGGGCGCGGGGAACTGCGCGGGCAAGCACCACGCACCCGCAGGGGACCGCGCACGCTCAGAGAGACGTACCCAAAGACGCGCAGGGCACCGTCTCAGCGGAAGGCCGCGGCCACGCGGTCCGCCCACGCACGGAAGGACCCCGGCGCCCGCCCCAACAGCGCCTCCACCGCAGGGCTCACCCGCCGCTCCCCGGGCAACGGCGCCCCGAGCACGTCGAGGGTCCCGTCAGCCACCGCCTCCGGCAGGAACCGCACCATCCGCGCCCGGGCCTGCGCCCGCGTCAACTCCACGAAGACGAGCGGGATGCCCAGCGCCGCGCCGAGCGCAGCGGTCTGCTCCCGGGGGCTCACCGCCGCCGGGCCCGTCAACTCGTGGACGCGGCCCGCGTGCCCCTCCTCGCGCAGCACCATGGCCGCGACCGCCGCGAGGTCGTCCGGGTCCACCACCGGCAGGGCCACCTCGCCGAACGGGGCGTAGACCGTGCGCTCGGCACGTACCGAGTCCGCCCACGCCAGGGTGTTGGTGGCGAAGCTCCCGGGCCGCAGCACCGTCCAGTCGAGCCCCGAACCCTGCACGGCCTCCTCCCACACCCGCAGCACCTCGTGCGAACGCGCCTGCGGCCGTGTCCCGTTGATCAGCGAGGACAGGACGACGACCTTGCGGACGCCGCTGCTCACGGCCGCCTTCACGACCTCGTCGGGACCGCCCCCGCCGCCGAGGACGTCCGGCGGCACCATCAGGAACAGGGCGTCGGCGCCCTCCAACGCCGGACGCAGGCTCGCCGCGTCGCCGAGGTCCGCGGCGACGGAGCGGACCCCCGCCACACCCGCATCGGCAACGGGCCGCCGGGAGACGGCGGTGACCCGTTCGCCCGCCCCGGCGAGCGCGGCGACGAGGGGGCGTCCGACGTTCCCGGTGGCACCCGTGATGACGATCATGATCAGCTCCTGAAGTCCGTCGAACGAGAGCGAGAGCGGGACCGTCGTCGGGGGACCCTGCGCGATCTCCCCGGTGTTCGCCGCGCTCACGACCTGGTCCGAGGAGAACCTGGCCAAGGTGCAGGAGGCCCGCCGGGCCTTCGACCTGACCGACCGGCAGGCCGTCGCCGTACGGCGCTGAGACCACCGTGCGGGGCGGTTCAGCGGGCCGCCACGGCCACCGTGCGGCGGGGGCCGGGAACCCCCGGGGCGCCCCCCGGCTCCTCGATCTCCGGGCGGATGTCGTGGCGCGCGGAGAGCAGCCGCTCCGCCCGGTCCGGAGCCAGGTCGAGCGTCGGCAGCACGGCGGGCACGGCGATGCTCGGCAGGATGTGCTGGAGCAGCACGATGACCCGCCGGGTCAGGTCCGCCCGTTCGCACAGCACGTGCGACATGCCCTGGATGCCGGTGAAGGCCCCGGCCATCAGCTCGGCCGTCTCGCCGGGCACCACATGGGGCAGCAACTCGCCCCGCGCCTCGGCGTCCTTCAGCACCTGGTCGATCCGGTCGATCCACGCCTGGTACGGGGTCCCCCGGGGCGGCGCGGGCTCGACGGCGTCCCGCCGCTGGTCCATCGCGAGGCCCATGCTGGCCCGGGTCAGCGGATCGTGCAGCAGCCGATGGGCGAACAGCAGTCCGTGGTCCACGAGTTCCTGGAGCTTGGTGCGCTGCGGTGGCAGTTCGCCGAGGTCGAGTTGGGCCGCGACCACCCCGAGGGCCAGTTCCTCCTTCGACGCGAAGTGGAAGTACAGCGCGCCCTTGGTGACCCCGGCCCGCTGGAGGATCTCGGTGATCGTCGCTGAGCTGTACCCGCGTTCGTCGAAGACGGCCGCCGCCGCCAGCAGAATGGACTCGCGCGTCTGGATCGCCCGTGCCTGTCGTGCCATGGAGTCAGGTTCCTGCTTCCCCGTCAGGGCGTGTGCGCCGTCTTCGGCCACGCCGACACGGACAGAAAACCGGACAGCCCACCTCTTGTCGAGGGCAATGAGAGACCCCTCATTACTCCCTCATTCACTGTGCGTCCCCCGCCGCTCCCGGCCCGCCGGATCAGAGCGGGGAGTGCCAGGTCAGAGCGGTACCACCGGTTCCGGTGCCGTTCTCGGCCGCCGGGGCGTCGTCCTGGACCGTCAACCGCACCCCCGGCCGCCCGTCCGCCAGACACGCCGCCGCGTCAACCGTGACCGCTATCCGACTCACCCCCGCCCGGCGGACCGCGGCACCCAGTGCGCGACGCAACGCCGCCACGAGGTGCCCCGCCACCGGATCGCCCACCCGCGCGTCGACGGCGCCCACGAACCGCACCGACGGCGGGAACCCGGCGACCGCCGCCGCGCCCGCCGTCTCCCGCAGCACCCGGCCCCGCAGGGTGGTGGGCGCATCGGTCGGGGGCTGCTGGAGGGCGATGATCGCGGTGCGCACCTCCTGGACGGTCGCGTCGAGTTCGTCCACCGCCCGCGCCAACTCCTCCCGCACCTCCCCGGCCGCCCCGCCGTCGGCGACCCCTGCGGCCGACCCGTCGGTGCGCTCGGCGCGGCGCCGCGTGGACTCCACCAGCAGCCCCGTGGCGAACAGCCGCTGCACGACCAGGTCGTGCAGATCGCGGGCGATCCGGTCCCGGTCCTCGTACACGGCGAGCCGTTCCCGGCGCGCTTGCGCGTCCGCGAGGACGAGGGCCAGGGCCGCGTGCGCCGCGAACCGGGACGCCATCGACCGTTCCACCGGGGTGTACGGGCGGGAGCCCCGGTGCCGCGGCAGGGCGAGGGTGCCGATGAGCCGCCCCCGGGAGGTGAGCGGCAGCATCATCACCGGTCCGAAACGCACGGTCGCCGGGGACGCGGTGCGCGGATCGCTCGCCGCGTCGGCCACGTACACCGGCTCCCCGGCCAGCAGCCGCCCCAGGACCGGGCTGTCCGGCGGGACCACGGCACCCCACAGGCCCCCCGTGTCGCCGCGCCCCACGAACCCCGCCGGCCCGGCCACGGCCACGGCCTCAAGGCCGCCCCCGGGGGCCTGTTGCAGGATCACCCCGGCCGCCGCGTCCGCGAGCACCCGGGCCCGCTCCGCGACCGTCTCCAGGGCGTCCGCCGTGCCGCCCGCGAGGAGCGCCGTCGTCACCGCCGCCGCGCCCTCGATCCAGCGCTCCCGCTGCCGCGCCGACTCGTACAACCGGGCGTTGGCGATCGCGATGCCCGCCTGCGCCGCCAACACCCGCAGTAGGTGGGCGTCCTCGTCGGTGAACGCGCCGCCCGCCTTCTCCGTCAGGTACAGGTTCCCGAACACCGCGTCCCCGACGGGCACGGGCGCGCCGAGGAACGACCGCATGGGCGGATGGCCCGGCGGCAGCCCGTGTGCGCGCGGGTCCGCGGTCAGATCGGCGATGTGCAGCGGCCGGGGGTCGTCGATCAACGTGCCGATCAGCCCGGTGTGCCCGTCGGGCAGCCGCCCCACCCGGTCCCGCGTCCCCTCGGGAAGCCCCGTGGTGTACAACTCGGTGAGCCGGGGCCGCCCGGGACCGCCGGCCGGGTCCAGCACGCCCAGCGCACCGTACCGGGCGCCGGTCAGTTCGGCGGCGCGCGTCACCAGGTGCTGGAGGGTGGCCCGCAGGTCCAGGTCGGTGCCGACCTCCAGCACCGCATCGAGGAGCGGCGGCAGACGCGGTGCGTCCGCCGCCGTACGGTCGTCTTCGCTCACCGCTCCAGGATGCCAACCGCCGGAGCCGGCCGGGTACTCAGCCGGCCAACGGATCGAGCACCATCGGCTGGACGCGGCCCTCCAGCATCGCCCCCAGACCGAGGATCGCGCACACGTCGGGCCGGTCGGCGATCGTCACCGGCATGCCCGTGGCGTCCCGCAGCATCTGGTCGAGACCGGGGAGCAGCGCGCTGCCGCCGACCAGCGTGATGCCCCGGTCCGCCAGATCGGCGACCAGGTCGGGCGGGCAGTCCCGCAGCACCTTGCCGATCCCGTCGAGCACCGCGGTCAACGGGGTGTGGATGGCGTCCCGCACCGCCGCCGTGTCCACCCGTACCGAGCGGGCCAGCCCGGTGGCCACGTCCCGGCCGTGGATCTCGGTGGACGTCGGACCGTCCGGGGTGAGGCCGTTGCCGGACAGGGCGACTTGGAGCGGGCGCACCGACTGGGAGGGCAGCATCAGCTCGTGACGGTGCCGCAGGTGCTGCACGATCGCGTGGTCGATGGCGTCCCCGCCGACCGACATGCGTTCCGCCGTGACGATCGACCCGAGGGACAGCACGGAGACCTGGGTGGTGGCCGCCCCGCACACCAGGATCATCGTCGCCTCGGCCCGTTCCACCGGCAGCCCGCAGCCCACCGCGGCGGCGATCAGCGTGTCCACCAGCTCCACCCGGCGCGCCCCGAGCCCGACCAGGGTCTCCACCGCGGCGCGGCGGGCCAGCGGATCGGCCTCGTGCGGGGTGCAGGCGGCGGCCCGTAGCCACGGTTTGCGGCGCAGCGCCCGGCGCAGCTTCTCACCGATCAGGTGCCGCAGCATCCGTTGCGCCATCTCGATGTCGACGACGGAACCGCCCGACACCGGCCGCACCACCCGGATGTAGCCCGGGGTGCGGCCCGTCATCCGCTCCGCGAACTCCCCGACCGCGATCAGCGAGCCGGTGCGGGTGTTGACGGCGGCCACGCTCGGCTGGTCGACCGCCAGCCCCACGCCCTTCACGAACACCCGGGTCCGGGCGGCGCCCAGGTCCACCGCGATGTGGCACCGGCGCAACTGGTCCAGACTGGCTTGGGTGTTCATCGGCGTTCCTCCCGAGTGCACGGACCGGCCGGCGGGGCCGCGCGGCGGTCATCCCCTCGATCGTGCGGGCGCGGCGGGGGGCGCCGCACCACGGGATGGGCCGGGCGGGGGGCCGCCGGACGGGTGGTCATCGCCGTCGGGGGCGCGCCGGGTGCGGGCTGGCGGCGCGGTTGCTGTTAATGCGGTGGCCGCTCCTGCGGGTCGTCGTCCCGGCCCCAGCGGCGCTCGGCGTCGAGCAGGGCCTGGTACGCCTCGCGTGCCTCGTCGGCCCGGCCCGCGAGGTTCAGGGCGCTCAGCCGTAGCCGGAGGAGGACGTACTGGTGCTGCGGGTACGCCGTCAGCTCCCGGGCGAGGTCGTCCGCCGCGACCGCGGCCCGGCCCTGGAGCATGTCGGATTCGGCGCGGATCCTCAGGAGCCGCAGCCACAGGCTCGTCAGTCGGGCCCGGGCCAGGTCGGCTGCCGGCCCCTGCACTCCCGCCAGCGGGGTCCCGTTCCACAGGGCCAATGCGGTGCGGACCACCCGGTTGGCCCGGTCGGCGTCGCCGCCGTCCCACAGCCGCTCGGCCTCCTGCGCAAGCCGTTCGAACTCGTGCACGTCCGCCCAGTCCGTGCTGGTGTGCAGGGCGTACC
This sequence comes from Streptomyces sp. NPDC127068, assembly GCF_042724695.1. Taxonomy (NCBI): domain Bacteria; kingdom Bacillati; phylum Actinomycetota; class Actinomycetes; order Kitasatosporales; family Streptomycetaceae; genus Streptomyces; species Streptomyces sp. NPDC127068. The sequence continues at coordinate 38,513 of NZ_JBHXEN010000044.1, read as the reverse complement.
CGTCGGGTAGCGCGGCGAGCCGGCCGGGGCCGAGCAGCTGGCGGAGGGCGGTGGCGTGTCCGGCGAGGACGCCCCGAGGGTTCGGGGGCTGTTGCCCGGCCCGCCACAGCCCCGCGGCGAGTTCGTCGTGGCTGATCCGGCAGCCGTGCCGGAGCAGCAGCATGCACAGCATCGCCCAGTGTTCGGGTTCGGTGAGGTCGAGGGGGTGCCCGGGGGACTCGGTGGGGTCGAACCAGGGAGCGGTGCTCGCCCGCCGCACCTCCGGGCTCCCCAGCAGCGTGTAGCGCACCGATCGCTCCGAGAGCGGGGTGAGTCGGCGGGGTTCGAGGTCGCTCAACCACGTGAGCACTGCGTGGCTCTCGGCACCCTGCCCCTCGCGCAGGGCCGCGATGGCACCGGCCATGGTGGTCCGCACCTCGGTCGGCAGCCGGGTGAGGAAGTCGGCCCGGGGCTCCGAGCCGCCGTCGGGCGACATCAGGAGGGCGAGCAGGGCCGCGAACCGGCGCAGGTCGTCGCCCCGCCGATCGGTGCCCGGTCCGGTGCCCAGCGCGAACGACGTCAGCTTGGGCGTGCCGTTCGGCATCACCATGACGCTGTGCATCCCGATCGTCCCGTGGGTGAGGCCGTGTTCGCCCAGCGCGGCCAGGGCGTCGGCGAGCCCCCGGGCCACCGAGGTGGTCAGCCTGGACGGCAGCAGGAACCCGCTGGGTGCGGCCAGCGCACCCAGCGGGATGCCGTCCAGATGCTCCATCACGAGGTACCCCGTGCTGCCGTGGACGCCGGAGTCGAGGACCCGGACGATGCACGGGTGCTGGAGCTCCCGGAGCGTACGGGCGGCGCGGGTGAAGTTCGTGACCGCGTGGTCCCGGGGCACCACACAGGGCTGGACCACCACCTCCCACTCGTCCTGCTGGTCGCGCGCCAGCCACACCGAGGCGCCCGGCTGGAGGGGACGGGTCAGCCGGTAGCGGTCGTCGAGGACCTCGCCCCCGCGGAACAGGCCGGGTGACGGCTCGGCTTCGGCGGGCGGCCGGCTCGCGTACCGCAGGGTCTCCGGGGCCACCGTGGCGATGGGGTCCTCGCGGGGGGCGGCCCCGGGCTCCGCACCGGCTCCGCCGGACACCAGGGCCTCCGCGCCGAACGCCCCCGTCGTGGCCCCGGCCCGCTCGTCGATCAGGGCGCCCACCCGCGCCAGCAGGGCCCGGGTCCGCACCCGGGAGGAGCGGGGCAGCGACCGCAGCAGGACCTCCCGCACCCCGGGCCGGAACGCGTACTCCTCGGGCGGCCCGCCCCCGGTGAGCATGCCGCTCAGGATGACCTCGGCGAGGTGCTGGGGGCGCGGATCGCGTTCCAGCGCGGCGTGCACCAGCCGCATCACCGGCAGCCGCGGGGTGCCCAGGGTGAGGTGGCCGGCGAGCCGGAACGCCTCCGGCGACGCCGTGGCGCGGAACCGGGCGACCAGTTCGTCCGGCGGCAGCGCGGCCGTGTCGTCCCGGGCGGGTCCGCCGGGGGCGTCCGGCCGGGCGCGGTACGTCACCCGGGCCGCGGCGCCGGGCACCCGGCCGCCGCCCGGGTCGGCGATCAGGGTCGACCAGTGGGCCAGCCAGCGGGGAGCGGCCTCCAGGACCGGTAACAGGGTCGTCGGCGGTGCCGTCGGGTCCGGAGCGTCGGCGGGTTCGTCGTAGGGGGTGAACGCGAGTGCGGCGTTCGGTGCGGCGGGCGCCGGCGCCGACAGCAGGCCCGCCGCCGGGGACAGCGCGGTGGACCGCCACAGCCGTTCCGGCAGCGGTTGGAGCACCGCGACGGGCATCCGCCGGGTCCAGCGCCACAAGGTGCCGTACCAGCGGGTGCCCGCCGCGCCGGCCCACCACGGGGGGCCCGTGCAGTCGCTGACCAGCAGCGTCACGGTGCGGCCGTCCGCGGGGAGCGGTACCGGCGCGCCGCCCGGTCCGCCGACCCGGCCGTCGGCGCCCAACCGGTACGCCTCCACCGTCCGGAACACCCCCGAGCGGGCCAGCGCGGTGCGCAGTTCCCGGACCAGGGGCCGCCACACGGGCATCGTGGGGCCGGCGTCGTGCACCAGGTGCAGCCTCAGCCAGCGTTCCCGGGTCGGACGCAGCACCGGCAGCCACCACCACGGGGTGTCGGTGAGCGGGGCCAGCTGCGCGGTCAGATCCGCGGTCGCGCCCTCGTCCAGGGCGTGGCCCCGTGGCGCGTCCACCCGTCGGCCCAGCGGTCTCAGGGCCCGCTGGAGCGCCAGCGGGCGGGGCAGCATCGGCGGGGCGGCGGCCCGCAGGGGCGTCCGGGTGACCGGGGAGACGGGGGCGGGCCGCGGGTCCGGCAGCGGGGGCGCCGGGTCCGGGGTCCGGTCGGCGGGCTCCGGCGGGTCGTCCGCGGGCGCGGGGGGTCGGTCCGGTTCCGGTAGGTGCAGGGGCGTACGGGGGCGGGCGGGCGTCACGGGGGCCGGCTCGGGCGGAGTGCCCTGCGCACGGGCGTGGTGGGCGAGCCACAGCAGTTCGGCCAGCTCGGTGGCGGTGGGCGCGGTGCCGCTCCCGGCCGCGGTGAGGACGGCGGCGAGCCGGGCCACCGGGCCGCCGGCGGCAGCCCCGGCGGGCCCGGCGCGGTCAGAACCCATCACCGTCCCCGGCCTCCGGGCCGCCCTCCAGGTACGGCATCAGCCGCGCGGCGAGCGCATCGCGCGAGGGACCCGTCAGCCCCGCGGCACCGGTCAGGTAGATGGCGTTCAGCAGGTGGTCCGTGGCGAGTGCACCGGCGTCCGACCGGTCCAGGAAGGTGCTGATGAGACCGCGGGCGTAGTCGTCGGGGGCGCCGAGGTGCGCGCTGACGATCCGTTCGAGCCGGTCACCGTCCGGTCGGCGCAGCCGCAGCGAGACGCAGCGGCGGAGGAAGGCGGGCGGGAACTCCCGCTCGCCGTTGCTGGTCAGCACCACGAACGGGAACGACCGGCAGCGGACCGTGCCGTCCTGCACGGTCACCCGGTCCCGGCCGCCGTCGACCATCACCTCGGCGCGCGGGGTGTGCCGGGCCGCCCGGACCAGCTCCGGAATCCGGTACTGGCCCTCCTCCAACACGTTGAGCAGGTCGTTGGGCAGGTCGAGGTCGCTCTTGTCGATCTCGTCGATGAGCAGCGCCCGGGGACGTCGGTAGGGGAGCAGGGCGGTGCCGAGCGGACCCAGCCGCAGATGGTCCTCCACCCCGTCGGCTTCCGGGTCCGTCGTGTGCGTCGCGCGCACCGCCGCCGCCCGGACCGCGTACAGCCGGGCCAGCGGGTCGTACTGGTAGAGGCCGTCCTGGAGGGTGGACCGACTGGTGATGTTCCAGCGCAGCACCGGTCCGAGCCGCAACTCCCGGGCGACGGCGTAGGCGAGCGAGGACTTGCCGCTGCCGGGCGGTCCGGTGACCAACAACGGCCGCCGCAGGTACAGCGCGGCGTTGACGAGGTCCACGCTCTCCTCGGTGGCCTGGTAGGTGCGGGCCCGGTGGACCCGGTCCGGGGAGACGGCCCCGCCGTCGCCGTCGGTCTCGGCCGGCGGCTCCAGCGGGGGCCCGCCGTCGAAGGCGCGCCACGGCGGTGGGTCGGGCAGCGCGTCGACGTGGTCGTGCGGCGCTGACGCACCGGTGTAGACGGGCCACTGGGACATGAACCGGGCTCCTCGGCGGGTAGGGAAGGGTGGGTGCGGGTCAGCGGACGGGGGAGGCGGCGTGGCCGGTGGGCTCGGGGAAGCAGCGCGGGTCCTCCCACAGCAGGGTCAGGTCCCGCGCCCAGTGCCCGGCCAGGTCGTCGGAGAGGTAGACGTCCCGGCGCAGGGCGCGCACCCGCAACGGGATCTCGCCCGGCGGGAGCCCGGCCAGGTACGTCCGCAGCTCGTCGAGGAACGCACCGCCCGTGCACGGCTCGTCGGCGCCGTGCCGGCCGTCGCATCCGGTGCGCGGCCACAGCATCACCGGCACCGAACCGTTCAACCCGGCCGTGAACAGCTGGCGCATCCGGGGGGACTTGGGCGGTGCGGTGAACGCCATGACGTGCCCGTCGTCGAACAGTCGGACGGTGAGCCGGCCCTGGTCCTCGGTGCTGCCGCACTCCACCCGTACCAGTTCGGTGCCGGCCCGTCCGTCGAGCTGGTGCCACTTGCGGCGCAACGCGTGTTGGAGGGAGCCCTGTCGGCGCCGGTCCCGGTCCATCACGACCAGGGGGTACAGGCAGCCCAGCGGACTCGGGTCGTCCGCGCCGCGCGGCCACTGGGCGACGGGTTCGTTGAGGGACCGGCGAGGCAGTACGAACGCGATCAACACCGGTGCGCCGTGCGGGAGTTCGCGGAACGCCGCGTCGACGCGCTCGGCGACGTAGCGGGACAGTTCGCGCTTGGCGAGGGTCCGGGAGCCCACCAGTCGCCGGTGCCCGTCCCGGTAGGCCGACACCTCGGCGAGGTACTGCCCGCCGCCGGCGCCGCTGCGTTCGAGTTCCACCACGATCGGCGACCAGTCGACCATCGAAGGCGCGGCGGTGACGGCGTCCTGTGGTGCCGCACCGGCCCATCGGCGCAGCGCGTACCGCAGGTCCGGTTCGTTCACGAGGTCGGCGAGGCGTCGGGCGAAGCGGCCGGGGGCTGCCGAGTCCGCCACCTCGAACAGCAGGTACCACAGCACGTCCCACAGGGAACGGAACCCGCCGGGCGGCAGCGGCGGCCCCGTCACCGGATCGACCGCCTCGGCGTAGAGCTGGTCCGGTACGCACTGCGCGCCGGTGCGGACCACGTCCGCCAGCAGCGTCCGCAGGGTCGCCTTGGCTGCCGGTCCGAAGCCGGGCGTGGGCACCAACTCGGCGAGTCGCGGCGCGTAGCGGGCGAGCACCGCGGCGGGCAGCATCCGGGCGCCGCGCTCCCCGGTCGCCGAGGTCACCATGCCGACCGCCCGGCCCGTTGCGGCGAGGACGACGGCCGCCCCGCTGAATCCGGGTGCGACCGGCTGGCCGTGGCCCGTCCACGCCTCCAACTGCACCCATTCGTCGCGTAGTCGACCGGCTGCGGTGATGCGGTACTCGGCGACGGTGCCCTCGTCGTACCGGTCGGGGAAGCCGTGCAGGAGCAGTCGTGGCGGCGGCTCCCCGTACCCCTCGTCCGGCGCGGCGAACTCCACCGGTGTCAGGGGTACTTCGTTTTCCAGTTCCAGGACCGCCAGATCGCCCGGGTCCAGATCGCCGCCGGCCCATCCGCCGTCCGCCACGATCCGTGCGGTGACCGGGCCGAGACCGGTGGCGTGCGGGAACGTTACCTCCACCGGGGAGTGCTGACCGTCCCGTACGACATGGGCGCAGGTCAGCACCTCGCGGGCGGAGATCAGGAAGCCGGCGCCGACCTCCCGGCCGCAGTCCACCCGGGCGTGCCAGGCGGCACCGGTGCCCGCCGGACCCTTCCGAGGGAGGTCTTCGGTGGGCGAAGGGCGGTGCGGGCGCGGTGCGTTCACCGTCATGCCGCGGGCGTCGGCTCCGGCACGGCACCGGTGGCGTCCGCGGTGCCTGCCGGACGGCGTTCGGGCGACCAGGTCAGCCGCACCAGCAGATGACCTTCCGCGGCGCCCTTCACGATCACGGCACCGGTCTCGGCGGTGAGCCGCACCCCGAACTCGATCTCCACGGAGTCCGGTCGCAGCGTGCCGTCCCGGAACACCCGTAGTGCCGACTCGGCCGCCGCCCGGGCCCCGTCCAGTGAAGCCTCGAAGGTGCGGGCCGCCTGCGTGGGGCCGCTGTTGCCCCGTGACACCGGGCGGGAACCGGCCGCCTCCCGCGGCGCCGAGACCACCACCGTCGTGCCGTCATCGGTCCTGAACTCCACCAGCTCGTCCACACATCCCCCGTGGTGCGCGCGTCGCCCTGTCCGTGCTGTTCCGGTGCTGTGGCCCGCATTCTTCCTGACGTGCGTGCCGCTGTCAGCGTAACCGGACGAACGCACGGCGCCGCCGCCCGGTGGGACCGGGAGGGGCGGCGCCGCGTTCCCGTCGCCGGAGCGCCGACGCCCACGGCCATCTCCTGGGCGCCGACCGCCTGTTCGCGGGAACACCTGCGCAAGCGTGCGGACGAGGGCCGCTCAGCCACCCTGCGGCAGGGCGCGCTTCATGACCTTCCCCAGGTCGTTGCGCGGCAGCACCGCCAGGAACCGCACCGTGCGCGGACGCTTGTGCGGGGCGAGGAGCGCGGCCACGTGGTCCGCCAACTCGGCTGCCGCCGGCGGTGCTTGGGGATCGGCGGCCACCACCCAGGCGACGATCCGCTCCCCGAGGTCCGCGTCCGGCTCACCCGTCACCGCGACCTCCCGCACCCCCGGGTGCTCCAGCAACGCGTTCTCGATCTCCCCGGCCCCGATCTTGTAGCCGCCGCTCTTGATCAGGTCGGTCGCCTTGCGGCCCACGATCCGCACGTAGCCGTCGGGCTCCAGCACCGCCATGTCCCCCGTACGGAACCACCCTCCGTCGGCGAACGCGGCGGCCGTCGCGTCCGGCCGGTTCAGGTACCCGCTGAACAGGTTCGCCCCGCGCACCTGGATCTCTCCGACGCACTCCGGGCCGTGCTCCTCCAGCGGCGCGCCCGACTCGTCCACGAGCCGCAGCTCGACGCCCCCGAGCGGCGGCCCCACCGTCCCGGCCCGCGGCTCGCCGTCCACCCGTACCGCGGTGTTCATCAGCGTCTCGGTCATCCCGTACCGCTCCACCACCCGGCGCCCGGTGGCCGCCGCGATCCGCTCGTGGTCCCGCACCGGCAGCGCCGCCGACCCCGACACCAGCAGCCGCGCCCCGGCCAGCGCCCGGACCAACTCCGGATCGTCCGGCAGCGCCTCGGCCAGCCGGTGGTACATCGTCGGCACCCCGAACAGCACGTTCGCCCCGGCGCCCAGCTCCCGGGCCACCCCCTCGGGGGTGAACCGCCCCAGGTGCCGCAGCTCCCCGCCGAGCCGCAGCGGCCCCAGCACGCCCAGCACCAGCCCGTGCACGTGGAACAGCGGCAGCCCGTGCACCAGGACGTCGTCCTCCGTCCACGCCCATGCCTCGGCCAACGCGTCCAGCGTCGTGGCGAGCGCCCGCCGCGGAACCACCGCACCCTTCGGCGCGCCCGTCGTCCCCGAGGTGTAGACGACCAGCGCCGGCGCCTCCGGGTCCGGGTGACCGCCCGCGGCGGGCTGCGCCGGTGCCGGAGACTCCCCCCGTGGCTCGACGTCCACTTCCACCCGTTCGACGCCCCGCAGCGCCCCGGGGAGTTCGGTGCCCGGGGCCACCAGCACCCGACGCGGGGCGCTGTCCGCGACGATGTGCGCCAGTTCGCTCTCCCCGGAACGGGGGTTCAACGGCACCGCGGGAACCCCGGCGAGCAGCGCGCCCACCACCCCGACCGCGGTCTGAGCGGTGGGTGTCGCCCAGACCGCCACCCGCTCGGCCCCGGCGATCCGCTCCCCGAGGCGCCGCGCCGCACCGGCGAGTTCCCCGTACGTCAGACGGTGCTCGCCGAAGGCCAGCGCGGGCCGCGCCGCACGGCCCGGGTCCGCCAGGGGCGGGAACAGATCGGTCACAGTCGTACTCCTCGTCCGGATGGCCGGGGCGGGTGCCCCGCGGGTGGTGACTCCCGCCCCCAGCTTGCCCCCTCAGCCCGGGTGTGCGGCCCCGACCACCACATCGGCCACGGCGCACCCGATGTTGTCGGGCGCCCCCGCCTCGTGCGCCGCGGCCACCAGGGCGTGCACCGCCTGCTGCGGGTCGGCCGCCGCCGCCAACAGTTCCCGGACCCGCTCCGGTGCGAGCAGTGCGGTCAGACCGTCCGAGCAGACCAGGTAGCGGTCCCCGGGGCGGGTGTCGTGCGTGCGCAGGTCCGGCACCGCAGGGGCGTCCGGCGCCCCGGGCAGCGCCCGTAGCAGCAGCGACCGCTGGGGATGGCTCTCCGCCTCCGCCGGGGTGATCCGGCCCTGTTCGACCAGCTCCGCCACGGCCGTGTGGTCCTCGGTGACCAGGAACAGCTCGCCGTCGCGCAGGACGTGGGCGCGGCTGTCGCCGATGTGGACGAGGGCGAGCCGCGAACCCGTCCACAGCAGCGAGGTGAGGGTGGTGCCGGTGGCCCCCGGCCCGTCGGTGGAGCCCGCCACCGCCCGCACCGCGCGGGTCGCCTCCGCCACCGCGTCCGCCAGGGCGTTGAGGACGTCCCCGGGCGCCAGGGCCCGGGCGTCGAGGTGCCGCAGCGCCCCGACCGCGGCGGCGCTCGCCGGCGCCCCGCCCGGCCCGTAGCCGTCCGCCAGGGCGTTGAGGACGTCCCCGGGCGCCCGCGTGGGCCGCGTCCTGATTCGCCGGGCGCACCAGGCCCCGATCGGTGACGGCCGCGTACCGCAGTTCCAGGGTGCTCGCGCTCATGGTCTCCTCCTCGGTCCGTGTCAACTGGTCCACCAGGAACGCCGCCAGATCGCGACGGGCCGCGGTATCCGCCTCCACATCGGCCCAGAACTCCCGTACCGCCCGCGCCACTTCGGGTGGGTCGAGCGGTACGACCTCCCGGATGCGGGCCAGCGGCATGCCCAACCGGCGCAGCCACGCCACCAGTCGCGCCCGTTCCACCTGCGCCGGCGCGTACATCCGGTACCGGGAGCCGGGTGCCACCCGCGCGGGGCGCAGCAGCCCCAACCCGTCGTAGAGCCGCAGCGCCTTGGCCGACAGTCGGGTCCGACGTGCGAACTCGCCGATCGTCAGGGAGGGTTCGTGTGCCGCCGCATCGGGTGCGGCGCTGTCCCCGCCGGGACGGTCCATGGGCGTGCTCCCTCGTTCCGGTGCGTTCCCTCGGTGCTGCTGAGATCCTGGGGGCTGCCCGAGGGGGAAGGTCAATCCCGTGGTGCGTGGGGTGTGCACCGGGTTAGCCTGCGCTCCCGTGTCCGTTCCGCCCCGAGGAGTCGCCGCGTGCCCCGTGCCCGCCGGATCGCCCTGGTCACCTGCCGCCCCCGGCCCGGGCTTCCCGCCGACCCCGAGCTGCCGGGCCTGCTGTCCGCGCTGACGGCCGCCGGAGCGGAGGCCAGCGCAGCGGCCTGGGACGACCCGGATGTCGACTGGGCCGCCTTCGACCTCGTGACGATCCGCTCCACCTGGGACTACGCCCTACGGGTACCGGAGTTCCTGGACTGGGCGGCACGCTGCGCCCGCCTCACCCGACTCGCCAATCCGGAGCCGGTCGTGCGCTGGAACAGCGACAAGCGGTACCTCGGCGACCTCGCGCGGGCGGGTGTCCCCACGGTGCCGACCCGCTATCTGCCGCCCGGCACGGACGGGGAACCGCCGGCCGACGGCACGCCCTACGTCATCAAGCCGTCCCAGGGCTCCGGCGCCCGGCTCGCGGCCCGCTACGAGGGCACCCCCGCCGACGCGGAACGGGCCCGGGAACACCTGGCCCTGCTGCACGCGGAAGGGCTCACCGCGATGGTGCAGCCGTATCTGCGGGGCATCGAGACCACGGGGGAACGGGCGCTGGTGTTCGCCGGCGGACGGTTCCTGCACGCCATCCGCAAGGGCGCCGTACTGACCGAGGGCACCGCCCACGACGCGGCGCGCGATCCGCACCCCGAGGTACGCGGCTGGCGGGCCACCCGGGAGGAACGCGCCCTCGCCGAAGCGGCACTGGCGGCGGTGCCGTTCGCGGACGAGCTGCTGTACGCCCGGGTGGACGTGGTCGACGGGGAGGACGGGGCGCCCCGGCTGATGGAACTCGAACTCATCGAGCCCTTGCTCTTCCTGGTGCACCGCCCCGAGTCGTTCGCCGAACTGGCCGCGGTGCTCCTGGCGGCGGCCGGCCCGGCGGCCTGAGCGCCCCGCGGCTACCGACGGCCGCCTCGTCTGCGCTCGCTGCGCCGCAGTGCGCGACGTTCCCGTCCCGGCAGGGTGGCGGCCAGCTCGCCCACCGGGGAGACGTCGTGGCAGCCGGTGCCCCGGCCGCCACGGCACCACCACACCGGCGGGCCGCCCTCCGCGTCCGTTTCGCCCTGGTGCCAGTCGTCCGTGGTCCCTGCGGGACGGGGGTGCATGCCGATCCTGTGTTCCGAGCAGATCGGCCAGACCTGCCACCGCAACTCCATGAGGGTCGACTGGGCCGCATCCGCGACCGCGGTCAGGATCGTCCTCGCGTCCTCCGGCTCCGGCGGGTCGCCCTCCTCCAGGTCACCCGCGTTCACCGCATTGCCGTGCCAACGGCCGTCGGGCATGGCCACGTAGACCTGCCCCCGGTCGATCCCGCCCGGGGGCAGGGACGGCCAGGGCGGGGCGACCATCAGGATCAGGGGCTCCTGATCCGGCAGGGTCGCCGTCAGGTCGCGATTGACCACGGCGAGCGCGGCCTCCAGCTTCGGCCACTGACCCGGCTCGGCCGGCCCGGGCTCCGGGAGGTGCTGGTGGCCGTGATCAGGACCGGTGCTGAACTGTGAGAAGTGGTTCACCAGGGCATCGTCCGACCCGGAACGGCCGGGCGGCAACTCCACCCGACCCGGCCCCCGCGCAGTACGGGGCTAGAGCCGGCTCAACGCCCCCATGGCCTCCCGCTCCACCCGGGCGAGGTCGTGCAGGACCGCCCCGGCCCGCGCGAGCCGGGTCTCGTCGCCCGACTCGCCCGCCGCGGCGATCAGTTCGGCCACCTCCGTCCACCCGGCCGCGGCCTCGGCGTAGAGGGCGTGGCCGGTGCGCAGCCGGGCGCTGTCGACGGACTGCGCGCACTCGGTGAGGAAGTCGCGGTACAGGTTGCGGAAGAGGGCGCCGCCCGTGCCGGCCTGCTCCATCAGCCGGGCGGCCTGCGTCAGGTCCCGCCGCGGATCGTCGGTGCGCGTCCACCACTTCGGCACCCGGAGGGCGGCCTTCTCGATGCCCCGGTGGCCCAGGTTGGCGATGGGCGGGTTCAGGAAGGCCTCGGCGCAGGCCCGGACCGCGGGGACGATCCGACCGTCCGGCGCGGGTGCGCCGTCCGGCACGGTCAGGGTGAAGGACCGGTTCCTGGCGGTCATCGGCCCGCGTGCGGCGCGCGCCAGGGCCAGGCCGGTCAGCGGGGTGGACACGGCCCCGCCCTGCTGGTCGGTGTCCACCAGCAGGGCGCGGTGCTCGTCGTAGCCGTACACGGCCACCACATGGCCGCCGAAGCGCACCCGGTGCCGGAAGTAGTCGAGGTGGTAGCTGTCGAGCTGGAGCCCGACGGGCCGTCCCGCGTCCAGCTGTTCGGTGACGTTCCGCCACGCCTTGTGCGTGGAGGTGGTCTCCTCGACCACCAGGTCCAGGCCCAGTCGGGCGGCCAGGTTCCTGGTGAGCTCGAACGGTTTGACCCGGCCCCCCAGGAACGGGAACGGCAGGGCCTTGCCGTCCCAGTAGACGAAGGACAGCCCCGCGCCGAGCCCGAAGAGCATGGGCTCGGACAGATCGAGTCCCGCGTGCCGCAACAGCACGCCGAGTGCCGTCGTCTCGCAGTGCTGCGTCCCGCGGGCGTCGATGTTCTCCACCGTGGTCATGTCGTGCGCTCCTCGCCGTTCTTCCCGTGCCGTGAGTACTGGTCGTGCCGTGCGTGCTGGTCGGCGTCGTGTGGTTCTTGTCGTTCGACGGGGGCGGGGTCCACGGGGGCAACGGGCTCGACGGGGACGATCAGCCGGGTCATCAGTTCCTCCCGGGGCGCCTCTCCCGGTCCGACGAGGTACACCTCGCGCACCGGGGGCCTCGGGCGCAGCCCCCGTTCGTGGACGGTCGCGAACAGGGCGTGGTACGCCAGGGAGAGGTGGTCGTAGGGCCCGATGTGCACGGTCTGGGCCGCGGGCCCGCCCGGCAGGACCACGGCTTCGAGACCGGCGACGTCCACGGATTCCGCGGTCAGTGCCCCCACGGCGATCCGGGTCCGCTCCGCCAGGTCGAGCGGGTACAGCCCCCACAGCGGTGGCTCCCACCGGACCCCCGCCGCACCGAGCGCGGTGAGGACCCGGCCCACGCACGCCCCGGCCAGCGTCCCCACCTCGGCCGGCGCACCGACCGCGCGGGCCACGAGCAGCCGCCGCGTGGGCTCCTGGACCAGCCGCACCTCGTAGCCGGGCAGCCCGTCGTCGGCCAGGCGTCCCAGCAGCTCCCACCGTGCCCGGTCGCGGTCGATCCGCTCGGCCAGCCGGTCCCGTTCGGCCCGCAGGACCCGGCCCCGGGCGACGGCGTCGCCGGACAGCGCCTCGCCGATCACGGCGAGCGGCAGGTCCATCTCCCGCAGCAGGGCGATGGTCAGGGCGTCCCGCGCCTGCTCGGGGGCGTAGTAGCGGTAGCCGGTGGCGGCGTCCACCCGGACCGGGGCCAACAGCCCCGTCTCGTCGTAGTGCCGCAGCTGTTTGACGCTCAGTCTGCACAGGCGGGCGAAGCGCCCGATGGTGAGGTGGTGGTTGCGCACGCCGTCATGGTGGACCCTCCCGCAGTGGGAGGGTCCAGCGCACCGCCCGTCAGGGTGCTCCCGGGCCGCCGGGGCCGACCCGGTCCAGTAGCCCCCAGGTGAACTCCGCCGTGTGCGGGCGCCGGTTCCCCGTGGCGTCCGGCGCGGTGAAGGCGAGGCCCCAGCGGGTGGGCGCGGAGCCCTGGAGGGGGCGGGCCGGGGCGAAGGCCCGGGCCACCTCGTCCACCGTGCAGGACCAGGGCACCAGGTCGTCCACGGTGTGCAGCGCGGGCGCCGCCGCCCCGGGCGCGCGGACCAGCCACTCGTTCCAGACGGCACCGCCCGGCCCGGTGAGCACCTCGAACCGCAGGTCCGGCCAGAGCGGTACGGGCCACAGCAGCGCCTCGCAGGTCAGCTCCCCGACCCGCCGGGGCACCCGGGCCTCGGGCGCGCCGAGCACCGACCGGTAGCGGCTGACCGCCCCGCGCGCACGGGGCGAGCGGAGCAGCGCCTGCCAGCGACGGTTGGCCTCCCGCAGGTCCCCGGCCGACGCACCCAGCTCGCGTCGGGCGTCCGCCACCAGGTCCGGCTGGTGGTCGGCGAGTCTGCGCAGCAGGACGAGCTGGAAGTCCAGCGGACCCAGCGGCGCGGCGGGCGGCGGTGTGGGACGGGGCACGTTCCCCATCGTGCCGCACCGCCACCGGTCCCGTCCCCCGCGGCGGGGCGCGCGCCCGCTCAGCCGGGGTCCACGGCGGCCACCAGCCGTTCGTGCGCGGCCGGCGGCACCGCCGCCCCAGAGGAGGGCAACAGCTGGGGCACCCCGTCGAGCACCGGGTACAGCAGCCGCAGCCGCGGGTTGTACAGCCCGCACCCGGTCGGCGCCTCGCCCCGGGACGCGGGCACCAGGTGCAGCGGCCCCTTGTCCAGCGGGCAGACCAGGAGGTCGAGCAGCGGGTCGTCGGGGTTCATGGTCGGTCAGCTCCTTCGTGGCCGGCGGCGCCGGAGGGGTGGATGGCTTCGGTTCCGGTCCCGGTCCCGGGGCGAGCCGGGGGCGCGGGCGGGGGGTCGTGCTTCGGCAGGGCCAGCAGCACCGAAACGGCGAGCAGGGTCCCGGCGATCCGCAGCACCAGCCGGACCGGGTCCTCGGGCAGCGCCTCGCCGAACGCGAGGGTGCCCAGTACGGCCGTGTACACACAGGTCACCGTGGTGCACACGGGCACGAGCAGCGAGGCCCGGCAGCGCTGCAACGCGGCCTGCGACATCAGCAGCCCGCACACCCCCGTGCACAGCAGCAGATACGGGTACGGGGAGCCGAACACCTCGGCGAGCGTGGCGCCCGGGCGGTCTGACAGCTGCGGCAGCTGGCCCGACAGCCCCTTGATGGCGAGCGAGCTGACCCCGTACAACAGGCCGACGGCCACCCCGTACCCGATGCCCGTCGAGGGCGGTTGGTGGCCGCGGCGCGTCCGTCGTTCGGCGCCCGCGTACAGGGCGAGGCCGGCGGCGAGCGTCGGGAGGCACACCCAGAGCACCGTCGCGGTCGGTGCCCCGTCGCCCACCGCACCGTCGGGGTCGGCGCCGTGCGGCAGGGACAGGACCACCAGCAGCAGCGCCACCAGCACCGCCCCGATCGCGTACCGCTCCCGACCGGAGGTCTTCTCGCCGAGCAGCCGCGAGGACAGCAGCAGGAGCAGCACCAGACCGGAGACGAAGACGCCCTGCGCGGCGGCGATCGGCAGCGTCCGGTAGACCACGAGTTGCGCCCCGAACCCGGCGGCCAACGCCAGCGAGCCGCCGAGCCACAGCGGGCTGCGCGCCACCTGGCCCAGCAGCCGGGCGGGCCGACGGACGCTCACCTCGGGCATCCGGGCCAGCGCCCGCTTCTCCAGGACGAACCCGGTGCTGTAGAGCACGTTCGCCAGCAGCGCCGCGGCCACTCCCCACCCCGTCGGCCCTCCCACGGCTACGCCCGCCGCGCGTGCAGCAGCAGGATCGAGGAGAGGGAAGGGGCGGCGCAGGCCAGCCGGTCGAGGGGGCGCAGCGGGCGCGGCACCCCGTGGAAGGGCGCGCCGGCGAGCCGGACGACCTCGAAGCCGGACGCCGCGACGAACTCCCGCAGCGCACGGGCCGTGTACAGCCGGAGGTGTCCGACGACCTCCCGGCCCGGCCGGCCGTGGATGCCGCGCAGGCTGACCTCGGAGAACACCGGTTGCACCCCGGCCAGCAGCAGCCCCCGGTTGTACCAGGCGGCCAGGTTCGGGGTGGACAGCATCAGGTGTCCGCCGGGTCGCAGCACCCGCCGCAGTTCGTCCAGGGCCGCGTCCGGGTCGACCAGGTGCTCGATGACCTCGCTGAACAGCACGGCGTCGGCGCAGCCCGACCGCAACGGAAGCCCGCCGTCGGTGAGTTCGCCGCGCACCACGTCCGTCAGGTGGTGCCGGGCGCGGCGCAACGCGTCCTGCGACCAGTCGACGCCGATGACCCGGTGCCCGGTCAGCAGGGGGCCGGCGGCCCGGGCGGCGCTGCCGTCGCCGCAGCCCACGTCCAGCACCACGGCCGGCCGGTCGGCGGCCGGGCCGAGGGCGGCGGCCAGCATCCGGGCCTGCCGCACGCTGCGGGCGTCCCCGGAGGCCACGGGCACGGACGGGTCCTCGTAGAAGTCCCGCAGCCCGCGCGCTGGTGTCATCGGGGGCCTCCCGCGGTGTTCCCCTGCGCGGCCGGGAACCGGGTCGCGCACAGCTGCCGTTCGAACAGCTCGCGCAGTCGTGCGCCGTCCGCCTCGCCGAGCAGCGCCGTCGACCAGCGCAGACTGACGTGGAGCCGGCCGGCCGTGGAGGCGGTGGTGACCGTCAGACCGCGCGGCAGCCGGGCCGGGGCGGAGATCCACAGGGCCTCGGAGCGGCCCGCGTCCCCGAAGTCCAGCGGATACGGCACCCGACCGATGTTGCTCAGCAGGGTGGTGGAGGTCCAGGGGGCCAGGGCCCGTTGGGCGCCCCGGGCGAGGGCGGCCCGCCAGGTCACCGGCAGGACCGGCGCGGTGAGCAGGGCGGCGCCCCGACCCAACGGGGGGCGGTGCGCCGCCTTCAGCGCCCGGGTGCGCTCCGCGGTGCGCAGCAGCAGCCCGGCCGTCGCCGCGGGGGACCGGCCGTCGGCGCCGTCGCCGGGGTGCAGATCGGCGACGGTGAACGGCACCTCGACCAGTCGGGTGCCGTTCCCGATGGGCATCTCGGGTCCGCGCGGGCGGTCGTCCACCGGCACGGTGATCCGGACCGGGCGCGGCGCACGCCCCCGGAGCCGGTTCCACTGCGCGACGGTCAGCGCGGTCGCCGCCAACAGCTGGTCGTTGACCGTGTACGGGGCGCCGCTCGGACGGTGCGGCACCGGGAGGTCCAGCACCAGCAGCCCGTTGCCGGCGCCCGGCCCGACGGGACGCGTCGGGGTGCCGGGCGCCACCCGGGCCGGCCGCGCCCACGGCGGCGGACCCGGCACGGCGGCCCCCGACCCGGCGGCGGGCCGGGTCGGGGGCGCCGGCGGTACGGCGACGGGCACGCCGCCGTACCGTTCCGCGGCGGTCGCGAGGACGCGCAGGGCCGCCGGGCCGTCCAGGGCGGTGTGGTGGACGGTCAGGAACAGCACCGTGCCGCCGGGCCGGTCCGGGTCGGCGACGGCCTCCACCCGCAGCGGCGGCGACGCCGTCAGCGGGGGAGCCGCCGCCAGAGCGCGGGCGCGGGCCCGGGCCAGCGCATCGGGCTCCGGCTCCGGGAAGGTCACCACGTCGACGTCGGGCCCGTCCGTCAACTGCCAGGTGTAGTGCCGTCGGTACCAGGGGCCGGGCGCCTCCCGGACCAGGGCCCGGGGGTGGCACCGCAGTGCGTCCCCGAACGCCCGCCGCAGCCGCTGCGGGTCGGGTCGACCCGGCAGGTGCACCTCGATGTGGACGGTCTCGGGCTCGGCGTCCCGCAGGCAGTGCCGGGACACCTCGTCCACGTGGGAGAAGGGCACCCGGGCCGGGTCCGCCGGGCCGGCCCCGGCGGTCATGTGCCGTCACCTCCGGTGCCGTTGCCCGGCGCCCCGGCGGCCGGAGAAGGGGGAGCGGCGGGCGGGTCGGTGGTTCCCGCCCCGGTGGCCGGCGCCGGGGGAGCCGTGGACGGTCCGGTGGCCTCCGCCGGGGTGCCGGGCACCGCCCGGTGACGGCGCCGGAGCCCGCGGCTGCCGGGCCGGCCGGTCGTCACCAGCGCGGCGAACAGGGCGATCAGCGCCAGCACCTGCGCGAGGTGCCCGTACGCGCCCTCCCCGGCGACCGGGGGTGCACCGGCGCCGGTGGCGGCCACCAGCCCCGCGGCCGTCATCGACAGGAACGCGATCGGCACCAGCAGCGCGTGGCGGCGCAGGGCCACCACCGCGAGCAGCGGGACGAGCAGGGCGAGCCACCCGGCGACCACGGCGGCCACCAGGGTCAGCGCCACCGTGCCCAGCAGCAGGCCCGGTTCGCCGGGGGCACCCGACGGGCCGTGCGGATCGGCCTCCTTGCGCCGCCACAGCACCAGCCCGATCAGCGCCAGCAGGGCCGCACCGCTGAGGACCAGTCCGATCTCGTAGGTCCGCGCGGGCTCGTAGGTCAGGGTGACCTCGCCGCCCTCGCCCGCCGGGACCTCGAAGCCCTGCTGCCAGCCGTCGAGCCGGACCGGGTTCAGCTCCTTGCCGTTGAGGGTGGCCTGCCAGCCTTCGTTGATGTTCTCGTACGTCGTCAGGTACGAGACGGCGCCGGAGCCGACGGTCACCTTGCGGCGGTCGCCGAGCCAGTCGTCGACCGTCAGGTCCCGCGAGGTGGTGGTGGGCCTGACCTCGCCGCGGGTCAGCGTCACCGAGGTGAGGGCGAGCGGCCCCTCGTCGCCCGCCTCCACGGTGTGGGTGCCCGCGCCGAGGGTCAGCTTCGGGTCGGCCTTGCCCCGCTGGCACAGCGTCACCTTGACGGGCCGCCGCTCCTCCAGGTCGCGCACGGTGCCGGTGACCCGGGTCGCGTGCATGATCCCGTCGATCGCGACCGCCGGGCCCGCACCGCACTTCAGGGTGAACGTGGTGTCCCCGGGCAGCCGCGTGGTGCGGTACGGGGTGCCGCCCAGCGTCGGGAGGGTGACCTCCGCGAGCCCCGCCGGGAGTTGCAGGTCGGCGCCTGCGACCGGGTTGTGCAGGGTGACGTCCGCGGTCCGGGTGATGGTGATGTCCATCCGGTCCGTGGTGATCGGATCGAAGCGGACCCAGCCGTTGTCGTCGACGTTCGCGACGGTCGCACCGTCCGGCGAGCTGATCTGGACCTGGGTGGGACGGGCGGACAGCCCGCCCGCCGCGGTCAGGACCAGCCGGTCCACCGACTGCTTCCGGCCCCAGCGCAGCCGGACCACCGGCTCGTCCCCGGCGACCCAGGCGGTGGTGACGTCCCCGTCGGTGAGGTTGCGCGGGGACACCTGGGCGCCCAGCTTGGCCGTGGAGTCGGCGGTGGCGACGACCCGGTCGGGGTTGCTGCCGCTGCCGGCCCGGTAGCGCAGCCGGTCCAGGGCCGCGCCGGGCACCGGCACCGCGCGCATCGTCACGCCGTGCTCGCCGCTCCCGGAGGTGCTGAAGGTCCGGTGCAGTCCCGACTCCGTGCCGGCGGGGGAGAGTCCGGCCGGGTCGGTCAGCCGGTGCAGCACCACCTTCTCGGCCGCCGCCGGGGTGTCCTGCGCGTCGGTGGGCAGCCGCAGCATCCGCGTCACCCGCACGTCGGGGACCTCGATCTCCGCGAACCCGGCGCCGGTCAGCCCGGGCCGGCCGGCCTCGGACTCCAGGACGGTGATGCGCAGCCAGTCGGTCTCCCCGTGCGGGGACGCGACGTCCTGCGGGCGACCGTTCGGGTCGAGCGCGCTGGTCTCGCTGCCCCGCTCGGTCTCCACCCGCACCCGGATCGGTGCGGCCCGCGTCCCGTTCTGCGGCAGCGGGGTCACCGTCAACGAGGACGGCATCTCCTTGGGCGCGTCGAAGGCGATCCGTATCCACTCGCCGGACGCGTCCCCGGGGGTGCCCACGGTCCACGCCGTGTCCGGGTTCCCGTCGAAGGCGTGCACGGGGTCGTACTGCGGCAGGTGGAACAGCCAGTTGCCGCTGGAGGACGCCGTCACCTCCCGGGCGCCCCGCAGTTCGGCGACCGTCTGGTGCTCGGTGCCCCGCTTCGGCAGGATCTGGTGCGGCGCGTCCCCGGGGTCCTGCACGCTCCCCGCGTGATTGCGCTCCCGCTCCGTGTACGTGTACGAGGTGTTGGTGTTCACCAGGCCGAACCGGGTGTCGGCGCGCCGCATCCCGTCCCCGAGCACCTGGAACGCGGGCTCCTCGACCCCGGGGTGCCGGTCGCCGGTCAGCACCGTGGGACGGTTGCGCAGCGACGGTTCGCCGGACAGCGGCAACAGCGTCTCCGGGCCGCCCGAGACGACCGCGGTGTCCGCCGCCGGATAGATCGCGGCCTGCCCGGGGCGCCGGACGTGGACCGCCGGCTGGTAGACCTCCACGGCGCGCTGCCGCGGGAACAGCCCCTCCACGTCCAGCGGGGTGTCGTCGGCGATCCGGCCGCCGGTCATCACCGGACCGAAGCCGGTGACCCGTTCGAAGCCGGACTGCTCCAGGGTGCGCTTGACCATCGGCGTGGGCACGTAGCCCAGTTGGTCCGGGTCGAGGTCGTTGCGGACCACCACGTAGTGCAGGCCCGCCCGGCTGAGGAAGTCACCGAGCCCGGGCACCTCGCCGCCGGTGAGCAGCGCCTGTTCCACGGCGTCCATCGCCCGCCGGTTGCCCGCCGTGCCGAACGGCACGTAGTCGCGCTGCGCCCACCGGGACTCGGCGAGCACGTCCAGCGGCTGGTCGATGGGCGAGCCCCAGGTGTAGACGCCGTGCGCGGTGGCGGGCACCACCAGCGCCCGGCTGTCGGGGGAGTTCTCCTTCAGCCACTTCGCCGTGGTCTCCCAGTACGTGGGCAGCTTCTCGAACGAACCGGGCTGGAGCACCGACCCGTTCGCGTACGGCAGGGCCAGCCCCGGCACGATGACGACCGCGGCGAGCGCGGGCGCCCAGCGGCGGCCCCGGACCGGCCGGGCGCCGTCCTCGCGCACCGCGATGGCCACCAGGTGGATCAGCCCGATGACCAGGGCGAGCGCCAGACCGGTCTGGAACTTGTAGACGTTGCGGAACGGGGCCAGCGCCCCGTCCAACAGGTCCTGCACCCCGCCGGCGAACGGGGCGCCCGCCTTGCCGCCGTACCCGGCGAGGGTCAGCAGCGCGACCGTCAGCACGGTCAGCGTCAGCCAGCGGCGCTCCGGCAGGTCGCGCCGGGCCAGGCCGGCCAGCCCCAGCGCGGCGGCCACCGCCGAGGCGAGGACCACCGGCACCGAGGCGGCGACGCTCCAGCCGCCCGGCAGCCACGGTTCGCCGAAGTTCAGGTACGCGACCCAGTTGCCCGCACCGCGCAGCGTCTCCGTCGCGGCCATCGTGTCGGTGGTGACCGCGGCGGTCTCCACGTACGGCAGGAAGTCCTCGCCGTAGACGCCGAGCAGCAGCAGCGGCACCACCCACCACAGGGTCGCGAGGAGCACCCCGGGCACCCACCACAGGAGCAGCGCCCGCTGCCGGGGCCCGCGCGGCCGGGTCAGCAGGTACAGCGCGACCGGCAGCAGCGAGGCCAGGGTGGAGGCCGCGTTGACCCCGCCCATGCACACCACGAGCAGTGCGGAGCGCAGTGCGGCGACCCGGGCGGCGTAGCGCTCGTCGAGCAGCGGCAGCAGCACCCAGGGCAGCAGGGCGCCGGGCAGCGCGGCGGCCGAGGTGGAGCCCACCACGATGGTGTAGGTCGGCCACAGCGCGTAGACCGCGGCGCCGAGCAGTCGCGTCGCGCGGTTGCCGACGCGCAGGCGTTCGGCGAGCCGCAGCGCACCCCAGAACGCCGCCGTCACCACGATCGACAGCCACAGGCGTTCCGCGATCCACACCGGCAGCTGCACCAGGTCGGCGAGGCCGTAGTAGGGGAGCATCGGGAACGCGTAGCCGATGTACTGGTCGGCGAGGGTGCCGAAGCCGCCCCGGTCGTTCCAGAGTTGGCCGAGGTCCGCGATGAACTGCCAGGGGTCGACCGCGACGCCGAGTTTCGTCTCGAAGGTCATCCGGCCCGGTGCCGCGGCCAGGAAGAGGACGAACACCGCCGCCCAGAAGCCCGCGAGCCACCGGCGCGAGCGGGGCGCCTCGAAGGGGCCGTCGGTCGCTCCGGGCCCGCGGTCGGCGACCGGAGGGGGAGCCTGGGCCGCTGGGGCCGTCGTGGTCATGGGCACCGCCTGAGGATGAGGAGGAGGTTCCAGGTGGCGAATTCGCGCAGGCCCGGGACCCGGGTCACCGCGGAGGCCAGGAACGGCCAGTAGCGGGACCGGGCGGACACCACGGTGACGTCGGTCCGCGCCCTCACCTGGCGCAGCGTCGGACCGATGTGGACGGCGAAGAGGTTCACGTCGAGCGTGTGCTTGGCCGGGCGGCCGGTGCGCCGTTCGTGGCGCGCCCGGGCCCGGTGGGCGCCCAGGTAGTGCCAGGGCGCCCACTCGTGACCGCCCCACGGGGACAGCCAGTTGGTGAACGAGACGTAGATCAGCCCGCCGGGGCGGGTGACCCGGACCAGCTCGGACAGGAAGGTCTGGGGGTCGTCGACGTGTTCGAGGACGTTGGAGGAGAAGCACACGTCGGCGGCGCCGTCCGCGAGGGGCAGCAGATAGCCGTCGGCGACGACCGCGCCGGCCGGCGGGTGCGCGCCCAGTTCCCGCGGGTCGGGCTCGAACAGCGCGGCACGGGCACCGCGGCGCCGGAACTCCGCGGTGAAGTACCCGCCGCCGCCCCCGATGTCGACCACGGTCCGCCCGGCGAGCGGTCCGCCGTACGTCTCGACCTGGTCGGCGGCGTCCCGGGCCAGCAGCGTGTAACACGCCTCGGGGTCCTGCTGCTCGCGGAGGAAGGCGCGGAAGAGGGCGACCGACCGGCGCACGGAGGGGTCCTTCGGCGGTCGGCGCGGTCCTGCGTCATCTGGTGCGCGCACCGGCACTCACCTCTGCCCGGACAGCGGGGATTCGGCGTCGCCCGCCCGGGCGGTCCGTTGCAGCGGTACGCCCCGGGACGAGCGTGCGGACGCGCGCCCGGGCGGGGCCACCGGGTCGGCGGGGGCCCGTCCGGTCACCGCCTCGACCGCCACCTCGCGGAACGCCCGTACGGTGGCCCCCCAGGTGTAGCCGGCGGCCCGGTCACGGGCCGCGGCGCCCAGCGCGCCGCGGCGCCGCTCGCTCAGTGCCAGTGCGCACCAGGCCGCGGCCAACGCGCTCTCGCCCCGGGCCAGTACGCCGGTCACCCCGTCCTCGACGGAGTCCCGCAGCCCCGGCACGTCGAAGCCGACGGTCGGCGTGGAGCGCATGGCGGCCTCGGTGACCACCAGCCCCCACCCCTCGACGGCCGAGGGGTGCAGCAACAGCCAGGCGGCGCAGAGCAGTCGGTGCTTCTCCGCTTCGCTGACGTGTCCGGTGAACTCGACTCCGGGTCCGGCGAGCCGTGCCAGCCGCTCGCGTTCGGGGCCGTCCCCGACGATCAGGAGCCGGCCGCCGGTCACCGGCCGGACCCGTTCCCACAGCCTCAGCAGCAGATCGATCCGCTTGTACTCGACGAGTCGCCCCATGGCAAGGAACAACGGCGTGCTGGAGCGCGGGAGTTGGGGTGCCGGCGGCTCGACCCCGTTGTGCACGA
Organism: Streptomyces sp. NPDC127068; assembly: GCF_042724695.1. Lineage (NCBI taxonomy): Bacteria > Bacillati > Actinomycetota > Actinomycetes > Kitasatosporales > Streptomycetaceae > Streptomyces > Streptomyces sp. NPDC127068. The sequence goes on along the minus strand of NZ_JBHXEN010000044.1, from coordinate 16,318 downwards.
CCCGGATGCGGCCCGGGGCCACCCCGATGTCCACCAGGGCGTCCGCGGTGGAGTCGGAGACGGCGACCATCAGATTGCGGCGCTGGCCCTCGCGCAGCGCCCAGTGTTCCAAGCTGCGGCCGAGCCGCCCGGCGGGCGCCAGCGGACCGCCGCCGAAGCGCATGTCCCACAGGTCGGTGTGCACGTGGTTGACCAGGCACAGGGTCGGGCCCCGGTGCCAGAGCGGGGCGAGGTACGGCATGCCGTTGCACACCTCGACCAGCAGGTCGCAGTCGCCGACCCGACGGCTCACGGCCCGGCGGGCGCGCAGGTAGTGGCCGAGGTCGCCGCCCGCCGAGACGACCCGGTAGGCGCGGTGTGCGGCGGGCCCGCCGCACACCAGGGTCACCTGGTGGCCGAGTCGGGTGAGCCCTTCGGCCAACTGGTCGACGAGCAACTCGGACCCGCCGGCGGCCGGATTGCCGAGGTCGCGGCGGGTGAGGAACACGATGCGGCGGGGCGGTGCGGGCGGCGCCGCCGGCCGCCGGCCGGACCGCGGGGCGGCCGTGCGCGGCGGGGCGGGCACGTGCTGGGGCATGGGCGCTCCAACTCGTCTCGGGGTGCGGAACCGTGGGGACGGTCGGTGAACGGGGAAGGCTCCGGTGCGGACCGGCGGTCGTGGGCGGACGCGCGGCGCGGGTGGCAGGAGCGCGGGTGCGGGTGGTCCGGGAGCCGGGACCGCGCCGGGGGGACGGAACGGCGCGGTCCCGGCGGGTTCCCGGGGGCGGGGGAGGAGCGGTGCGCGGTCAGCCGCCTCCGGGACGGGACGGTCCGGTGCCCCTCGGGGCGGCCGGGCCGTGCGTGCTTGCCGCTGGTGCCGGGGCGCGCGGCCGGTGCGAGGGGTGTCCGGCCGGTACGAGGGCGTGCGGCCGGTACGAGGGGTACGAGGGTGGTGCGAGGGGCGTGCGTCGTGGGTCGTGGGTGTCGTACGGGACGCGGCGGGTGCCGCGGCGGGTCACGCCGGTGTCACGGGACGGTTCGGGAACGGTCGAGCAGCCCCCGTTCGGGGCGGGGACGTGCTCGGATGTGTGGAGCGGTGCGCGGATGGTGTTGGGTGGGATGGACAGTTTTCGCCCGGCGGATCGCCGCGGCTACTCACCGGGATGACAAATTCACCACCCGTTACCCGGTGTATCCCGTCATGTAGCTGACAATTCGGGGTCGGGGTCCTGGCGGCGCCCCCGCACCAGGAGCAGCACTCCCGCCGCCCCCAGGGACAAGCCCAGCCCCCCGGCCACCAGCGGACCCGTCAGCCCCACCAGCACCAGCTTCCGGTTGTCCGCCGACGCCAGCTCGACCTGCTTCTTCTGGGTCCGCTCGGTGAACGCGATGCGCTCGCTGTCCAGCAGCACCACCTCGTCGGTGTCCCCGCCGGGCACCCGCAGGGTCTTGCGCGGGCCGATCGCCGCGAACAGGATGCGGCCCGTGCGCCGGTCGGCGACGAGTTCGATGCCGTGGTTGGCGTACCACTCCTCGGCCATCACCTGGGGCGTCTCCGGCTTGCCGACCAGCCGTCCCGGCACCTGTCGGGTGCCCGTCTGCACCGCGTCGACCCGGGCCGTGAACCGGTAGCCCTCGTGTCCCTGGACCCGCTTGGTGCCCCGGTAGGCCAGCTCCACCGTCGCGCCGAGCGTGCTGTCCCACCAGCGGTACGGGCGCTTCTCCACCCCGAACGGGAACTTCAGGTACGCCTCGCCCTCGAACACGGGGCTCTCGTCGCAGCAGTGGACCGGTCGGTTGGTCCGGCGGTCGGTCACCCAGCGTTCCCGGGTCCACTGGAGGGCGTCGCGCGGATCGGCGGCGGGCAGCGAAGCCTTCGTGTCCACGCTCGTGGACACGTCCCAGATCGCCCGTCCACTGGCTTCGCTGTCGGCGACGTCACCGCGGACCTGGCGGGTCACGGTGATCGGCTCGTCCTTGACGGTCTTCACCTTCAGGGTGTCGAAGTAGCTGCCCCGACCGGTGAAGACCGTGGTCACGTCGGTGTCGATGGGGGTGCGTTGGGCACGTGGTTCCACGTACCAGGCGAGGAGGGCGGCCAGCACCAGCAGAAAGGTGCCTGAGCCCAGCAGGACGAGCGAAACGGGGGAGGCGGTACGTCGCATCCGGGCACTCCAAGGGGTCGCAGGAGGGGTCGAGAGGGCTCGACCCGGGGAGGGGACGGGGAGGTCGCGCGCCGAATCAAACGGGCGGAGCGGGGTGAAAAGGGTGCTTCGAGAGCGACGGGGCCGAGCGGAAGGGCCCCGTCGTCCGGTGACGGAGAGTGAACGCGCGGCGGGAAAATCGAGGGCGCGCCATGGGCCGGGAACCGTAGGCGCACCCTTGACTAGGTGTCAATGCATTGTTGACACTGAGCCCAGCCGGTCGGGGCCGGCACACGCCGTCACGGGACGCTGCGGCCATCGGGCCGTGCGCACCCGGCGGCCCGTACACGGATCGTGTGGACCTTCCAGGGTGGGGACGACCTTTCGACCGGAGAGGCTGGACCCAGCAATGCCCAGACTGCTCGCCGCCACGCTCACCGTCGTGACCGCCGCCGCACTCGCCGGGGGCGCCGCCCTCGGCATCGTGGCGCTGCTCGACGCCACCCCCGAGCAGCCCAACACCCCGCTCGTGACCTACGAGACGGCCCAGCGGGAGCGCTGACGTGGCCGTTCCTCCAGCTCCCCCGACCCGCCGGGGCGCCCCGAGCCCACCCGGCACGGCCGCGCCCGGCCGCCCGGTGCCGCCCCCTGCCGGGCCCTTCTCCGCCTGGCACGACGTGCCCCGCAGCCAGGTCCGACAGTTCGCCGCGCTCGCCATGGCCGAGGTGCCCGTCCTCGCGGAGGAGATCCTGGGCAAGATCCGCCGCGACTACCCGCACCTGCCCGTCATCCTCGACGACTCCGGCGAGCCCAAGTCCCTCGTCGGCATCCGCCGGGCCATCGAGATCTTCATCCAGCACCTGGAGACCGCCGAGGGCGCCCCGCGCGTCCACCCCGAGGTCTTCCAGGACTTCGGCCGCGGCGAGGGGCTCGGCGGCCGGAGCCTCGACTCGCTCCAGGCCATCTACCGACTCGGGGTGCGCCTGGCCTGGCGGCGCCTCACCGAGATCGGCCAACGCGTCGACATCCCCCCGCCCGCCATGTACGAACTCGCCGACGCGGGGTACGAGTACCTGGACGGACTGGTCGAGGCGTCCGTACGCGGCTACGCCGAGGCCGCCGCCCGACAGGCCGGGGAACGGCTCCGGCTGCAACGCAAACTGATGGAACTCCTCCTCGCCGAACGCGTCACCCACCCCACGGCCGGCCCCGAGGGCGCCCACGGCCCCTACGGCCCACCGGAGTTCGCCGCGACCCTCGCCGAACGCGCCGCCCGGATCGGCTGGCCGCTCCCGACGCACGTCGCCGCCGGAGTGCTGCTGCGACCCGCCAGGGAGGCGGTGGCGCCCGCCGTCGGACAGGGCGTCCTGCTCGACATGGAGGCCGAACGGCCCCGGATGGTCGTGCCCGACCCGGACGCGGCCGGCCGGCCCGAACTGCTGCGCCGCGCCATGACCGGCTGGTCGGGGGCGATCGGACCACCGGTGCCGCTGGTCGACGCGGCCAAGTCCCTGCGGTGGGCCGAGGCCGCCGTCCGGCTGATGGAACGCGGGCTGCTGCCGGCCGGCGAAGTGCTGCACTGCACCGAACACACCCAGGCACTCGTCCTGCTCCAGCCCGAGGAACTCATCGACGACCTCGCCCGGCGGGCGCTCGCCCCGCTCGCCGACTGCGGACGCACCCACGGGCGGCGCCTCGCGGAGACCCTGCTCGCCTGGCTGGAGACCCGGGGCGGGGCGCCCGAGGTCGCGGTCCGGCTGGGCGTGCACCCGCAGACCGTGCGGTACCGCCTCCGACAGATCCGGGAACTGTGGGGGGACGCCGTGGACGACCCCGACCGCCGGTTCGAACTCGAACTCGTCCTGCGCGCGCAGCGGTTGCGCGGCGACCTGGGCAACGCCCCCTGACGGTCCGCGGCCCGGCCGTCACTCGGACAGCGGCCACGGCCCGTCCGCCGGGAGCGCGGCCCCACGGGCGAAGGCGAGGTCGAAGACCGCACCCCCCACCGCCGCCCGCGCGCCCGCCGCGATCCGGTCCACATCGCCCCGCTCGGCGGGCGGCAACGGCGCCCCCACGGAGTCCCGCGCCGCGGCAGCCGCCCCCAACAACACCGCGGCCCGCTCGCCCTCCCCGGCGACCAGCCCCGCCCCGGCCAAACCCTCCAGGGCGAGCGCGATCGCCCGCGGGTCCCCCAACCCCCGGGCCAACCCCAGCCCCTCCCGGTGCAGCGCTCCCGCGGCCCGGGCATCGCCGCGCGCCTGCGCCACGAACCCCAACTCGGCGAGGACCAGCGCCACTCCCGGCTCGTAGTCCACCTCCCGGAACCAGGACAGCAACGCCCCGAAGTGCTCCGCAGCCTCGTCGAGGGCCCCCGCCCGCCGCGCCCCGAGGCCCAGCCCGAGCCGGGCGTCCGCCTCCCCCGACCGCAAGCCCCCCTCCCGGGCCAGCCGCAGCGCCCGCTCGTGGTGCACCCGCGCCCCCCGGTGGTCACCCGTCAGCAGCGCCAGCCGCCCCAACCCGGTGTGCCGCTTGGCCGCCTCCCCCGACAGGCCGAGCCGCTCGGCGATCTCCAACCCCTCCCGCTGCAAGCGGGTCGCGGCCCCGTAGTCCCCGTTGATCGAAGCCAGCGCCGCCAACGGGAACACCGTCTGGAGCAAACCCCACGGATCACCGACCGCCCGGAACAGCCGGGCGCTGCGCTCCCCGTCCCGCCGCACCGCGTCGAGGTCCCCGTGGGCCATCGCATGCCGGGTCCGCACGCTCAGTGCCGCCGCCGTCCCCCAGTCGTCGCCCAGGGCGGCGAAGCCCTCCAGCGCCCGGTCCACCAACTCCTCGCCCGTGTCGACGTCCCCGGCCCCCATCTGCGCGGAACCCAGGAACCACAGGGCGCTGGCGTACCCCTCGGGGTCGTCCACCGCACCCTGCCGGTACGGGGCCAGCGCCGCACCGATCCCCCCGGCGCCCCCTCCGTCAACGGCGTCCCCCGGTGCCGCCGCCAGCAGCGTCAACCCGGTGCGCCACACCACCGCCCGCGCCCGCTCCCGCGCGTACGGCGCCTCCTCGGGCACTGCCGACAGCACCCCGTCCAGCGCCCGGCGCGCCCTCGCCGGGCGGCCCCGCAACACCTCCGGCCAGACCAGGGCGTTCACCGTCCGCAACGCCCGGTCCCAGGCGCCGACGCGCACCGCCTGGTCCACGGCCAGCCGCAGATCGGCGCCCGCCCCGTCCAACCGTTCCAGCCAGCGCTGCTGCTCGGGCCCGCGCAACAGGGGAGCGACCCGCCGGGCGAGCCGCGCGTAGTGGCGGCCGTGCCGCTCCCGCACCGCATCGGCCTCGCCCGCCGCCAACAACCGCTCGGCGCCGTACGCCCGCACCGACTCCAACAGCCGGTACACCGGCCCGTCGGCGTGGTCCGTCAGCACGACGAGCGAGCGGTCCACCAGCCGCGCCAACAGGTCCAGGACGTCTCCGCCGGCGATCCCGTCGCCCGCGCAGACCTCCTCGGCGGCCTCCACCGTGCAGCCCCCGGCCGCCACGGACAGGCGTCGCAGGACGGTCCGTTCGTCGGGGGCGAGCAGGTCCCAGCTCCAGTCGATCACCGCTCGCAGGGTGCGCTGGCGCTCGGGTGCCGTGCGCGGCCCGCCGGACAACAGCGCGAACCGGTCGTCCAGCCGCGCCAACAGTCCGTGCACACCGAGGCTCCGCACCCGGGAGGCCGCCAACTCCAGGGCCAGCGGCAGACCGTCGAGGCGTGCGCACAGGGCGCTGACGGCACGGGCGTTCTCCGGGTCGCCGGCGAAACCGGGCGGGACGGCGGCGCGGGCCAGGAACAGTGCCTCGGCGTCCACCGCCGCGAGCGGTGCCACCGGCCGCACCGACTCGCCCACCGCCCCCAGCGGCTCCTGGCTGGTGGCCAGCACGGACAGGTCGGGCGCCCCGGCCAACAGCCGTGCGACCACCTCGGCGGCGGCCTCCACCAGGTGTTCGCAGTTGTCGAGGACGAGCAGCAGCCGTCGCTCGCGCAGGGCGCGGCCGAGTCGGTCGAGGGCCGGCCGGGGCGGTCCGCCGTCCGAGGCCTCCGGTATGCGCAACACCGTCAGCAGGGCCTCGGCGACGGCGGTCACCCCCTCAGGACCGGCCGGGTCCGAGGGGGGCACGACGCCCTGGAGTTCGGCGAACCACACCCCGTCCGGGAAGGCGTCACCGACGCCTCGCGCCACCTCGACGGCCAGCCGGGTCTTGCCGACTCCGCCCGGCCCGGTCAGCGTCACCAGCCGCGAGTGCGCCAGCCACTTCTGCACCTCGGTGGCGTCCTCGGCCCGGCCCACCAACGCCGTGACCGGCGCGGGAAGATTCCCGCGGACCGTTCCCACCCGCGCGCCCGACCGCCCCGCATCCGGCCGTTCCGCGTCCGGCCGCTCGGCGACCGGCGCCGCGGCGGGCGCACCGTCCGGCGGCGCCACGAACAGCGTCGGGTCGTGCCGCAGGATCGCCCCGTGCAGGGCGACCAGCTCCGCACCCGGTGAAAGGCCCAACTCCTCGTCCAGCGTGCGGCGCAGACTCTCGTACCCGGCGAGCGCATCGCTCTGTCGGCCCGCCCCGTACAGCGCGCGGAGCTGGATCGCCCGCAGGCGTTCGCGCAGCGGGTGCGCGGCGACGAGTTCCTCCGCCTCCCCGATGATGCCCCGGTGGTCGCCCAACTCGGCCCGGGCGGCGAGCCGGTCCTCCAACGCGCTGAGCCGGTCCTCCTCCAGCCGGTGGGCGGCGGCCCGGGCGAAGGCCAGGTCGGTGTACCCGGCGAACGCATCGCCCCGCCACAGGCCCAGCGCCTCCGACAAGGCCGCCACCCGCTCGTCGGCCCCGGCCGCGGACCGGCCCCGGCGCACCAGTTCGGCGAACCGCGCCGCGTCCACCACCACCGGGTCGATGCGCAGCCGGTACCCGGCGGCGTCCCCCACCAGCAGCTCCCGACCACCCGCTTCGACCCGCTCCAACGCCGCCCGCAGCCGGGACACTTGGCCCTGGAGCGCGTTGCGCGGATGTTCGGGCGGGGAGTCGGGGCCCCACAGGTCGTCCACCAGCCGGTCCGTGGAGACGGGGCGCCCCGGGTCCACCAACAGCCGTGCCAGCAACATGCGGGCCTTCGCGCCGGGAACCGCCACCGGCACCCCGTCCGCCGTCCACACCACCAGCGGACCGAGCACTCCGAAATGCATCAGGCCAGCTTAGGGCCTGGCGTCAACCTGCCGCCGTCGCCCGGAGGACGATCAGCGGTAGTCGGTGAAGAACGCCCGGACGTCGTCGACCAGGAGGTCGGGTGCCTCCATCGCGGCGAAGTGGCCGCCGCGCTCGAAGTCCGACCAGCGCACCACGTTGTTGGCCTTCTCCTCGTCCCGGCGCAGCGCGATGTCCTGGACGGTGAACAACGCCACCGCCGTCGGCACGGACGACACCTCCGGCGCGGTCCACGCCTGCGCGTCCTCGTAGTAGAGCGCGGCCGAGGAACCCGCCGTGCCGGTCAGCCAGTAGAGCGTCACGTCGGTCAGCAACAGATCGCGGTCGACGGCCTCGTGGGGGAGTTCCTTCGCCAGGTCCGTCATGTCGCGGATCTTGTCGACGATCCAGGAGAGTTGACCGACGGGCGAGTCGGTCAGGCCGTAGGCGAGGGTCTGCGGCCGGGTGGACTGGATGGCGAGGTACCCGCCCGCCTCCGCCATGAACGCGTTCATGCGCCGCACCCGGGCCCGCTCGCGTTCGGTCAGCGTGACGTCGTCCTCCGCGACGCTCGGGTAGGTCGTGCCGCCGTTGACGTGCACGGCGACCACGTTCTCGGGCGCGATCAGCCCCAGTGTCCGGGAGATGCCGCCGCCGAAGTCGCCGCCCTGGGCGCCGTACCGCTCGTAGCCGAGCCGGCGCATGAGTTCCGCCCAGGCGCGGGCGACCCGCTGGCTGTTCCAGCCGGCCTCCCGGGTCGGGCCGGAGAAGCCGAAGCCGGGGATCGACGGGATGACCAGGTGGAAGTCCCGGGCCAGCGGCTCGATCAGGTCCAGGAACTCCACGACCGAGCCGGGCCAGCCGTGGGTGAGAATCAGCGGCAGGGCGTCGGCGTTCGCGGAGCGGACGTGCAGGAAGTGGACGTTCTGCCCGTCGATCTCGGTGGTGAACTGGGGGTGGGCGTTCAGCCGTGACTCCCACGCCCGCCAGTCGTACCCGTCGGCCCAGTGGGCGGCCAACTCCTTCAGGTACCCGACCGGGACGCCGCGCCCCCAGCCCTGGCCCTCGGTCTCGCTCGGCCAGCGGGTGCGGAGCAGGCGCTCGCGCAGGTCGTCCAGCGCGGCCTGGGGGATCTCGATGCGGAAGGGGCGGAGGGTGAAGTCGTTGTCCATGTCCCTGACGTTAGAGGCCACCTAGGTCAGGATCGGTCCTAGCCGTCCGGCAGGATCACCCCATGCTTCCGACCTCCGCTCGACTGTTGAAACTGCTGTCCCTGCTCCAGACCCACCGCTCGTGGCCGGGCTCCGAACTGGCCGAACGGCTGGACGTCAGCGACCGCACCGTGCGCCGGGACGTCGACCGGCTCCGTGCGCTGGGGTACACCGTGCACGCCGTCGCCGGGGTGGCCGGGTACCGCCTCGGCGCCGGATCGGACGTGCCGCCGCTGCTGCTGGACGAGGAGGAGGCGGTGGCCGTCGCGGTGGGCCTGGGCAACGCCGCGGGCAGCAGCGTCACCGGGATCGAGGAGAGTGCGCTGCGGGCCCTGACCAAGCTGGAACGGGTACTGCCGCCACGGCTACGGCACCGCGTCCACGCGCTGCGCGCCATGACGGTCCCGATGCCGGCCGGTGGTCCCGCGGTCGACCCCGACACGCTGTCCGTGATCGCGGCGGCCTGCCGCGACCACGAGCAGCTGCGGTTCGCGTACCGCGCGCACGACGGCAGCGGGAGCAGACGCCTGGTGGAACCCCACCGCCTGGTCTCGACCGGGCGCCGCTGGTACCTCGTCGCCTACGACACCGGACGTGCCGACTGGCGCACCTTCCGGCTCGACCGGATGGAGCTCCGCCCGCCGCATGGTCCGCGCTTCGTCCCGCGGGAGGCGCCCGCCGACGACCTCGCCGCGTACGCCTCGCGGGCCGTCTCCAGCGCGCCCTACCGGTACCGGGCCCACCTCACCGTGCACGCGCCCGCCCAACTGGTCGCCGAGCGCATGCCTGCGACGACGGCCACGGTCCATGCGCTCGACGCGCGGACCAGTTCGCTCACCTGTGGGTCCCACTCGCTCGATGAACTCGCCCTGTGGGTGGGGCTGCTCGGGGTGCCCTTCACCGTGCACGGGCCGGCCGAGCTCGTCGTCCACGTCCGCGAACTCGCCGCCCGCTTGGCGCAGTCGGCTCCCGACGGTCCGGCACGTTCACCTGGCGGTGCGCCGTCTCCCGCGGGTGCGTCCGGGTTGCCCGCGCAGTTCCCCGCGCCCCCTACGGGTGCGTCCCGGCGGGGTGCGCTGCCCGGCCCGGGTGCGCGGTGCGATTCGCGCAGTTCCCCGCGCCCCTAACGGGCCGCCCCTCCCCACCCCCGCCCCGGATCGGCCCCGTGAGGGGCGCGGGGAACGGCGCGAGCAACCCCGAAGCACCCGCAGGGAACAGCGCACCCGTACGGGATCGGGCCCCGTGAGAGGCGCGGGGAACTGCGCGAATCGCACCGCGCACCGTGACTGGCCCGCGCACCGCCAGGTGTACGCACCGGAGGGGCCACGAGGAACCGACAGCGGACCGGCAGCGGACCGGCAGCGCCCCCGGCGAAGGTAGTCCCACAGCCGGCGCACACCGCGCCACCCACACCAACGGAGGAAGCCATGACCGCCACCGCCACCCCCCGCCAGTCCGTCACCGTCCTCGGCCTCGGCAACCTCGGACGGGCCGTCGCCGAAGCCTTCCTCGCCGCGGGCCACCCCACCACCGTCTGGAACCGCACCCCGTCCCGCGCCGACGCACTCGTGGCCCGGGGCGCGGTGCGCGCAGCGAGCCCCGTCGAGGCCGTCGCGGCGAGCGACCTGGTCGTCGTCACCGTGCTCGACCACGACACCGCCCGCGACCTGCTCGCCCCGGCCGCCGCCGCGCTCCCCGACCGGACCGTGGTGAACCTGACCACCAGCACCCCCGGCCCGGCCCGCGAACTCGCCGCCTGGGCGGGCGCCCAGGGGGCCCGGTACCTGAGCGGCGCCGTGTACGCGGTGCCCCAGACCATCGGCACCGACGAGGCGTTCATCCTCTACAGCGGACCCGAGGAGGCGTACGGCTCGCACCGGGCCGCGCTGGACCTGCTCGGCCCCGGCACCCACGTCGGCGCGGACCCGGCGCTCGCCGCGGTCCACGACGTGGCCCTGCTCAGCGGGATGTACGGCATGTTCGCCGGCTTCTTCCAGGCCGTCGCCCTCACCCGCTCCGAGGGCATCCCGGCCGCGGCACTGACGGAACACCTGGTGACCTGGTTGAAGGCCGCCGCCGACGCCCTGCCCCAGTTCGCGAAGGAGATCGACGCGGGCGAGTACGGCACCCAGACGTCCAGCCTGGAGATGAACGCCACGGGACTGCGCAACATCCTCGCCGCGACCGAGGCCCAGGGCCTGTCCACCGATCTGATCGCCCCGCTCCTGCCCCTCTTCGACCGGCAGGTCGCCGAGGGCCACGGTGCCCAGAGCCTCGCCCGCGCGGTCGAGTCCCTCACCTGACCGGTTCCCGCGGCGGTGAACGCCTGGGCCACCTGCCCGTCGGGTCGGGGCGGTCAGCGCCCCAACGGTTATCTTTCACGGTGTGACGTGCCGGTTCGGTGCCTCGGCGAGACGTCGGTGCCGGACCGGTCCGTGCAGCCCGCCCGGTCACCCAGCGAGGAGAGTCGACCCCATGTCCCCCACCTCCGGCGCAGCGCCCCACCAGGTACCCGCCACGTCCCGCGCCTGGCACCTGGTGCGCAGGCCCCACGGCTGGCCGCAGCCGACCGACGTCGCCCTGCGGGAGGAGGCGACGCCCGAGCCGGGCCCCGGCCAGGTGCTGGTGCACAACCGCCACCTCTCCGTGGACCCGTACATGCGCGGTCGGATGAACGCCGGGCGGACGTACATCGACGCCTTCGAACTGGACCGTCCGATGGAGGGCGCCGCGGTCGGCGAGGTCATCGCCTCGAACGACGAGGGCGTCGCCGTCGGGGACCACGTGCTGCACTTCCTCGGCTGGCGCGAGTACGCCGTCGTGAACGCCCGGGCCGCCGTCAAGGTCGACCCGGACCTCGCGCCGCTCAGTGCCTACCTCGGTGTCCTCGGCATGACCGGTCTCACCGCCTACGCCGGGCTGCTGCGGGTCGCCGAGCTCAAGGAGGGCGACACCGTGTTCGTCTCCGGCGCGGCCGGCGCCGTCGGCTCCCAGGCCGGACAGATCGCCCGGCTCAAGGGCGCCGCCCGGGTCATCGGCTCCGCCGGCTCGGACGAGAAGGTCCGCCTCCTCACCGAGGAGTACGGCTTCGACGCCGCGTTCAACTACCGCAGCGGCTCGGTCCGCGAACTACTGGAGGCCGCGGCGCCCGACGGCATCGACGTCTACTTCGACAACGTCGGCGGCGACCACCTCGAAGCGGCGATCGGCAGCCTCAACCGGGACGGCCGCATCGCCGTCTGCGGGATGATCTCGGTCTACAACGACACCGAACTCCCGCCCGGCCCCCGCAACCTCCCCCGGCTGATCCAGACCCGCGGTCGCATCCAGGGCTTCCTGGTCGGCGACCACTACGACCTCCAGCCGCAGTTCGTCCAGGACGTCGGTGCCTGGTTGCGCTCCGGCGAACTGCGCTACCGCGAGACCGTGGTCAAGGGCATCGAGCACACCTTCGACGCGTTCCTCGGCGTCCTGCGCGGCGACAGCACCGGCAAGATGATCGTCACCCTCGACTAGCGGGCCACCGGGCCGGCCGTACCGTCCGTCCGTGACAAATCAACGTGATCGTCACAGCACGTCACGGGGAGGGGCGGCCGGCCGCGCCCCGGGTATCGTTCCGGCATGCGTGATCTAGGGGCGGGTTTCAAGTATCTGATGAACGGGCAGCGCTGGGTCGCTGCCCACGGCAAGGCGTTCGGGCGCGGACTGATCCCGGGACTCGTCACCCTCGTCCTCTACCTGGGGGCGCTGATCGGCCTCGCCGTGTGGGGCAGCGACTTCGTGGGGTGGGCCACCCCGTTCGCCGACGACTGGTCCTCCCCGTGGCTCGGCCTGTTCCGCGGCTTCCTGACGGTCCTGCTGTTCGCCCTGGCGCTGCTGCTCGCCGTCGTCACCTTCACCGCCGTGACCCTGCTCGTCGGACAGCCCTTCTACGAGGAGCTGTCCGAACGGGTCGACCGCGACCTCTCGCCCGACGGCAGCGCCCCCGAGTCCGGGCTGCCGCTCTGGAAGGACCTGTGGATCTCCGCGCGGGACAGCCTGCGCGTCGTCGTCCGCGCCACCCTCTGGGGCGTGCTGCTCTTCGCCCTCGGCTTCATCCCGTTCGTCGGCCAGACCCTCGTCCCCGCGGTCGGCTTCATGGTCACCGGCTTCTTCCTCACCGAGGAACTCACCGCCGTCGCCCTCCAGCGCCGCGGCGTCGACGTGCGCACCCGGCTGCGGCTGCTGCGCGCCCGCCGATCCATGGTCTGGGGCTTCGGCACCCCCCTCGCCGTCGCCTTCCTGGTGCCCTTCGTCGCCGTGTTCCTCATGCCCGGCGCAGTGGCCGGCGCGACGATGATGGCCCGCGACCTCATGGGCGAGGACTCCTCCGGGGCCCGGCCCGCCGACCGGCACGCCCCGGCGCCCCAGCCGGGCGGGCCCGCCCCCTACGGCGTCTGACGGGCCCCGCGGGGCCTCAGCGGGCGGCGACCGCCACGGCCAGCACCGCCCGCACCTGATGCACGATGTCCGCCCGGTTGCGCAGGAACTCCGGATCGCTGACCGTTCCGGTCGCCGGGTCGGTGTTCCCCGCCCCGAACGCCAGGACCGGCGTGTGCAGATGCCCCACCGGCAGCCCCGCCGGACCGAAGCGGTCCCGCAGCAGGGTCGCCCGGTAGGCGATCTCGTTGGACAGGTAGTTGCCGCCGCCCCCGGCCCGTGCGCTGGACCCGGGCGTCGGCCCGTCCGCCCGGTCCACCGGGGTCGTGCCCCCCGCCGGAACCTCCGTCACGGAGGTGTTGTCCCGCACCGGGAACCGCCCGGTCTCCGCCGCGACGATCGCCGCGTACGGCAGGGTGCTCGACGTCCACTCCGGCCCCGTCGCCCCGGTGACCGGCACCTTCCCGGTACGCCCCACGTTCTCGTTGTCGGGGAACCCGCCGCGCCACGCCCCGTTGGTCCGCTCCACGTCGAACCGGCCGGGGCGGCCCTGGCTGACCGTCGTCAGGAGGTCCACCCGCCCGAGGTGGGGGCGCAGGGTCCGCTCCACCTCCCCGTCCGCGAAGTCCTGCCAGCGCACCGGGAACACGGCCGCCTCCACCCGGGCCGGACCCCGCTGCGTCTGGATCACCGTGCCGTCCAGGGCGAGCGCCGCGGCTCCCGAGGGATTGCTGATCCGCACGTCGCGGTCGAGCGTGAACGGGTCGAACCCGGTGACCAGGACGTGCAACGGCCGCTCCCGCCCGTCCTCCCCGCGCCGGTCGTCGTGCCGGTCCTCGGAGTCGGTACGGTCGGCGAACCGGATCGAGTCCTGGCCCCGGGACACCGTCTCCAACAGGTCCAGCAGCCGTACCCGCCGATCGGCGGTCAGCCCGGAGTCCGGCTCCCAGGTGCGCAGTTCCCGCACCATCGCGAGCCGGGCCCAGTACAGCGGGCGGTCGTCGTCCCGGCTCAGGTCCCCGCCCGACGGCCCCCGCCCCTGCACCCGGTCCACGGCCCGCTCCCACAACCGCGCCCCGTGCCGCGCAACGACCCGCCGCGCCTCCCGGTACCCGTCCGCCCCGTCCAGCGCCCGGGCGAACGAGGGGGCCACCGCGTCGAACCCGGAGCGCCGCAGCACCTCCCGGGGCACCGCCCGGTCGAGCCGCTGCTCCTCCGCCGTCGGAACGGACGCGGGCGCGGCACCGGGTCCGGCAGCGCTGCCGGACCCGGTGCCGGTGGTGCCTTCCGTGGCCAGGGTGGGAGCCGCGGTGAGGCCGAGCAGCAGTGCGGTGGCCAGCGTGAGTACGCGGGTGCGTATCGGTGCCGAAGCGTCCATGGGGAACCTCCGTTGCCTGTGGGGTGGACGCAGTATCCCGGGAGAGGAGTTGCCCGCGCCAGGGGCGATCCGCCCCGCCCCTCGCCCCTGCCCTAGCGGGCCGTCACCGCCCGGTACGCGATCTCCGCCAACTCGGACTGACCGTCCTTGCTGGGGTGGAACCAGTCCCACTCGCTCAACTGCTCGTCCCCGAACCGGTACGAGAACACCGCCCCGTCGTCGTAACGGCACCGCAGGTCCTTCGCACAGACCTCCTTGAGCACCCGGTTGTACTCCACGACCCGCTGCTGCACGGCCGCCCGCCGGGCCACCGCCTTCGCGTCGACGGCGTCCGAGTCCTTCAACATCGACGGGCAGATCCCCAGCTTCCACACCTGCTTGCCCATGGGGTTGCTCCGGCCGGTGGACCACAACCGCTTCAGGTCCGGCACGCTCGCCACGAACACCTGCGACGTGGGCGACTGGCGCCGCAGTCCGCGCAGCGCCTGCGCGAAGTCCGCCCGGAAGTCCGCCACCGGAGTCATCGACCGCACCGACGAGCGGCACGCGTCGTTCGCCCCCGCCAGCACCGTCACCAGTTCGGGCCGGTGCGCCGCCGCCTGGTGCATCTGCTCCGGGAGATCGACCATCCGGGCGCCGGTCTTCGCGTAGTTCCAGCTCCGCTCGGCCGCCTTCGCCGGCCCCAGCAGCCGCACCGCGAGACTGCGCACGTCCGCATCGGAACCGGTCGCCCACGAGGCCTCCGGACAGTCCGACAGCACCGAGCAGGCGTCGAACGCACGGGTGATCGAGTCGCCGACCGCGGCCAACGACTGCGGACTGCGGTCCCAGGCCGGCTTCTGCCGCTTCTGTTCGCCCCGTTGCGAGGCGTTCGACGGCCCGGGTTCGTTCCCGCCGACCGCGTCGCACCCGCTCATCCCCACCGCCCCCACCAGTACGGCCGCGGTGGTGGCCACGACGGTCCGCGACCGCCGACCGGCGGGTTGTGAACGGTGACTGCGCCTGCGCATTCCGGCTCCCCTCTGTCGCCTTCCACGACGTCCCGGCGGGCCCGGAGGTTGAGTCCGAGCGGAAACTAGGGCCTGGCGGAAACACCGTGACGACCCGTGACCGGGAGCGGGCGGGGCGTTCCTGCCGGGCGTCCCCGTGGGTGAAAGCGCGGGGCTCGTGGCCATGGGGACCGACAGTACGTCACACTCCGCGCCCCGCCGCACGGTAGCCTCGGCCCCGTGGTGCCCGTGACCGCCGTCCGGCGGTGACGGGGCGGGTCGGACCCGCCCGTGGCGCCGCACGACGCGGTATCCGGTAAATTACACCACGTCACATCTGTCTGCTTTTCATGGTTTTCCATCGAATCTGAGGAAGAATCGCTCGGCACAGGAGCGGGACCGCCGAACCACGGCGACCCCTCGCCCCACCCTGGAGGTCCCGGTGACGACACGTGGAGTCCTGTACGTGCACTCCGCACCGCGCGCGCTGTGCCCGCACGTCGAATGGGCGGTGGCGGGCGTACTCGGAACGCGCGTCAACCTCGACTGGATCAGGCAGCCCGCGGCACCGGGGACGTGGCGCACCGAGTTCTCCTGGAAGGGCGAAGCGGGCACCGCCTCCCAGCTCGCCTCCGCCCTGCGCGGCTGGGACCTGATCCGCTTCGAGGTCACCGCCGAGCCCTGTGCCACCGCCGAGGGCGAACGGTACAGCTCCACCCCCGACCTCGGGATCTTCCACGCGGTCACCGGCATCCACGGCGACATCCTCATCCCCGAGGACCGGCTGCGCGCCGCCCTCGCCCGCTCCCAGCGCGACGGGACCAGCCTGGAGGCCGAGATCGCCAAGCTCCTCGGCAAGCCGTGGGACGACGAGCTGGAGCCCTTCCGCTACGCCGGTGAGGGCGCCCCCGTCCGCTGGCTCCACCAGGTCGTCTGACCCCGTGACCGTGTGAGGGCCCCCACCGAACGGTGGGGGCCCTCACA
>NZ_JBHXEN010000043.1:0-74940 GCF_042724695.1 Streptomyces sp. NPDC127068 | reverse complement strand
GCATCCGACAACCTCTCCACCACCAACACACCCACACCGTCCGAGAACCCAGTCCCGTCCGCCGACGCCGCATACGCCTTGCACCGACCGTCCGGGGAAACCGCCCGCTGGCGGCTGAACTCGGTCAGGAGATAGGGGCCGGCCAGCAGGGTCACACCACCGACCAGTGCCAACGAGCACTCACCGGCTCGCAGCGCCTGGCCTGCCAGGTGCAGGGCGACGGCGGAGGAGGAGCAAGCCGTGTCCACCGACATCGCTGGCCCTTCCAGTCCCAGCGAGTACGCGATCCGACCGGACACCACGCTTGTCGTCGTGCCGGTCAGGCGGTAGCCCTCCAGCTCTCCCGACGCCATGCCGCCGTAGTCGGTCGTCACCACACCGGCGAAGACACCGGTGTCGCTACCCCGCAACGTCGTCGGATCGATGCCCGCGTTCTCGAACGCCTCCCACGACGACTCCAGCAGCAGGCGCTGCTGCGGGTCCATCGCCACGGCCTCACGCGGACTGATCCCGAAGAACTCGGCGTCGAACTCCCCGATGCGCTCCAGGAAGGCGCCGCCCCTGGTGTTGATCTTCCCCGGCTGGTCCGGGTCCGGGTCGTAGATGTTCGGGTCCCACCCACGGTCGGTGGGCAACCCGCCCACCGCGTCACGACGGGCGGCAACCAACTGCCACAGTTCCTCGGGGCTCGTCACCCCACCGGGGTAGCGGCAGCTCATCCCCACGATGGCCAGGGGTTCGTCCGTGGCAACGCGCTTCGCCCGCGTGGCGGGCTTCGGCGTGTCAGTCACTCCGCCGAACTCGGAGAGCAGCAGCCGCGCGACCGCGGCCGGGGTCGGGTGATCGAAGATCAGTGTGGCGGGCAGGCGGACACGTGTGGCCTGGGTGAGTCGATTGCGCAGCTCGACCGCGCTGAGCGAGTCGAAGCCGAGTTCCTTGAAGGCCCGGTCCATGTCGATCGCCGCAGCGGACGCATGACCGAGTACCGCAGCGACCTGATCCCGAACCACGTCCTGAACGATTCGTTCCCGATCTGCTCCGGCGAGACCGGCGATGCGCTGCGCGAGCGATCCACCCGTCTCGGCGCGTCGGGCAGGGGCGGGAACGAGACCACGCAGCAGTGTGGGGAGCAAGCCGGCCCGGCCTTGGGCACGCAGCGCGGCCGGGTCAAGTTGGACAGGAGCG
Organism: Streptomyces sp. NPDC127068; assembly: GCF_042724695.1. Classification (NCBI taxonomy): domain Bacteria; kingdom Bacillati; phylum Actinomycetota; class Actinomycetes; order Kitasatosporales; family Streptomycetaceae; genus Streptomyces; species Streptomyces sp. NPDC127068. The sequence goes on along the minus strand of NZ_JBHXEN010000043.1, from coordinate 73,755 downwards.
AGTAGCGCCTCACGGGTACCGAGCGCCAAGTCGAAGAGCTCCAACCCGCACGACGGGGAAAGCGCACCCATACCCATGCGCTCCAAACGAGCCAGTTCGGCCTCGCCGAGCTCGCCCGACATGCCTCCGACCTCGTTCCACAGCCCCCATGCGAGGGACGTCGCAGAAAGCCCCGAAGCCTGACGAGACGCTGCAAGAGCGTCCAACGCCGCGTTCGCCGCAGCGTAGTTGCCCTGCCCCGGACTCCCCATCAACGCCGCCACCGACGAAAACACCACGAACGCAGCGAGATCGGTATCGGCCGTCAGCTCGTGAAGGTGCAAGGCCGCATCGACCTTGGGACGCATCACACGGTCGATCTGCTCGGCAGTCAACGACTCCACCACACCGTCGTCCAACACACCCGCCGTATGCACGACACCGGTCAACGGACGCTCCACCGCGGCCAGTACCGCGGCCAGCTGCTCACGGTCGGACACGTCACAGGCCACGACCCGAGCCGCGCAACCCAACGCGTCCAACTCCGCGACTAGCTCCGCAGCGCCATCAGCCGCAGGACCACGACGACTCAGCAGCAGAAGGTCACGCACACCATGCGACGCGGCCAGGTGACGGGCGAAGATCGCACCCAAACCACCCGTACCACCAGTGACCACCACCGTCCCCTCCGGATCGAAGGACCGAACCACCCCGTCCGAAGCCCCCGCAACCGAACGGATCAGGCGCGGCGCAAACCACTGGCCGCCACGCAGCGCGAGCTGCGGCTCATCCGAACCCAGGACCACACCCCAGTCCGGCTCCTGATCACCCTCCACATCCACCAGAACGAACCGACCCGGATGCTCCGACTGCGCACTGCGCACCAAACCCCACACCGCAGCCTGCGCCACATCCGCAACCCCACCACCAACCGACACCGCACCCCGAGTCACCACCACCAACCGCGAACCAGCCAGCGCTTCACACGCCAACAGTCCCTGCACCAACGACAACGCCTCACGGACAGCTGCACGCGTTGCGGAAGGCGTGTCCTGGCCGGCACCCGGGATGCGGGCGAGAAGCGTCTGCGGAGCCGGAACCCCCTGAGTGAGCGCCTGTTCAAGGGCGCCCAAGTCCGAGTAGGTGTCCCCGGTACCGATCCGAACGACTTCCTGAGTGCCAACGCTTGCGGCGGCATCGATTTCGTTCCAGTCCACCGTGTACAGCGATTGCCGTACGTCCTCACGCGTGCTGTCGATCCGTCCCTGTTCCACGGGGCGCACGACGAGCGAGCCAACCGAGACCACCAGGTCGCCGTTCTCGTCCACGCCGTCCAGCTGTAGCGAGGTGTCTCCGGTCATCACGGAACGAACCCGAAGTCGCGAGACGTCGGGGCGGTCGAGCCGCACGCTGTTCCAGCTGAACGGCATGAGGTGCGAGGCGCCATCGCCCTCGGTCAGCAGGATGACACCGCTCTGCAGAGCGGAGTCGAAGAGCGCGGGGTGGATGCCGAAGCCCTCGTGCCCCTCGGGCAGCGTCACCTCGGCATAGGTCACGTCACCGTCGCGCCAGACGGCTTCGACGCCGTGGAAGAGGGGGCCGTAGTCGTACCCGAGATCTGCGAGCCGGCTGTAGAGGTCGTCGACCGGCATCGGTTCGGCGTTCCGCGGCGGCCACTGGTCCGGCCATGCCTGGACCGGGGCGCTGTCCGCGCTGAGGGTTCCCCGGGCGTGGCAGGTGGCCTCGCTGTCGCTGAGGGTTTCTTCCGAGCGCGAGTAGATCGCCAGCTCACGACGACCGTCCGCTTGGGACGCCCCGACGGTGATCTGGAGTTGCCGGGTGACGCCGTGCTGCACGATCAGAGGTGCTTCGAGGACCAACTCGTCGACCACCGGACTGCCGGCATGTCGTCCGGCGGCCAGAGCGAGCTCGACCAGCCCCGTGCCCGGCACGACCATCGTGCCGAGGAGGAGGTGCTCAGCGGCCCAGGGCTGAGACTCGGTGGAGACGAGACCGGTGAGGACCCACTCGTCGCGGTCGCCCACCTGCACCGCCGCGGCCAGTACGGGGTGGTCGACGGGTACGAGACCAGCAGCCGACACGTCACCCGTGCTCGTACCGGGAGACAGCCAGAACCGCTCCCGCTGGAAGGCATAAGTCGGCAGATCAACACGCTCAGCACCAACACCCGCGTAGAACGCCTCCCAATCCACGACGACACCAGCCGCGTAGGCGTGGCCGAGGAACCCGGCGAACGCTTCCGGCTCGTTCTGCTTCCTCCGCAGGGCCGGGAGGAACACCGCGTCGATGTCCTCGGTCTCGGTGTCGAGGCACTGGCGCGCCATCGCGGTCAGGACCGCGTCGGGACCCAGTTCCAGGAAGCGCCGCACGTCCAGGTCCCACAGGGTGCGGACCCCGTCAGCGAAACGCACCGCCTCGCGCACGTGGCGGACCCAGTACTCGGCGTCGAACGCCTCCACCACTGCGCCCGTGACATTCGAGACGACCGGGGTCTGCGGCGCTGCGTACTCCAGGCTCTCCGCGACCGCCCGGAACTCGTCGAGCATCGGTTCCATCCGCGGGGAATGGAACGCATGCGACACCCGAAGCCGCGTCGCCTTGCGGCCCTCCCAGTGCGTGAGCCACTCCTCGGCTGCGTCCTCGTCACCGGAGACGACCACGGAAGTCGGACCGTTCACCGCCGCGACTTCGAGGCGACCCTCGAACCCCGCCAACGACTCGACTACTTCGGGCTCGCTCGCCTGGACCGCGACCATCACCCCACCCGCAGGCAACCCACCCATCAAACGACCCCGCGCCACCACCAGCTCTGAGGCGTCACGCAACGAGAGCACCCCCGCCACATGCGCAGCAGCGATCTCCCCGACGGAGTGGCCGATCAGGTAGTCCGCGCGCAGTCCAAGCGACTCCACCAGGCGGTACAGCGCCACCTCGACCGCGAACAATACGACCTGCGTGAACTCCGTCGCATCCAACACCCCGCCGTCGGACGCGAGAAGCTCCCGCACCGAGCGGCCCAACCGTGGGTCGAGTTCCGCACACACCTCACGCAACGCCTGATCGAAGGCAGGGAACTCCGCCGCCAAACCCAGCCCCATACCCACACGCTGCGAACCCTGCCCCGTAAACAGGAACGCCGACTTCCCCGCCACTGCACCCGCACCCGTCGACACAGCACCCAACTGCGCCAGCAACTCATCACGACCACCAGCCACCACCACCGCACGCCGCTCCAACAACGCGCGCGAACCCACCAACGAAAACGCCGCATCCAGAACAGATACCTCAGGCCGCTCGCTCACGAACGAACGCAACCGATCCACCTGCGCACGCAACGCCGCATCCGAACGACCCGACACCACCACCGGAACCGCCGACACACCACGCCCACCACCCGCAGCAACACCCCCCGCCTCAACCACATCCTCAACCGGCGCCTCCTCCACAATGATGTGCGCATTCGTCCCACTCACACCGAACGACGACACACCCGCACGACGCGGACGACCCTCGACCGTCCACTCCCGCGCCTCCCGCAACAACCGAACGTCACCCGACGCCCAATCCACATGCGGCGACGGCTCATCCACATGCAACGTCGACGGCAACACACCATGCCGCAACGCCATCACCATCTTGATCACACCCGCCACACCAGCCGCAGCCGACGTATGACCAATGTTCGACTTGATCGACCCCAACCACAACGGATCACCAGCACGCTCAGCGCCATACGTCGCCAACAACGCCTGCGCCTCGATCGGGTCACCCAACTTCGTCCCCGTACCGTGGCCCTCGACGGCATCGATCTCCGACGGAGACAGCCCGGCACTCGCCAACGCCTGCCGGATCACCCGCTCCTGCGACGGACCGTTCGGCGCCGTCAAACCGTTGCTCGCACCGTCCTGGTTCACCGCACTGCCGCGGATCAGACCGAGGATCTGTCGCCCGTTGCGCCGTGCGTCCGACAGCCGTTCCAGGAGCACCAGGCCGACGCCGTCGGAGAACCCGGTCCCGTCGGCGGACGCCGCGTACGCCTTGCACCGGCCGTCGCGGGCCAGGCCGCGCTGGCGGCTGAACTCAACGAACAGGAAGGGCCCGGCCAGGACCGTGACGCCGCCGGCGAGCGCGAGGGAGCACTCGCCCGCCCGCAGTGCGTTCGCCGCGAGGTGCATGGCGACGAGCGAGGCGGAGCAAGCGGTGTCGATCGAGACCGCCGGGCCCTCCAGGCCGAGGCTGTAGGCGACGCGGCCCGACATCACGCTGCTCTGGGTTCCGGTCACCCGGAACCCCTCCAGCTCGGGCAGGGTCGACGGGCCGTAGTCGGAGGACACGGTGCCGGCGAACACTCCGGTGTCACTGCCCCGCAGTGACGTGGGGTCGATGCCCGCGTCCTCGAACGCCTCCCAGGCCGCTTCCAGCGTCAGCCGCTGGGTCGGGTCCATGGCCAGGGCCTCGCGGGGGCTGATCCCGAAGAACTCGGCATCGAACGAGGTGGCGGTGTCGACGAACCCGCCCTCGGTGGCGTAGGCGCTGCCCGGCCGTTCCGGGTCGGCGTCGTACAGCCGCTCCAGGTCCCAGCCGCGGTCGGTGGGGAACGGGCCCATGGCGTCCCGGCCGGATGCCACCAGCTCCCACAGCTCGTTCGGTGACGTCACGCCACCCGGATACCGGCAGCTCATGCCGACGATGGCGATCGGCTCGACGTCGCGCTGTTCCAGCTCGCGGACTTTGCGGTTGGCCGTCCGCAGTTCGGCGGTCACCCGCCGCAGGTAGGTGCGGAGCTTCTGCTCGTCGTTGATCGGTCCGCTCCGGCCGTCGTCAGTCTTCCCGGTCATGCGGATCCGAGCTCCTTGTCGATCAGGTCGAACATGTCGCTGTCGGAGACGAAGTCGAGTTCGTCTTCTAGGTCGTCTTCGGTGGCCTCGTGGCCGGTGTTCGTTGCGCTCAGCAGGGTCCGCAGGCGGTTGCTGAGCGAGCGCAGACGGGGTTCGGCGCCGGCCAGTTGCTGTTCGTGGCCGGACACGGCGATGAGGAGTGCCTCAAGCCGCTGTAGTTCCTGGTCGAGTGGTGACGGGTGCTGCCCGGTGGCTCCGCCGACCTTGGTGAGGATCAGTCGGGCGGCCTCGATCGGGGTGGGGTGGTCGAAGACCAGCGTCGCGGGCAGACGGACATCGACCACCTGGCTGAGTCGATTGCGCAGTTCGACGGCGGCGAGGGAGTCGAAGCCGAGGTCCTTGAAGGGGCGCTCGGGGTCGACGGCCTCGGCCGAGGCGTGGCCGAGCACGGACGCGACCTGGGTACGGACCAGGTCCAGCACCACCTGCTCGCGGTCGGCCTCGGGGACCCCGGCGAGCCGTCGTTCCAGCGAGCGTCCGTTGTCGGCGCGGCGGGCGGGGGTCCTGACCAGTCCGCGGAGCAGGGCGGGTAGCGTGCCGGCCCGGGCCTGGGTGCGCAGCGCGGTCGGGTCGAGGCGTACGGGGGCCAGCAGCGGGGCGTCCGAGCGGAGGGCCTGGTCGAACAGTTGCAGGCCCAGGTCCCGGGAGATCGCGCCGATTCCGGTGCGTTCCATGCGGGCGAGGTCGGCTTCGTCCATCTCCCCGGTCATCCCCGTGGAGTCGGACCAGAGGCCCCAGGCCAGGGAGAGGGCGGGCAGGCCGGCTGTCTGTCGCTGCGTGGCGAGGGCGTCCACGGCGGCGTTGGCTGCGGCGTAGTTGGCCTGGCCGGCGTTGCCGAGCAGTCCGGCTGCCGAGGAGAACAGGACGAACGCCGACAGGTCCATGCGTGAGGTCAGCTCGTGCAGGTGCCAGGCGGCGTCCAGCTTGGGGCGCATGACGTGCTGCACCTGTTCGGGGGTGAGCGACTCGATGATGCCATCGGCGAGCGTGCCGGCCGTGTGGATCACCGCGGTGAGGGGGCGTTCCAGTGAGCCGAGCAGTTCGGCGAGCTGTGCGCGGTCGGCCACGTCGCAGGCGAGGACGCGGGCCTCGGCGCCGAGGGCCGCGAGTTCGGTGACGAGGTCGGCGGCGCCGTCGGCTGCCGGGCCCCGCCGGCTGACCAGCAGGAGGTGACGCATGCCGTGCTCGGTGACGAGGTGCTTGGCGAAGAGGGCGCCCAGGCCACCGGTGCCACCGGTGATCAGCACGGTGCCCTCGGGGTTCAGGGGCGCCGGAACGGTCAGCACGACCTTGCCGACGTTGCGTCCTTCGCGTAGGTAGCGGAACGCCTCGTCGCCTCGGCGTACGTCCCAGGCGCGGATCGGTGCGGGGGCCAGTACTCCTCGTGCGAACAGGTCGGCGATCTCGACCAGCATCTGTTGGATGCGGTCCGGTCCGGCTTCCATCAGGTCGTAGGAGCGGTAGGTCACCCCCTCGCGTTGGCGTGCGACGGCCTCGGGGTCGCGGAGGTCGGCCTTGCCCATCTCGATGAAGCGTCCGCCGCGCGGCAGCAGTTCCAGTGAGGCGTCGATGAACTCGCCGGCCAGGGAGTTGAGCACCACGTCCACGCCCGTGCCGCCGGTGGCCCGGTGGAGGGCGTCGCGGAATGCCAGGTCGCGGGAGGAGGCGAGGTGCTCCTCGGGGACGCCCAGGGCTCGTACGGCGTCCCACTTGGCCGGGCTGGCGGTGGCGAAGGTCTCGGCGCCGAGGTGGCGGGCGAGCTGTACGGCGGCCATGCCGACGCCACCGGCGGCGGCGTGCACCAGTAGCTTTTCGCCGGGCCTCAGGTCGGCCAGGTCGACGAGGCCGTAGTAGGCGGTCAGGTACACGACGGGAATGGCGGCGGCCTCGGTGAAGGTGAGGCCTTGCGGGACCGGTGCGAGGGTCTTCCGGTCGGCGATGGCGACGGGGCCGAAGGCGTCCTTCACCAGTCCGAACACCCGATCGCCGGGGACCAGGTCGGAAACGGCGGAGCCCACTTCGAGCACGATGCCCGCCGCCTCGCTGCCCAACGGCGCCTCGCCCGGGTACATGCCGAGTGCGATGAGCACGTCCCGGAAGTTGAGGCCGGCGGCCCGGACGGAGACGCGGACTTCGCCGACGCCCAGGGGGCGGTTGCTGTCGGAGGGCTGGACGGTGAGGTTCTCCAGGGAGCCCTTCTCCGTGCTGGCGAGCCGCCACGACCGGCCGGTCGGTCCCGCGGTCGCCCGCCCCAGGCGGGGGGCCAGCAGGGTCTCGCCCCGGACCGCCAGCTGCGGCTCGTCGAGGCCGGCCAGTGAGCTCCAGTCGGGCTGGGTGCCGCCGTCCGTGTCGACGAGGACGAAGCGGCCGGGGTGTTCGGTCTGTGCGCTGCGCAGCAGTCCCCAGGCGGGGGTCTGGGTCAGGTCCAGGGGCTCCGCGCCGACGGCGACCGCCCGGCGGGTCACCGCCACGAGGGTTGCTTCGCCCAGCCACTCGCTGGCCAGCCACCGCTGGGCGAGGGCGAGGGTGCGTTCGGCGACCGCGGTCGCGGCGTGGGTGGGGTCGTCCGCTTCCGGGTTCTCGATCTGGACGAGCACCAGGTCCGCGCAGGTGGCGCCGTCGGCGAGCGCGGCCTCCAGGGCGGGCAGATCGGCGAAGCGTTCGCCGGGTGCGTCGAGGTCGCCGAGGACCGCGATGCGGACCTGTGAGGGCGTTCCCGTGACCGGCGCCCACTCCAACTGGAACAGTGCGTCGTGCTCGTCGCGGGGTCGTGCCAGCTGTGCGGGGTCGACGGGGCGCACGGCGAGGTTGTCGACGGCGACGACCAGGTCGCCGTTCTCGTCGACGACGTCGACGCGGAAGCCGGCGTCTCCGGCGGTGTCGATGCGTACGCGCACCCGCTCGGGTGCCGACCGCCCGCACTGCACCCCGGACCAGGAGAACGGGAGGTCGGGGGTCGACCCGGAGGTCTTGTCCAGCATGCTGGCGTGCAGCGCGGAGTCGAACAGCGCCGGATGGATGGCGAATCCGTCGGTGGGGGTGCCTTCGGGCAGGGTGACCTCGGCGTACAGCTCGGTGCCGCTGCGCCACACGTTCTGCACGCCCTGGAACAGGGGGCCGTAGTCGAGCCCGATGTCCGCCAGTTGCTCGTACAGCGCCTCGGCGGAGGCCTCGACGGCTGTGATCGGCGGCCAGGAAGCGGGGAAGGGCGGGGCGGGATCGGACCCGGCCTCGGCCTCGGCTGCGAGCCAGCCGCGGGCGTGCCTGATGACTTGCCGCGCACCGTCAGTCCCGGTCCCGGTCCCGGTGCCGGTACCCGCCTCGGCGAGGGAGTGGACGGCGACTTCACGGCGACCGTCCTCGCCGGGCTTGCCCACGGTGACCCTGATGTGTCGGGCGGAGCTCTCTTCGAGGACCAGCGGAGCTTCGAAGACCAACTCGTCCAGGAGGACGTGACCGAGGTGGCGTGCTGCGGCGAGGGCGAGTTCGACCAGGGCGGCGCCGGGCACGATCACCGAGCCCAGCACCACGTGTTCGCTGACCCACGGCTGCGACTCGGTGGAGAAGCGACCGGTGAAGACCCACTCGTCGCGGTCGGCGACCTGCACGGCCGCCGCCAGCACGGGGTGCTGCATGCGGTCGAGGCCGGCAGCCGCGACGTCACCGCCCTGCGCTGCCGGGGTCAGCCAGTACTTGTCGCGTTGGAAGGCGTAGGTGGGCAGGTCCACCCGCTGTGCGTCGGTGCCTGCGTACACGGCTTCCCAGTCGATGCGGACACCCGCGACGTGTGCTTGGCCGAGTGAGAGGAGGAAGCGGGAGAGTCCGCCTTCGTCGCGGCGCAGGGAGCCCACCACGGCCACGCGGTCCCCCGCGGACTGTGCCTCGATCGTGCCTTCCACCGCCATGGTGAGCACGGGGTGGGGGGACATCTCCAGGAAACAACCCGTGCCCTTGTCGACGAGCGCACGGACCGCCGGCTCGAAACCGACCGGGTTCCGCAGATTCCGGTACCAATACCCGGCATCCATCGTCGTGGTGTCCAGAAACCCACCCGACACCGTCGAATAGAACGGAACCCGCCCCTTCAACGGCACCACCGACGCAAGCGCCTCCCGCAACTCCCCCTCAACCACCTCCACCTGCACCGAATGCGACGCGTAATCCACCTTCACCCGCCGAGCCCGGACGTCTTCCCGCTCACACGTGGCCAGCAGCTCGTCCAGGGCCTCCGGCTCTCCGGCGACCACGACCGACGAAGGGCCGTTCACCGTCGCCACCGACACCCGACCGGCATACGGAGCGATCAACTCCTCAGCCCGCACCGCCCCCACCGCAACCGACATCATCCCGCCGAGACCAGCCAACCGGTCACGCACCAACAGACTCCGCACCGCCACGATCCGCGCAGCATCCCGCAACGACAACCCACCCGCCACATACGCCGCAGCAATCTCCCCCTGCGAATGCCCCACCACCGCAGACGGCTCCACACCATACGAACGCCACACCGCCGCCAAACCCACCATCACCGCGAACAACGCCGGCTGCACCACATCCACCCGCTCCAACGACGGAGCACCCTCAACACCCCGCAACACATCCTCAAGCCGCCACTCCACAAACTCCGACAACGCCTCCCCACACGCCGCCACCTCAGCAGCAAACACCTCAGACCCATCCAACAACCCCACCGCCATACCCACCCACTGCGCACCCTGACCCGGGAACACGAACACCGACTTCACACCCCCACCGGCACCCTGCCCCTCCACCACATTCACCGCAGGAGCAGCAGAGCTCAGTTCACCGAGGCCGGTGAGCAGGGCGCCGCGGTCGGTGGCGACCACCACGGCTCGGCGTTCGAGGTGTGCGCGGGCGGTCGCCTGGGCGAATCCGATGTCCAGGTGGTCCAGTTCGGGGCGGGCGATCATGTGGGCGCGCAGCCGGTCGGCCTGCTCGCGCAGTGCCGTCTCGCTGCGGGCCGAGAGGGGTACGAGGATCGGCGGGCGGGCGCCGGGGGTGTGTTCCCCGCTGGGTGCCTGCTGTTGGGGCGCGTCCTCCTTCGGGGCCTCTTCCAGGATCACGTGGGCGTTGGTGCCGCTCACGCCGAACGAGGAGACGCCCGCACGGCGGCGTCGTTCCCCCGCGGGCCACGGTCGGGCTTCGGTGAGCAGGGCCACTTCGCCCGACGTCCAGTCCACGTGGGGCGACGGGGCGTCCACGTGCAGGGTGGGCGGGAGCGTCTCGTGTCGCATCGCCATGACCATCTTGATGACGCCCGCGACCCCGGCCGCGGCCTGGGTGTGGCCGATGTTCGACTTGATGGAGCCGAGCCAGAGCGGGCCGTTCTCGCGCTTCTGGCCGTAGGTGGCCAACAGTGCTTCGGCTTCGATCGGGTCGCCGAGGGGGGTTCCCGTGCCGTGGCCCTCGACCGCGTCCACATCGGACGGGGACAGGCCCGCACTGTTCAAGGCCTGGCGGATGACCCGCTCCTGCGAGGGACCGTTCGGTGCGGTGAGGCCGTTGCTGGCGCCGTCCTGGTTGATCGCCGTGCCGCGTACGAGGGCGAGGATCCGGTGCCCGTTGCGCTGGGCGTCGGACAGTCGTTCCAGGACGAGCAGGCCCAGGCCTTCCGCCCAACCGACGCCGTCGGCGGCTGCGGCGTACGCCTTGCAGCGTCCGTCCGGGGACAGGGCGCGCTGGCGGCTGAACTCCACGAAGGCGCTGGGGCGGGCCAGGGTGGTCGCGCCACCGACCACGGCGAGTGAACACTCCCTGGCGCGCAGGGACTTGGCTGCCAGGTCGATCGCCACGAGGGAGGCGGAGCACACCGTGTCGACGGTGACGGCGGGGCCTTCGAATCCGAAGGTGTAGCTGATGCGGCCCGAGGCGACGCTGGGCGACGACGCGATGGAGAGGTAGCCCTCGATCTCCGGGCGTTGGTCGCTGAGGCTCGCGACGAACTGGTAGTCGGAGAACATGAGTCCGCAGAAGACGCCGGTGTCGCTGCCCTTCAGCGTCAGCGGGTCGATGCCGGCGTCCTCGAACGCTTCCCAGGCGCCTTCGAGCAGCAGGCGCTGCTGAGGGTCCATGGCGAGGGCCTCGCGGGGGCTGATCCCGAAGAACTCGGCGTCGAACTCGGCCATGTCGTCGAGGAATCCGCCGTGGCGGGTGTAGGCCGTGCCGGGGTGGTCGGGGTCGGGGTCGTAGAGGTCGTCCAGGTTCCAGCCGCGGTCGCGGGGGAACTCCGAGAGTCCCGTGCGTCCCTCGGCGACCAGCGACCACAGGTCCTCGGGTGAGGCGACGCCTCCCGGGTAGCGGCAGCTCATGCCCACGATCGCCAGGGGCTCGCCCGCCTGGTCGAGCAGCTGTTGGTTCTGGCGCCGCAGACGCTCAGTCTCCTTCAGCGACTTGCGCAGGGCTCCGACGATGTCGGGCTTTTCGAGGGCCATGCGTGTTTCCCCCACCTTCGGGCTCATGCCGGCGACCATGTGGTCGACGTACTAGATCCCGGGGTGGCCCTCCCGGATACAACGATTCCTCAGCTTTTTTCGAGGCATGTGTGTTCGGCGTGGTGTCCGGGTAGTCCGACGGGTCGTCGCCCGGTCTCCGCCCGGGTCAGCGGGAGGCGTCCGGAGTGGGCTTCCGGCCCCGGCGCGTGGGTGCGGGCCGGGGTTCCGGAGGTACTGCCCTTCCGGAACCCCGGCCCGCACCTTGGGGTTTCGACGGATTCCCGTGCGGCTCACGCCTGCGTGGTCGCGTGGCCGCTCAACCGTCGGCGTTCCTCAGCCGTCGGTGTTCCTCAGCCGGTCTTCTCGGCCTTCTCCAGGGCGACGTCCTCTTCTTCCTTCTGCGGTTCCGGCGTCGGGAAGCGGAGGAAGAAGGTGCAGGCGACGGCGCCCAGCAGGAGGAAGGCGACCGGTAGGAGGCCCGTTTCGCTCAGGGCGGTGCTGTAGGGCGCGTGGAACGCCTCGGGGATCGCGCTGGGGCTGCCTTCGAACTTGGCTCCGCCGGCGCTGATGCCCGGCAGGTGCGCTTCGATCCGGTCGACGAACAGTGCGCCGACCGCGGCGCTGCCCAGCACCGCACCCATCTGACGGTTGGTGTTGTAGATGCCCGAGCCCGCGCCAGACTGGTGGACGGGGAGGTTGCGGGTGGCGATGGCGCCCAGTGGTCCCCAGACCATGCCGTTGGCGACGCCCGTCAGGGCTGCTGTGGCCGAGAACATCCACAGGTGCGAGTCGGGTTCCATCAGGAGGCTGAACCCGACGATCGTGAGGGCGAAGAGCACGAAGCCGAGGGCGGTGAAGGTGCGGGGGTGGGCCTTGTCGGAGAGTTTGCCGATGGTGACGGAGAAGACGCCGGTCAGGATGGCCAACGGGGCGAAGATCAGGGCGGATTCCATGGAGGAGAGTCCGCGTACGCCCTGGAGGTAGAAGTACGAGGGGACGGTCATCGCGGTGACCGCGGCGCCCATGGTGGCGATCCCCACGTTGGCCAGCGCGAAGTTGCGGTCGCGGAACAGGGCCAGGAGCAGGAGGGGTTCGCCCTTGCTGCGGGCCTGGGTGACGACGAACACGGCCAGGACGAGCAGACCTGCGGCGATCATCGACCAGATGCTGGCCGACCAGTCGCGGTTGTTGCCCTCTTGGAGGCCGAAGACCAGGAGGAACATGCCGGTGCAGGACAGCACGATGCCGAACGGGTCGATCCGGTGCTTCGTGGTCTCCAGTGTCGGCACCAGCTTCCAGGCCAGGGCGAAGGCGAGGATGCCGATGGGGACGTTGATGAGGAAGATCCACTCCCAGCCGACGGAGTCCACCAGCAGGCCGCCGAGCACCGGGCCGAGCAGCAGGGCGACGCCGGCGGAGCCGCCCCATGCGCCCATCGCGGCGCCGCGCTTGTCCGCGGGGAAGATCTTGGTGACCACCGCCATGGTCTGGGGTGTCATCAGCGCGGCCCCGAACCCCTGTACGGCGCGCGCGGCGATCAGCCCGTCGATGCTGTCCGCCACTCCGCACCACAGGGAAGCGAGGGTGAACACCACCAGGCCGACGAGGTAGACGTTCTTGGGGCCGTAGCGGTCGCCCAGTCGACCGGTGAACAGCAAGGGCGCTGCGTAGGTGAGCAGGTAGGCGCTGGTCACCCAGATCACTTCGGAGACGCTCGCCTTGAGCGACTCCATGATCGCGGGGTTGGCGACCGCCACGACACTCATGTCCAGCAAAATGAGGGAGAATCCGACAAGCAGTGCGCCTAGCGCTTGCCATGGATTTCGTTCAACGGTCACGATTTCCTTCCCAGATGATTGCGACCCGTGGGATCACCACATGCCTCCCCGCGAGCTGACTGTGCCCCCCTGCGAAGAACATGGATCCGGCGGTGTCCGACCTGGATACGTTCATGAGGGCATTCCCCGGCGAATGTGGCGGACGTCACATCGGCTCGACCGTCGGTCAATTCCACGTACGACACCGCCGATTACCCGTGAGGCGATTCCTGGCCGGATGAGTCAGAACGTGCCCGATCGTCCGTCCGTGCGCCGTGCGCCCCGCTGGAGAGGAGGACCGCCACCGGCAGGTGCGGCCGGCGCACCGCGGCGGGCCGGCCGGGCACACCGGAAGGCCCACCGGGTCCGCCGGAACGAGAGTAGCCAGGAACTCTCGCACGGACATCACCAACAGGAGTGAACGCTGCATGGAATTCGGTGAGTTGACCGAATCACTACGGGGGAATCCGGACACGCGATCGCTGGACGGCGGAACCAGAGGGGCCGCCGAACGCGTCGACCTGGTGCAGCACCCTGCTGGACCAGCACCTGGGCGTCGACACCCCCACTCGCCCGGGACTCGCGGGACCGACCGTGCGGTACGGCGCCCGGGGCGCACCACGCCACCGGGAACCACCCGACCCGCACTCCCCGATCCGGCCACCACGGAACGGACTCAGTGCAAAATTCAACTGCTTAGGGCGAGTCCCGCGGATTGAGACCCCACCCCGAGAGGCTACGCATGGTAAACAGACACAAGGGTGAGGAACAGTCGCTTTCTAGTCGACTTATGGGCCAGACCCAACGACAGCGCCACCAATGAGTCGATCTAACACGCTGTACGTTTAAGTTCGTCCGCTAGTAGATTCTGCCTCCAGCCAGACCCGAGGGGCCCTGCGAGTAACGGGCGGGGAAAAAACTCCCGGGTAGCATGGCTCATTACCCTCGGTCAACACTACTATTTGGCCGGCGGTACTGGGGGAGCAGACGAAACCGGGGGATTTATGCGTACGCCTACCCTGAACGAGCTAGTAGACCAGTGCATGGCGGGGAACCAGGACGGCTGGAACCGAATTGTAGAACGGTACACACCTTTGATATGGGCGATCGCCCGCGGCCATAGGCTCAGCACGGCCGACTGCGAGGACGTCAGCCAGACCACCTGGATGCGGGTGATCCAGCACCTGGGCAAGCTCCGCGATCCCGAGAAGCTCACCCAGTGGATCGCGGTGTCGGCCCGCCGGGAGAGCCTCAAGCACATCGAGAAGTCCGGTCGCAGTGTGCCCGTCGGGGACTCACCCGTCTTCGACCGCTCGGAGCCCTCGGAGAACCTTCCCGAGGAAGCGGCGCTGGCGAAGGAACGCGACAACGAGGTGCTGTTGGCCTACTGCGCGCTCTCGCCGAAGTGTCAGGCGTTGCTCGGTCTCCTGGTGACCGACCCACCGATGTCCTACGACGAGATCAGCGCCACGCTGGGCATGCCGCGCGGCTCGCTGGGCCCGGTTCGGGCGCGGTGTCTGGCCCACTTGGAAAAACTGTTGAAACGTGAAACGGAGCGGTCGGAACAGGCCGCGGAGTTGCTCCACGCGATCACCCGCTCCGGCCTGCGGACCTTCGCCCTGGAGCAGCACCGCTGATCCCGTGCATCGGGCGTCTCGGAGCTGCCGCGCGTTCGCGTTCAGCGTGGACCGGAGCCCGAGGGGGAACCCGAGGGTGCCATCGAGCCGGAGCGGCAGGGCTTCCCAGCCCTGCCGCTCCCGCACGTGTACCTCCTGCGCACGTCCGGTCCCTCGTCAGGGTCCGACCTCAGCCGAGCCGTTGGCCTGAGGGGCGGCGTGACCGGCGCCTGCACCGCACCACCCGAAGCCGGGTGTCGTCGTGGATCGACTTCCGCACGCACCTCGGGAAGCGCTCGGCGGCCACACCCGCCGGGACCGTGTCATCCGTCGTCGATCCGGAGTCACCGCGCCACGGGTGGCACCGGCCCCCCGATCGGTCGTACACCGCCGCCTGACGGTGCCTGCACGGCCATCTGTCGATGTTGCGTGACAGCCGGTCCTGGACCCGACGGAGCCCGTACTCCCGGCGCCGGGCGGGAGGGGCCGCGGCCGGTCCGCTCCGCGTTTTCCGTGCCACGGCCCGCAGTGGGCACGACGCCGCACCTTCCGTCCACGTGGCCATCGCCTCAGCGCCGCACCCTCGCACCCGTGCGATCCTGTCGACCACCCCTCTCCCCTCCCCTGGAGGCCCGCGGGATGCCGATGGGGCACGGATGGGCAGAACCCTCGGGTACTGCGTATGCGGAGGGCGGCACGGGCCTCTTCCCCGTAACGCCTCGGGCCGATGTCGGACCCTTCTCCAGTGGCGTCGGGGCAACCTCCTTCAGTGCTTCACGAAGGGGGCACATCGAGTGATCATCCACCGACAAATCAAGTCATTGCAGGAGCCACGCGAAAAGTTCACCGCTCCGCGATGTGAGATCAATACGGCATGAAAGGCTTCCCATCGGCGTCGCCCCGTCGAAGCGGTTGGATCCTGACGAACTCCACCGCCTCGCCGATCCGTTACTTTCCGCGCTTCCCCCATACCCGTCAGATGGCGGAGATCCCCTCATGCCGTCACACCCGTGCCGAACTACGCCGGATCGCGATCTTCACGCACCTACCGGGCGCACCGAGCGGGCTCCCCGCGAGGTGATTCGCCTCCTGAGATCACGCTCCACGGGTTTCTCGATGGAGGGAGAAACCAAGGGGCAAGACGGCACGCCGGGGCGACCCTCACAGGTTCTCCACATACGCGGCGCGCGATTGGATTAGACCTTTGCAGTCGAGGGGGGCGGGGACTGACGTCCCCACAATTGGGGAGGGGGAGGGGTGGAGTTTCCGGAGTGCACCGTTCACGGGGCGAGACCGTCCCCGACCACGTCAGCAGCGGGTGCCCGGGCACCACCGGGGCACGGCAGCGCGCACCTCGTCGCCCGCGCAACGGGCGCGACGGCAGTCCACTCGCAGGGAGCCCCGTCAGGGCGCGTGACGGCGCTCGCCACACCGGGTCCGACGAAGTGCCTGCGTACGAACCTCTCAACGGGCCGTCGGGGACCCCTACTTCATGACACCGAGTACTTCATGGCACCGGACCCGCAGGGGCGTCATGACGCCTGCGGGCGCCATCACCGCACCCTTCACCCCCGGGCCGACGAACGCGACCCCCACGGCCTCGTCTCTCTCCGTACGGTCAGCCGCGCACCTGGTCGGCCGCTGCCGCCCGCTCAGCGGAAACGGATTCCGCACTTCGATCCTCGTTACCACCGTGGTGGAGCGCGAACAACGCCTTCGCGTTGTCCAGCATGCTGAGTGGAGGCTGTCCGATAGCACTGGTAAGCCTGGTCAGCGTTTCTTCATCTGATTCTGCCGCCTTTGCTTCGCCTGCTTCTTTCATGCCACCCACCTTCCGCCGTATTAGTTCATTCATTAACAGAATCCCAGGCTATACGCGCACTTCACAAGAATCAATACCGGCACCTCCAGGGGTGCTATCGACGCGGAAGGCGGGTCGGGATCCCTTCGGCCCCGGTGGCAGTGAGCGCGACCGTGTTTGGGGCGCACAGCAGGATCCCGCCCTGAGTCGACTACCGGTCCAGGAACGTAGCAGCATCATAGGGACGCCTACGCTGCTCCGGGTGTCGTTTCCCGAGCAGATGACGACATGCCGCCGGACCCCCGCACGGGCGCGACCACGGAGGATTTCCGGTTTCGAACGGACAGTGATCGCTTCGGGTGTCTCCCGTGCTGCGTGGTATCCCGACGGGCTTCCGTGAGGGAGCGGGGCGGGAGTCAACAAGTGGGCTTGGTGGTAGCCGAGTTACCCGGACCCCGGGCGCGCAGTCGTCCCGTGGCGGACCGGGCTCCGACCACCCGCTGATAGCCTGCCGGCATGGGGATCGCAGTAACCAAGTAGTCCAGGTGTGCCGTACCACGGCTGAGCCACGTCGGTCCGACCGGCGGGGTGCGCTCGTCGTACCGGCACGGAAGCGTCCTCACGACCGCGTGGTCGTGCCTTCCTCTGCCTGGAGTACCCACCCCCGTGAACCCCTTGCCGCGGACACGCGTCCGCCGTCCCGTCGACCGGCGGAAGCCGGCTCTCGCACTGCTCTCCCTCCTCCAGTTCCTCATCGCCGTGGACGTGACCGTCGTCCATGTGGCGCTGCCGTCCATCGGCACCCACTTCCACACGCCGACCGCGTCGCTCTCCTGGGTCGTCACCGGCTACACCCTGGTCGGCGGGGGCCTGCTGCTCCTCGGCGGCCGGGTCACCGATCTGCTCGGCCGGCGGCGGATGTTCCTGCTCGGCGCCGGCCTGTTCGCCCTCGCTTCACTCGTCGCCGGTCTGGCACCCGACCTACCGACGCTGATCGTCGCCCGCTTCGCCCAGGGTGCCGGTGAAGCACTGGCGTCGCCCGCGGCGATGTCGTTGATCGCCCTGCTCTTCCCCGAGCCCACCGAGCGGGCCAAGGCACTGGGCGTCTGGGGCGGGATCTCCGCCAGCGGGCTCGTCGTCGGCTTGCTGCTGTCCGGCGTGATCACCGAACTGCTGCACTGGCGCTGGATCTTCGGCGTCAACGTTCCCCTCGCGGCCGTCGTGCTGTTGATCACACCGAGGCTGGTCCCCGCCGACGGGCCACGCCTCCGCAGTGAGCGCCTCGACCTCCCGGGAGCCGCACTGCTGACGGCGGGCCCCCTGAGCTTGGTGTACGGCGTCCTGGAGTCGAGCCCCTGGGCGATCGCCGCGGGCGTGGTGCTGTTGGCCGCCTTCGTCGCCGTGGAGGCACGCACCCGACACCCCCTGGTGCCCCTCTCCTTCTTCACCCACCGCACCCGTGCCGTGGCGAACGCCGCGACCGTGCTGCTCAGCGCGGCACTCTCCACCGTGTTCTTCCTGCTCACCCTCTACTTGCAGGAGGTCATGGGGTGGGGCCCGTTGCGGGCGGGCGCGGCCTTCCTGCCGTTCTGCGCGGCGCTGCTCCTGGCCATTTCGCTGACCGCCCGGCTGATGTCCGCCCTCGGTACGAAGCACACCGCGCTGGTGGGGCTGGTCTGCACGGCGCTGGGCCTGGCCTGGTTGGTCCGGCTCCCCGACCAGGGCGGCTACGTCCTCGACGTACTGCCCGGGATGGTCGGCGTCGCCGCGGGCATGGGAATGGGCCTGATCTCGCTCCAGAACGCGGCGCTGCTCGGTGTCACGGAACACGACGCGGGGACCGCCGCGGGCGTGCAGCGCTCGGTCGACCAACTCGGCGGTGCGCTGGGCTTGGCCGTGCTCGTGGGTGTCGCCGTCGGGGCAGCGGGGGTCGACGGTTTCCGCACCGCCTTCCTGTGGGCGCTGATCGGGGTGATCGTCGCAGCGGTCGGGTTGGCCCTGGCCGCCCGTGAAGACGAACCGGCCCGAGCAGTCCGGTGATTGACGGTTCGGCAGCCTGACGGCTGCCCCCGGGTGCAGGACGTCCTGCACCCGGGGGCAGCCGTGCACCGACGTGCCTGCGCGGACGGGTCGGCGCCCTGGCCCCTCGCGCCCCTTCGCATTGGCACCACCATCGCGCACGGTCGCGTTCGCCCGCCCTCAACGGCTCAGGACCGAGCGCGGCCGCCGGCCGTGGGCCAATCCCACACGGTCAGCTCGGGCCACTGTCCGAGCCACCGCGCCACCTTGGCCTCGTACACCGTGCGCGGTGCGAGCACCGGGTTCGGACGGACGACGAGGTTGAACACGTCGGACAAGCCGTGCGGTGCGTACACGCGCCACCGGCCGTCCGGCTCCACCCGCACTCCCAGACAGCAGGTCGTGGCGGCGAAGCTGTCGATGGCGGCTTCGGTGGACGTGTACGGCGGGCACGGCACCTGGAACTTCTCCTCGTACCAGAGGTGGACCCGGGCCTCGTTCCGGATCTCGACCTCGGCCGGTAGGTCGGCGAACAGCCGTCGGCCGGCTTGGATCACCGCGTCTTCCGCTTCCCAGGACAGATCGTGGTCGTCGAAGTAGAAGACGTCGTAGTCCTTGATGCCCCTGGTCGGCGGACGGTCCGTGACCACGTTCCACACCGTCTGGAACAGGCATCCGGCCGTCACGTACCAGCCGGGAAGCTGCAACCCCGCGGTCCGAGCCAGTACCTCCATCAGGACGTCATTGCGGGACAGCGTCGCGCGTAGGCAGCCGAGTTGTTCGTCGAGGGGGAGGCGGCTGATCATCGGCCCTGCCTATCACAGCACCGGACCAAAAGCCGAGGCGCGATCTTCACCATGAGCGACGGGGCGACCACCGTGTGCGAGGGAAGCCGGAGTGGGCGACCTTCGGCGTGCGGATGCCGTTCATTCATCTGCCGGCCGCCCCGAGGTCCATGAACGCGCGTTCATCCCTCCATCGAACGGGCCCGGCGCCATGAGCGACCAGGGCCGGAACGGAACGAAACGATGCGCAAGACCATCCCGGCCGCCGTTGCGGCGCTGGCCACCGCGCTGATCGCCACCGGGTGCAGCTCGCCGTCCGGGGCGAGCGGTTCGGGCGGCTCGGAGAGCCTCGTCGTCTACAGCAACTCGGTGTCCGACGGACGCGGCGAGTGGCTCAAGAAGGAGGCCGAGAAGGCCGGCCACACCCTCCAGTTCGTCGACCTCGGCGGCGGTGACATCCAGAACCGGCTGCTCGCCGAAAAGGCCAACCCGGTGGCGGACGTCACCTTCGGCCTCAACAACGTGTACTTCGAGAAGCTCAAGGAGGCAGAGGTCCTCGACGGCTACACCCCCGCCTGGTCCGAGGAGGTCGACGCCTCGCTCGGGGACGCCGAAGGCAAGCAGTTCTGGCCCATCGTCCGCGAGCCGATCATGCTGGTGTACGACAAGGGCGCCTACTCCGACGCCGCCCGGGCCCCGTCCGACTGGCCGGACCTGTGGACCGAGGAGGAGTTCCGGAAGAAGTACGAGGTACCCACCGAACTCGGCGGCGCCACCACGCAGATGGTGTTGGCCGGCATCCTCAGCCGGCACCGCGACGACCGGGGCGACCTCGGGATCAGCCAGGCCGGTTGGGACGCCGTCGAGTCCTACTTCGCACACGGCGTGCCCTCCGTGCCGAACACGGACCTGTACGCGCAGATGGCCGCCGACAAGGTCGCCGCGGGCCAGATGTGGTTGTCCGGCAAGGCCACCCGCGAGGAGCAGTACGGGATCGAGACGGAGGCCGTCAAGCCGAAGACGGGCGTTCCGATGGTGGTGCAACACGTCGGACTGGTGAAGGGGACCGAGAAGGCCGACGCGGCGAAGGAGTTCATCGACTGGTTCGGCAGCGCGGACGTCCAGGCCGCCTGGTCCGCGGAGTTCCACACCGCGCCGACGAACGAGGGCGCGCTGGCAGGGGCGGACGCCGAGGCGCTCGAGGTCACCGATTCCTTCACCGAGCAGGACATCGACTGGTCGTTCGTGGCGGGCAACCTCGACCGGTGGACCGAGAAGATCGAACTCGAATACCTCCCCAACTGACCCCGACCCCGCTCCCCGGGCGTTCGGTCTCCGCTGTCCGTCGCCCCCGACCCGGCCCAAGGACCACTATGATCACCTTTGATGACGTTTCGGTGAGGTTCGGCACCTTCGAAGCGTTGCCCTCCTTCTCCCTCCACATCGCGGAAGGGGAGTTCTTCACCCTGCTCGGACCCTCCGGATGCGGGAAGAGCACGGCGCTGCGCGCGGTCGCCGGGTTCGTCGACCTCAGCGCCGGGGACGTCCGCGTCGGTGGCAAGAAGGTCACCCACCTTCCGAGCGGCAAGCGCGAGGTCGGGATGGTCTTCCAGAACTACGCACTGTTCCCCGGGATGAACGTGCGCGAGAACATCGCCTTCGGGCTGCGCGCGCAGAAGCGGCCGGGCAGCGAGATCGACCGGCGGGTCAACGAGATCGCGGACCAGGTCGACCTCTCGCAGGAGCAGCTCGTCAAGGGGGTGGCGGAACTCTCCGGCGGTCAACAGCAGCGCGTGGCGATCGCGCGCGCCCTGGTCATGCGGCCCAAGGTGCTGCTCCTCGACGAGCCGCTGTCCAACCTCGACGCGAAGCTGCGCCGCCAGCTGCGCAGTCAGCTCAAGGACCTTCAGGGCCAGTTCGGGATCACCACCGTCTACGTCACCCATGACCAGGACGAGGCCCTGTCGATGAGTGACCGGATCGCGGTGCTCGACCGGGGGCGGATCGAGCAGGTCGGCACGCCCGAGGAGGTCTACGAGCGGTCGGCGAGCGAGTTCGTGTGCACGTTCATCGGTGAGGTCAATCGGCTGAGCCCGCGGCTGGTGGGTGCCCTCGCCGCCCGTGGCGCCCCGGAACTCGACCCCGCCGAGTCCACCTACGTCCGGATCGAGAAGGTCGGCCTGGTGCGGGAGGGCCGGCCGCACCGGGGGCCGTCCGTCCGAGGGACCGTCATGTCGCGCACCTACCACGGGACGCACAGCGTGTACCGCCTGCGGACCGAGCACGATGAGTTGCGGGCCGTGCTGGGCGACGGCGACGGGCCGCACCTCGCGGCGGGTCAGGAGGTCGACCTCGTCTTCGACCCGGCGTCCCTGATGCGGTACCGCGGTGCGTCGGCGGCCGGGGGGCGGGGATGAGCCGCGCCCTGCGGACGATGCTCCGCTCGCCCCTGGCAGTCGTCGCGGGTGTGGCCCTGGCGTGGTTCGTGTTCACCTTCCTGATCCATCCGAACGCGGTGCTGTTGAAGGAGGTCTTCGCGCCCGGGGGCTCCTTCAGCGGGCGCGCCTTCCAGAAGCTGTGGTCGTCCGAGCGCGCGCTGGACTCGTTGCGCAACAGCTTCGTGCTGGCGGCCGTCCTGACCGTCACGGTGAACGTGCTCGGGGTGTTCATCGTCCTCGTCACCCGTTACTTCGCGGTCCGTGGCGCCCGTCTGCTCTGGCTCGGGTACGCGACGACCCTGGTGTACGGCGGTGTCGTCGCCGTCTCGGGGTACTCCTTCGTCTACGGCGAGACGGGTTTCGTGACGCGGCTGCTCCTGCGGGTGGTACCGGGGTGGGATCCCGCGTGGTTCTCGGGGATGTTCGCGGTCGTGGTGGTGATGACCCTCACCGGCACCGGGTACCACATGCTGTTCCTGTCCTCCGCCCTCGCCCGGATCGACTACCAGACCATCGAGGCGGCGCAGCAGTTGGGGAGTTCGCCGTGGCGCATCCTGCGCACGATCGTGCTGCCCGTGCTCAAGCCGACCCTGTTCGCGGTCACCGTCCTGACGTTCCTCGGCGGGCTGGCGGCCTTCGCCGCGCCCCAGGTCCTCGGCGGCCGGGAGTTCCAGACGATCACCCCGATGATCCTGACGTTCTCCGGCAATCCGGGCTCCCGCGACCTGGCCGCAGCCCTCGCCCTGGTGCTCGGGCTGGCGACGCTGCTGCTGCTCGCCGTGCTGAACCGGCTCCAGGCGCAGGGCACGTACTTCTCGGTGTCGAAGGTGTCCACGGCGCTGAAGAAGCAGCGCATCGGCCGTCCGGTGGCGAACGGGGTCGTCCATGTGCTCGCCTACGCCCTGTTCGTGGTGTACCTCGTCCCGCCGCTGCTGATCGTGCTCTTCTCGTTCACCGATGCCGCGACGATCGCCTCGGGCGACCTCGGCGCGAGCAGTTTCACCCTCGCCCACTACGAGCGGGTGTTGACGGATGCGGCGGCGTCCTGGCCGTTCGTGGTGAGCGTCGGGTACGCGGCGGTGACCGCGGTCGTCGTCCTCGTGATGATGCTGTTCGTCGCCCGGATCCTCCAGAAGTTCGTCAACGCCGTCACCGTCACCGTCGAGTACCTGCTGCACATCCCGTGGGTGCTGCCGAGCACCCTGACGGCACTGGGATTGATCATCACGTACTCCGTACCCCGACTCGCGGTGGGCGGCGCGGTGTTGAGCGGAACGGTCGGTCTGTTGGCCGTCGCGTACGTCACGGCCAAGATCCCGTTCACCTTGCGCATGCTCAAGGCCGCCTACGCGAGCATCCCGGTCTCGCTGGAGGAGGCGGCGGCCCTCCTCGGCGCCGGCACGCTGCGCACCTACCGTCGGGTGCTGCTGCCGTTGGTCCTCCCGGCCGCGGCGGCCGTCAGCGCGCTGAACTTCACCAGTCTGCTCGACGACTACGACACGGCCGTCTTCCTCGCCCACCCGCTCTACCAGCCGCTCGGCATCGCCATCCAGAACGCCGCGCGGGGTGAGGGCACCAGCGACGCAACGGCCCTGACCTTCGTCTACACCGTGCTGCTGATGGTCATCTCGTCCCTCGCCATGTGGTTCGTGTACGGCCGCAACAGCGGTACCGGGAGACGACGTTCACCCCGCTGGAGGCGGCGTCGGCCGGCGGCCTCCGGCGTGCGGGCCACCACCCCTGCCACCACCGCTTCGACGGCGTCGACCGTCTGAGGGAAGGAACCTCCCCCGTGTTCGGACAGATGCAGTACCGGAACGTCAACGCGCTGTTCAACGCCCACCTCGCGCAGCGCACCCCGCTGATCTCGGCGCACCGCGGTACGGGGCTGGGCAACGTGCAGGAGAACACCGCCGACGCCGTGGAGGCGGCCCTGCGGCAAGGCGCCGACATGGTCGAGTTCGACGTCGTCCGATCGGTCGACGGCGTGTTCTTCCTCCTCCACGACGGCTACGAACGCCATGCGTTCGACCTCGACCTCGATCTGCGCACCCTGCGCGCCGAGGAGATCCGGGCCCTGCGGTACCGCTGGACCCGCCATGACTCCCCGGTCACGGAACTGGACGCCGTGTGCGAACGGTTCCGCGGTGAGGTGCTGTTCAACGTGGACCGGTCGTGGTGGTACTGGGACGACCTGTTGCGGTTCGCCGACCGCTACGACATGGCCGGACAACTCGTCTTCAAGAGCCCCGTGGAGGAGGTGTGGTTGGAGAAGCTGCGACGGCATCCCGTCAAGTACCCGTTCATCCCGATGGCGCGCTCGTTGGCGGACGTGGACGCCGTGCTCGGTGACCCCGACGTCAACCTGGTGGGCGTCGAACTCCTCGCCGTCGGCGAGGACGACGAGTTGGCCCGTCCCTCCGTCGTCCGGGACCTGCACGGGGCGGGGCTGGCCTGCCTCCTCAACGCACTCAACCTCGCGAACGGCGTGCCCCTCTTCGCCGGGCACGACGACCACACCTCCGTCTTCGGTGACCCGGACGACGGCTGGGGGTGGCTCATGGAACACGGTGCGGACATCGTCCAGACCGACTGGCCGGACCTCCTGGCCCGCTACCGGCAGCAGGTCCGCGGCACCCTTCCGCGGCAGTACCGCCGTGACCACGGACCGGCCGCGGGTGCGCGGCGGACGGGGTGAGCAGGTGCGATCGCGTTCCGACTCCGACGACGCTTCCCCGCTGAAGGTCACCATGGAAACCGTCGCCGCCGCGGCCGGGGTCTCCCGGGCGACCGCCTCGCGCGTGTTCTACGGCTCGACGCCGGTGGCCCCGCGTACGAGGGCGGCGGTGTACGCCGCGGCGGAGCGCCTCGGATACGTACCCAACACGATGGCCCGCTCGCTGGCCGCGCACGGCTCCGACATCCTGGGCCTGTTGGTGCGCGATCCGACCAATGCGGCGTACGGGCTGCTGTTCAGCGAGTTGCAGGCCCGGGTCAGCGGGGCCGGACTCCAGATGGTGACGGTGGCGCCCTCCCGGAACGAGGGCGCCCAGTACGAGCGTCAGGCGCTCAACCGGCTGCTCGGGCTTCGCGTCGGCGGCATGTTCGTGGCCACCGGAGTGATCCGGGCCCAGATGCTGGAACCGTTCCTCGACCTCGTGCCGGTCGTCGTGGTCGGACGGCCGGAACCCCATCCGCGCATCCACAGCGTGTCCTACGACGAGGACGACAACGCGGCGCAGCTCGCCGACGCCGTAGGGGCACAGGGGCACCGTTGCGTGGCGGTGGTGACGCCCGGTGCCGACAACTCCGTGCCCGAGCACCGGCGCGGCGTGGCGATGGCCCGCCGGCTGCGCCAGCACGGCATCCGGGTGCACACGATCGACTCCCCCACGTTCGGGCGGGCCGAGGAGGGCGGACGGGAGGTCATCGACCTCTACCGCGCGGGCCGGATCACCGCGGCGATGTTCCCCTCGGACTGGCGTCTGCTCGCTTTCCTCCCGCTGGCCCAGGCGGCGGGCGTCCGGGCTCCCGAGGACCTGTCGCTCACCGGGTGCGACGGAATCCTGCCCGGCATCGACCTGTTGGGGTTCACCACCGTGCGCATCCCGGTGGAGCGGGCGGCGGGGCGCGCGGTGGAGGTCATGCGGGCCCTGCGGGACGACCGGGTCCGGACGCCCGCCGCACAGGAACTGCTGCCCGGTGTCTTCGTGCCCGGCCGCACCCTCGGACCGGCGCCCGGGACCGTGCGGTGAGGTCCGTCCGACGTCGACGGGCCCCGCCGGCACGGGGTGGGCGTGGCCGCCCGCGCGGGGGTCGGCGACGCGGCCGACGGTGCCGGGTGGACACCGTCGGTCGGGTAGATTTCCCGGCAGTTGATCGGCGCGCGAAGCGGCTGTGCGCCGGATGTGCGACACGGGGGCGGCGGGTGCGGACCGGGAAGAAGAACGGCCGACGGCAGGCGGTCCTGCTCGATTGTTGGCGGGCGGTCGAACTGTTCAGTCCTCCCAGCATTCCCGAGGTTCCTCGACGCCGGAGTGCGGCCCGGTCCGGAACCTCCGACCAGCACGTCCTGGACCTGGTTCCGGCTGCCGGGCAGAGCGCTCGGGAGCTGCCCTGGGCGCCCGACCACCCGGACACCGCCGCGCGCCGGGCGCCGTCCGGGATGATGTGGCGGCACGAGGTCTACGGCGGGGTCTTCGACCTGGAGCTGCTGCGGCAGGCGATGATCGCCGTCCTGCCCGCCGACTCCGACCCGGACCCGGGGGTGCCGCAGGACGAGCTGGTGCTGTCGGGCCAGAGTGCGATGTTCGCCCTCGTCGTGGACGAGCACGGGCTCCTGGTCGAGGACACGTCCGTGGTGTCCGCGTGCGGCTGGGCCACCGGCCGCCTCTTCGACCCGGGCCCGTCCGCTCCGGGCTGGTTGGACGGCTTCGACGAGTTGAGCGAGGCGTTCGCCCGGGCGGTCGACGAGCTGACCGCCACCCCGATGCCCTACGCGTCCGCCGGATCGTCGACGGTTCCCCCGGGGCCGGAGGCGGGGGCGGCCTCACGCGGGTGGCAGGAGTTGCTCACCGAGATCCTGGGCGGCGCCGCGGCCAGTGCGGTCGGTGCACTGTTCGGGGACGTCACCGGCGCTGCGGTGCGGGGCGCCACCGAGCCGCTGGTGCGGCGCGCCGCCGACTGGGCGGCGCGCCCCACCGCGCGGGGCGCCTCGGAGGCGGGCGGGTCGCCGGAGTCGGACGGCGCCCCCGCCGAGGGAGGCGGTGCGGCACCGGTGACCGATGTCCCCGCCGGCTCGGTGGTGGGCGGTCCCCGGCCGGTCGCACTCGCCGACCTGGTGGCCCTGACCGCGCAGATCGCCGATCTGTGCGGTGTCCAGGACCGTCTCGATCCCCGGGTGATCCGGGTGCGCAGCCTGCTGGTCCACCGTCCGCGCGACGCGCAGAAGAGCACCGCCGCACAGCCGTTCCTCAACAGTCTGCTGCCCCCGGACCTGGCCCGGGTGCGCGACGCGCTCCCCCAGGGCCCGGGGCCGGCCCTGGAGGGCTACCTCACGGCGCGGCAGTCGATCGATCCCGAGGCCCGGACCGATCTGCGGCACGACCGGCGGAACGTGTTGGCGGGGGTCGCCCCCCGGTTGGTGCCGGCGGGGCGCTGGCCGGCCAAGGCGCAGCACCCGCTCGCCCTCAGTCAGCAGTTCGCCGTCAACCGTGTGCTCGCCGACCTGGCCGGCTCGGCGGGCGGGCTGTTCTCGGTCAACGGCCCGCCCGGTACCGGGAAGACCACGATGCTGCGGGACCTGGTCGCCGCGCTCGTGGTCGAACGTGCCGCGGTGATGGCCACCTTCGACCGTCCGGAGCAGGCGTTCACCGGTCGGGCGTGGCAGGGCAACGACCGTCAGGGCCGGCACAAGCGTTTCGTCGCGAAGCTGGACCCGCGGTTGACCGGGTTCGAGATCGTGGTCACCTCGTCGAACAACGGAGCGGTGGAGAACATCACCGCCGAGCTGCCCGGGGCGGACGCGCTCGACGAGCATTGGCACGACGGCACCGACCACTTCTCGGACCTCGCGTCCGCCCTACTCGGCGGTGCGCCTGCCTGGGGGCTGGTGGCGGCGGTGCTGGGGAACAAGGGCAACCGCCGGGAGTTCGGGGAGCGCTTCTGGTGGGGGCGGCTGCCCGAGAAGGAGAGCAAGGCGCGGTCGGCTGCCGGTCTTCCCCGGTTGCGCGGGATGCAGAGCATCCTGAGCGACTGGGTGCCGCCGCGTTCCGCGGGGCGGGGCGGGCGTGCCCCGCGCGCCGCGGGTACGTCGACCGTCTCCGTCGCCGGTACGTCGACCGCCCCCGCCGCGGGGGTGTCGACGGGGGCGGCGCCGCCCGTGGGGTCGGCCTTCCCGGTGCCGTCCTGGGAGGGGGCCGTCGCGGCGTTCCGGGCCGCGCAGGCCGAGGTCGACCGGCTGCGCGCCGAGCGGGTCCGGCTGGACGCGGCACTGAGCGAGGTCGCGTCGGGGCGGGCCGCGCAGCGGATCGAGGTGCTGCGGGCCGCGGTCGGCCGTGCGGATGAGGGGGTGGCCGCCGCCGACGCGCGCCACGGTGCGGCCGGCGCGGCCGTGGCCGCGGCGGGCGCCGCGTGCCGGGCCGCCGCGGTCAACCGACGAACCGCGGAGGAGCTGGTTCCGGCCGCTCGCCAGGAACTGGCCACCGCCCGTGCCCGGGTGTCGGCCGCCCGCGAGTTGGCCGCGCAGCGCCGTCAGTACGTGGAGGCGCTGACGGCCCGGCACGAGGCACCGGTGGTCGTGGAGCGCGGTCTGCGCGGTGGGTTGCGGCGGCTGCTCCAGACCAGCGCCGAACGGGAGGCCGTCGAGCAGCAGCGCGAGCGCAGCCAGGCCGAGATCGCGATCGCGCTGGTGCAGGAGCGGGCTGCGCTGGACACGGCGATGACGCAGGTCAGTGCGTGTGTGCAGGCCGAGGCCATGGCGGTCGACGGCCATGCTCGGTGCTCGGCCGGGCAGGACGCCGCCACCAGCGCCGCCGCCACTGCCCTGGCACGTGAGGAGGCGGCCCGCGGGGCGGAGGCGGCAGCGCGGGAGGCCACCGGACGGGCACGCCGCGAGGCGGTGACGGCCCGGCAGGACCTGGCCGCCGCGTTGAACGCCCTCGAAGCCCAGCGCACCGGGTTGCGGGAGGCGGCCGACGGCCTGCCCTCGTTGCCGCTGGACTGGCTGGCGCTCCCGGACGGTGCGCAGGAGCTCAGCTCGCCGTGGTCCGACGAGGCGTGGGCGACGGCCCGTAGCGATCTGTTCCTGCGTGCCCTCGACCTCCACCGGGCCCTGGTCGCGGGCACCGCGTTGAAGGTGCGCGGCAATCTCCAGGTCCTGATGGAGTCGATGGCCGGGACCGGTGGCCCCGTTCCGGACGAGGAGGTCCTGCGTGCCTGGCAGACGCTCTTCCTCCTCGTTCCGGTGGTGTCCACCACCTTCTCCTCCATCGGCAGCATGTTCGCCCGCCTCGGGCAGGGGTCGATCGGTTGGGTCCTGGTGGACGAGGCCGGCCAGGCCACGCCGCAGGCCGCGGTCGGCGCGCTCTGGCGGGCGAAGCGTGCGGTCCTCGTGGGCGACCCGCTGCAACTCGAACCCGTCGTCACCATGCCCTCGGCGCTCCAGCGCCGCTTGCTGCGTGCCTACGGCGTGGACGAGGAATGGCTGCCCTCGGCGACGTCCGCGCAGGCGGTCGCCGACCGGGTGAACCGCTACGGCACCTCTCTCCCGGGGCCGGCCGGGGGTGACGACGACCACGTCTGGGTGGGCTCGCCGCTGCGGGTCCACCGCCGGTGCGAGGAGCCGATGTTCACCGTCAGCAACGAGGTCGCCTATGACGGACTGATGGTCTACGGCACCAGCGGGCGGCCCTTCCCGGACGAGGCCCGCGACGGTCTGTTGCCGAGCCGCTGGCTCAACACCGACGATCCCGCGCGGCCGGCTGACGCCGCGTGGGGCGAGCGGGACCGTCGGGCCTTCACCTTCGTCCTCGATCACCTCGACCGGGAGGGCGTGGACCTGGAACGGCTGCGCATCATCGCGCCGTTCCGGGCGCTGGTCCGTGAGTGTCAGAGGGTCTGCGGCGATCGTCCGGGGTGGACGCGCGCCCTGCTCGCGGAGCGCTGCGCCACGGTCCACAGGGCGCAGGGCAAGGAGGCGGACGTGGTCGTCCTGGTCCTCGGCGGCAACCGTCCGGGTGCCCGCAGTTGGGCGGCGCGCACCCCGCACCTGCTCAATGTCGCCGCCAGCCGGGCCAAGCGCCGTCTCTACGTCATAGGTGAACGCGAGCTGTGGGCACCGCTGCCGCACTTCGACGTGCTGGCCGCGCAGGTCGTGGAGTTCGACCACGTCCGGGACCGTGCGGGGTGGCCGTCGCTGCTCGATCCGCGCTGAGGGGCCCGGGTGTCGGGCCGGTGTCCGCGGTGCGCCGGGGCTCAGTCGGGGGCGTCCGCCTTCAGGTGGGCGACGGCGTAGGGGCGCGAGCCGAGGGTGACCAGGCGGAACAGTCCGGCGACGGCGCGGTGGACGGGGCCGATGCGTTCCATGACCGGGTGCTCGGCGACGACGTGCCAGCCGGGTGCGGTCGCGGCGAGGTGGCGTCCGTCGGGTGCACCGGAACGGAAGCGGGCGCCGGTCGCCTTGACGATGGGGTGTCGGTCGCTGAGCGCGATCCGGGGGTGGAAGTAGTCGCCGGAGAGTTCGGTGCCGGGTCCGAAGGCCGTGCGGCAGGAGTCGAGGAAGAAGCGCACCTGGTCGGGGGCGAAGTACATCAGTAGGCCTTCGGCGAGGACCAGGACGGGGCGGTCGGAGGTCCGCGCGGTGAGGGTGTCGTGCCAGCCGGGTTCGGTGACGGACGCGGCGAGCAGCGTCACGGGGTCGTCGGGCAGCAGGGTGCGGCGCAGTCGGACCACGTCGGGCAGGTCGACGCCGAGCCAGGTGACGGAGTCCGGGATGCGGTCGTCGAGGCGGTGGGCCCGGGTGTCGAGGCCGATGCCCGCGGAGAGGACGACCCCGTCGGGGTGGCGCGCGGCGAACTCCGTGGTGATGCCGTCGAGGACGATCGCTCGGTGGACCGATCCGACGGCGTTGCCGCGGTCGGTGAGGACCTCCGGCAGCCGGTAGTCGATCCGGGCCAGCAGGCGGGCGGCGAGGGGGTCGCGGAAGGTGGTGCCGGGGAGGAGGTCGGCGGCGTGTGCGCGGCCGTACAGCGGCGTCAGCAGGGTGACGGACACCCCGTTCAGGCCGTGGGTCGGGGCATCGCCCCGGGGCTCGGCGGACATGGTGCCAGGGAAGCCCGGTCGTCGGGCCGCGTCAAGGGTCGTCACCACGCCGCGTCGCGTCCGCGCCGGGCTCCGGGGTGTCGGCGGGCTGCGAGTGTGGCGGGTGGGCGGTGACGGGGCGGTGGGCGATGACGGGGCCGAGCGGCCTCGGACGGGGTCACCCCGGAATGCATGTGATCAAGTGCACATATCGTCCGATTCAATTCCAACTCCCGCCATGCAGAGACATGTTGCGCCCTGCGAATCCCCTCACGCCCCACACGCCACCCCATCCCGCACCCCCGTGGACATAAGGTAAGCCTTACCTAAGTAACACCTTCCCTGTCCGGAGGTTCGTCATGCCCGCCCCCGTGCCACCCCTGCCCAACGGCTCCCCAGCGCATCACGGAAGCACCCGGAGGAGCACCGATCGGCGCGGACTCCTGAAGCTGCTCGGTGCCGGGGGCGTGGCCGTGGCCGCCGGTGGTGCGCTCGCCGGCTGCTCGTCCCGCGACGTGCAGGACGGGAAGGGCGCCGCACCGAGCGGTTCGGCCGGGTTCACGGTGACGGACCAGCGCGGCGTGAAGGTCTCCTTCGACGGTCCCGTCTCCAAGATCGCCACCACGGTCATCCCCTCGCCGTCGATCCTCGCCGCGGTGGACGGCGGTGTCGACCGGATCGTCGGCATCAACGAGTCGACCCTCGTCGCCAACAAGCAGGGCATCTTCGGCGAGATGTTCCCCGCTTCCACGAAGACCCGGACCGTGTCCGGAAGCGACTTCGTCCCCAACGTGGAGACGCTGCTCTCGCTGAAGCCCGATGTCGTGATCCAGTGGGGGGACATGGGCGACGAAGTCATCGCCCCCTTGGAGAACGCCGGCTTCAAGGTCATCGGGTTGACGTACGGGACCCAGGAGAAGCTGGAGACCTGGATCTCCCTCTTCGGCAAACTCACCGGGAACGAGAGCCGCGCCGACGACCTCGTGTCCTGGATGCACGCCGAGAAGACCGCGGTGAGCGCGCTCGTCCGCGGGCAGCAGCGTACGGGCCAGAAAGTGCTGTACCTGCGGGCCGCCGCCGACGGGTGGACCTCGTACAACGGCAGCGGCTACATGAACTTCTGCACGGAGCTCGTCGGCGGGGTCAACCCGGCCAAGGACCTGAAGGCGGCGAGCCCCCAGGTGTCCACGGAACAGATCCTGGAGTGGGACCCCGACGTCATCCTGCTCAGCGCCTTCGACGAGAAGCCGCCGGCCGCGTTGTACGGCGACCCGAAGCTCGCCCGGGTGCGGGCGGTGCGCGACCGGCGCGTGTACAAGATCCCGCTGGGCGGATACCGATGGGACCCGCCGTGCGCCGAGTCCCCCCTGATGTGGCGGTGGATGACGCAGGTCCTGTACCCGTCGACCGCCCGGGCAGGCGGGCTCCGCGCCCAGCTCACCGGCGCGTTCGACCGGCTCTACGGCTACCGGATCTCCGCCGCCCAGGTCGACGACGTCCTCCGGCTCGACCTCAACTCCAGGAGCAGCGGCCATGACGGCTTCCGCGCCTGAACGCACCCTGGACGTGCGCGGGGACCGGCCGTCCCGTACGTGGACCCGCGGTCTGCCCCTGTTGGGTGCGGTGTGCCTGCTCGTCGCCCTGGGTGCGCTCGCCGTGGGGCGGTACGTGGTCCCGCCCAACGAGATCGTACGGATGCTGCTCGGACAGGTGGTCCCGATCGACCAGACCTGGACGGCCACCGAGCAGACCGTGGTGCTCGACGTCCGACTGCCCCGGCTGATCCTGTCGGTGCTCGTCGGCGGCGGGCTGGCGCTCGGCGGCGCGGCGCTCCAGGGCGTGTTCCGCAACCCGCTGGTCAGCCCCGACGTCATCGGCGTCTCCTCGGGGGCGTCCTTCGGCGGCGTGCTCGCCCTGGTGCTGGGGCTCGGTTCGATCGGCCTGGTCAGCAGTGCCTTCGTCTGCGGGCTGGCGGCGCTCGCGGTGGTCCTGATGATCGGACGGCTCTCCACCGGCTCCCCGCTGTTGATGATCGTGCTCGGCGGTACCGTCACCGGCGCCTTCTTCGCCGCGCTGGTCTCCTTCACCACCTATGTCGCGGACCCCTACTCGGAGTTGCCGTCGATCGTGTTCTGGCTGCTGGGCAGCCTGTCGACCGCCGACTACGGAAAGGTCCTGGTGGCTGCCGTGCCCGTCGTGGCGGGTGCCGCGGTGGTCCTGGTGCTGCGGTGGCGGCTCAACGTCCTCTCCCTGGGGGACGAGGACGCCCAGGCCCTCGGGGTGCCGCCGCGCACCACCCGGGTGTGGTTGCTCGCGGCGGTCGCCCTGATGACCGCCGGCGCGGTCGCCGTCTCCGGGCTGATCGGCTGGGTCGGGTTGGTGGTACCGCACCTCGCCCGGCTCTGGGTCGGCACCGACCACCGGATCCAACTGCCGGCCGCGTTCCTCGTCGGCGGCGCCTACCTCACCCTCGTCGACACCCTGTCGCGCACCGTCACCGAGGCCGAGATGCCGCTGGGCATCCTCACCGCCGTCATCGGTGTCCCCTTCTTCGTCGCGATCCTGGCCCGCTCCCGCAACCGACTGTGGACCAACGAATGATCCAGGCACGTTCCCTCGGCTACCGCTACACCCGCGACGACTTCGTCTTCCGCGAGGTCACCGTCGCCGCCCACGAAGGCCGCGTGCACGCCGTGCTGGGGCCCAACGGCCGCGGCAAGACGACCCTGTTGCGCTGTCTCGCCGGGCTGCTCACCCCCACGGAGGGGACGGTGGCCAGCGACAGTCCGGTGTCGTACGTACCGCAGTCGCACAGCACCGCCTTCTCCTACCCCGTCGCCGACATGGTCCTCATGGGGCGCTCCCGACAGCTCAAGGCGTACGCGTCGCCGGGGCGCCGTGACCGACGACTCGCGGACGAGGCCCTGGAACGCGTCGGCATCACCGCCATGCGTGACCGGGACTACGCGCACCTCAGCGGCGGAAAACGCCAACTGGTTCTGATAGCACGGGCGTTGGCAGCACAGTGCCGGATCATGGTGTTGGACGAACCGGTGTCCGCCCTGGACCTGCGCAACCAGGCGCGGGTCCTGACCCTGTTGCAGTCGCTCGCCGCGGACGGCATGGGCATCACGCTCACCACCCACCACCCCGACCACGCCCTGCACCTCGCCGACGACGTCACCCTCGTGCTCGGCCCCGAGGACGTGCGGACCGGCCCCGCCGCCGATCTCCTCACCGCCTCCACCCTCACCGAGGTGTACGGCCTGCCGGTCACCACCCCCCGGGCCGACGGCCCGCGCGGACCACGCACCCTCGTCGTTCCCGATCTGGGGCCCGAACGCCCCACCCGCACCACTGAAGGCGCCCCATGACCGGCTCCCCCGTCCCCGGCACTCCCCCGCCGCGCGAACCCGCGCCACGGGTCCTCAAGGCGACGATGGGCCCCTCGACGGTCGACCGCACGGTCCCCGACCGACCGGTTTCCACCTTCGACCTCTACGAGCTGACCGCCGCCCGTCTCGACGGCTGCCGCGGGCTGATCCTCTCCCTCGACTGCGACCAGGTCTTCCTCAGTGCGCGGGCCGACCTGCTCGCCGACTGGGTACGCGCCGGTGGGCGCGTCCTCGTCAACGGACACGTCAACCGGCCGTTCCTGCCGGGTCTCGCCCCCTGGCGACGCCTCGACCACCGCGGTCCGCGCGACCTGCGGATCACCCCGGTGACCCCGCACCCCGTCTGGGCGGGCGTCGACTTCGACGAACTCCTCTACCGCACCGGGGTCCCCGGCACTCCCACCGGCGAGGAACTCGCGCGCGTCGGCGTCGCCGGCTTCTACGGACGCGGTTACCACGGTGCGCTGCCCGAGGACGCGACGGTCATCAACGGCATCGGCCCGTACCGGCTCCCGATCGACATCAGTTACCCGCTGGGCGCCGGGGCGGTCCTGGCCCACGCCGGGAACGACCTGCTGTCCTTCAGCGACCACGACCGCACGACCCGCCACCTCGGGGCGCGACTGCTCGACTGGCTGGAGGGACCCCGATGAGCCCCGAACCCGCCCGTCTGGGCATCCTCCACGGGGGCAGCTTCTTCCAGCTCGCCGCCCTCGACGACCCCGCGGTCCACCTCTGGCGACCGCGCGCCCACTACCTGCCCGAGCTCGCCGCGGGTGACCTCGCGGACCTGGACGTCCTCCTCGTCTGCGACCGGCTGCACGGCGCCCGACTCACCGCTGCCGCACCCGAGATCCTCACCGTCACGGAGCGCGGCGGCACGGTGATCGTCCTGGGGGAGAACGAGATCGCGCCCTGGCTCCCCGGGCTGCGGTCCCACCGGCCCGCGGAGACCGACTTCTGGTGGTGGCGCACCGGCGCGGACCCGGGGGTGCGGCGGCGCTCGCCGGACCACCCCGCCTGGCGGCACCTCAGCGAGCGCTCGGTCCGCTGGCACTACCACGGCCTCCTCCACCCGCCGGAGGGCGCCAGCGTCCTGGCCCTCACCGAGAAGGAGGGCCCGGGTCCCGCGGAAGTCCTCCTCTACGAGGACCGCGTCTCCACCCCGGGCCGTCTCGTCGTCACCACGATGGACCCCGTCTACCACCACGGTTCCGCCTTCATGCCCGGTGCGACGCAGCTCCTGTACGGGCTGCTCGGCTGGACCATGACCGAAGCGGGTGCGCCGAAGGCTCCCGTCGGGGCACCGTAGCGCCGGCACCGCGCCGAACGAGGCACCCCCGGACGGGAATCCCGTCCGGGGGTGCCTCCGTGCCGCGCGCTGCCGGCGGTCGGAGCGGCGCTCAGTCGCCGGTGTTGGTCGCCCACACGGGGCGACGGCTGCTGTCGTAGACGACGACGTTGCCGTCGTCCTGCACGGCGAGATAGGCGCCCTTGTTCCAGGTGCCGGCCGCCCAGACGGCCCGGCCGGCGCTGTCGTAGACGACGAAGTTGCCGTCCTCCTGGAAGACGGCGCAGTTGCCGCGGCTCCACGTGTTGGGAGCCTGCCACGCGGCGCGGCCGTCCTTGTAGAGGACGAAGTTGCCGTCCTCCTGGAGGCGCAGGACCGCCCGGCCGTTGCCCGACGTCCATGCCTGGTTCTTACAGATCGTCGCCCGCGGCCGGATGATGGTGTCGCTGGTGGGCCGTGCGTTCACCGCCCGCTCGGCGGCCGGGACCGTACCGGCCGGACCCAGCGCGGTCACCGCGTGGGCGCTCCCCGCACCGGCGAGGGCCAGTACCGCCGCCACGGCACACATCACTGAACGCGTGTTCATCGCAACCACTCCTTCAACAGATAGCGCCCGAAGTGAGCACAAGTGTCGCTATGCACACAAAGAATCACCATCTGTGACGGATGTGTCGAGGGGTTCCCTTGAGCCCCACTCCAACGAGGGACCCTCGCCGCGACGCGCGACTGCGGAGACCCGCGCTCGCCTCAGAGCCCCAGGCCCAGCATCGCCACGGACATGGGGAGCGGGGACTCCTCGGGGAGCGCCGGTGGGCCCTCGCCCCGATCGGTGTGGGTGGCCGGGACGGCGCGCAGCACTCCGATGCCGCCCGCGGCCCACGGTGCGTCCGTCGGCTGGAGGGACAGCGTCACCCGCTGGCCGCCCAGGGTGGCCTCCAGTCGGCCCGTGTCGTTCGTCTGCATGGCGGATCCGCCTCCGTCGAAGGGCACGAGCCGGGGTTCCGGCTCCGTAACCCACGACGGACGGCGGTCGCGGAAGGTTCCCCTCCGCGGCCGGGCTGCACGGCCCCCCAAGCCGGGGCGGGTGGGGTCGCGGTTCGGGGGTACCCGGGGACGAGGTGGCCTTGCTCGTTCGCCGCCGCACCGGGCGCGGCACCGCTCCCGGTGCCCCCCGGAGGTGGAGGCTTTTCATGCTGAAGGCGCACCCGGCCGTACTGCGGAACCTGCTGGCCATCCATGCCGCCCTGCGGCATGAGGTGTCCGGTGACGTCGTACCGCTGCAGGCGTGGCGGCAGCTCCTGGACACCGAGTACACCCTGTGCGTGTCGACCGGCACCTACTCCGTCGAGGAGGCGTTGGCCGCGGCCCGCAGCCAGCTGTGAGGAGCGGCCCCGGCCCTCCTCGGGGCGACAACCTCCGCCGTTCGCCGTGTAATGGTGAAGAGCGAGGAATCTGCCACGAGAGGAAGGACGTGTCATGGCGAAGGACGAGAAGGCCCGCGCGAAAGCGCAACAGATCAAGGGCAAGGTCCAGAAGGGGACCGGACACGCCGTGGGCAACGAACGCTTGGCGGCCGAGGGCAGGGCCAAGGAAGCGGAAGGTCACGCCCGAGCGGCCAAGGAGAAGGCCAAGGACGCCTTCAAGCCTTAGCCCCGCAGTCCGTAGGCTCCTCAACGAGGCGACCGCACACAGATCGTAGGGGGTCTCCCGGCGCCCGCGGGGATGAGGAGTAGTTCCAGGCGTCCTCGTGCAGCGGGAGTCCCTTCCCGTGGGACCCCGCGCGGGGTGAGGGCGACCCGGTCGCACGGCCCCTCCGGGGCGGGGGGGGTGACGGCCCATCTTCGCCGTCAGTTCTCCCCTGCCCTGCTCCTTTCCGGACATGCCCGTCGGATCGGCCCCGTGGACGCACGCGCGCTCCGTGGTGGCCGACCGGCTCCGGTCGTCCGGATCACGAAGCCGCGCCCGCTGCGACGGTCAGGTGAGGGGTCCGGACGGTGAGGTCGGGCAGGTCCAGCTCTGCCGCGTACAGCCGAGTCAGCTCGTGGATGCGGAAGGTGTCCTCGGTGACGGGGTCGATGAGTTGGGCCTCGACCAGTTGGTCGAGGGCGTCCGCCGCACGGCGTTCGTCGGAGCCCAGGAGCGCGGCCACGTGGGCCACGTCGAACTCGTCGTCGCCGTGCAGACCGAGCAGGCGCAGCAGGCGCAGCGTGGGCGCGAGGCGCGCGGAGCCCGTGCGTGCGGCGCCCAGGAGTTGACGGTAGCTCTGGTGGATGCAGGCGCGCACCGACAGCCCCTCGGCCTGTAGTTCGTCCAGTCGGTGGGCGCGGTGGCGGAGGCGTTCGGCGAAGCCGGTCAGCGTCCATTCGGGTCTTCCGGCCAGACGCGCTCCGGCGATCCGCAGCGCCAGCGGGTGGTGTCCGCAGAGCCCGGCCAGTCGCACCGCGGCGGCTTCCTCGCGGACGAACCGTTCGCCGCCGCCGAGCTGTGCCAGCAGCCGGACCGAGCTGGCTTCGTCGAGGGCGCCCACGGGGATGCGCGTGGCGACCAGGGTGGGCAGGCTGGAGCGGCTGGTCACGAGGACGGCGCAGTCGTTGTTCGCGGGGATCAGCGGGAGGATCTGGGAGGCGTGGCGGGCGTTGTCGGCGAGGATGAGCATCCGGCGGCCCGCGAGCACCGAGGAGAAGCACATGGCGGCTTCGGTGGCGGAGCCGGGGATCCGTGCGGGTGGCACGCCGAGCGCACGGAGGAAGCCGGTGATGACCTCGATGGTCTGTGGTGGGCCGTGTGGTGCGGTCTCGGCGAGGTCGGTGTAGAGCTGGCCGTCGGGGTACCACGGGGCGAGGGTGTGCGCGTGGTGCAGGGCGAGGGCGGACTTCCCGAAGCCGCCCTGTCCGTGGAAGACGAGGGTCGCGGCGCGGGTGGCCCCTGCATTCGCGGTCGAGGTGGCGGCGCGCAGGGCTTGGTCGGCCCGTTCGGTCTCCGGATGTCGACCGACGAACACCGTGGATTCTGCGGGGAGTTGTCGTGGTCCGCGGGCCAGGGCACTGCGGGTGGCGCGGTGGGCCGTTTCGGTCGGGGTCTGGGGAACGAGCAGGGTCGGGTCACGGCTGAGGACGGCCTGGTGCAGTCGGGAGAGTTCGGGGCCGGGGTCCATGCCGAGTTCGTCGCGCAAGGTCGCGCGGGCGGCACCGAACGCCCCGAGGGCGCCCGCGATGTCGCCGTTGCGGTACAGCGCCAGCATCAGGCGTCCCCGTAGGCGTTCGTGCAGCGGGTGCAGTTCGATGACCTGGCGCAGTTGCTGAACGACCGTTCCGTGGCGTCCGAGTGCCGTCTCGACTCCGGCCTGCTCCTCGACGGTGTTCAGGTGGAGCTCGGTCAGATGTTGGGTGAACTCGCGCAGCGCCGTCCCGGGGGTGACGTTCTCCAGGGGGAGGCCGCGCCACAGGTTCAGGGCCTGGGCGTACAGTTCGGCGGCCTCGGGCAGACGCCGCTGGGCGGCGGCGCGGTTCGCGCGGGCGGCCGTGGCGCGAAAACGCGGCAGGTCGAAGTCGGCCTCGCCGATCTGGAGCAGGTATCCGGAGCGTGAGGTGGTCAGCCGGGTGTCGGAAGCGTGCAACCAGCGGCGGAGCTTCATGACGTACGTCCGGAGGTTGGCCACCGCCGACGGGGGCGGTTCATCGCCCCAGATCTCCCGCACCAGCACCGGCGTGGGCACCGTCCGCCCGTCGTGAGCGAGGAGCAGTGCCAGCAGGACGCGCTGTTTGTCCGCGCCGATGTGGACGGGATCGCCCGACACGCTCAGCTCCAGTGCCCCGAGGGCGCGGAAGGCCACGGCGGGCGGCCCCGGCACGCCACCGATCGTGCCCGCGATCACAGGGGTGCTCCGCCGAGTCGGCGCACCGCGATCCCGAGGAGGCGGTCGCCGTCGAAGAATCCGCGGTGGCGCGAGTCGATGCTGTCCGGGCCGTCACCGAAGACGACGAGGGACCCCGGCGGCACGGTGTCGCGCGCGTCGCCCCCCGCGGTGTCGGCGGGCACCGGATCGCCCGGGAGCGCGACCACCCGTTTGATGTTCCAGCCCGGGTCGTCCGGGCGGTGGGCCGACGGTCCCGAGGACCGCGGCGGCTTGAGCACGACGACGTCACCGCGGCCCACTTCGGCCAGTGTCCGGCATCGCACGACGACTCGTTCCCCGTTTTGCAGGGTCGGCGCCATGCTGTCGCCGCGCACGGCGACCACGCGGAACGATTTCCGTACGTGTGCTGTCGTGAGTGCCGCTGCGGTCAACAGCGTGCACAATCCGGCAGTACTCCATCCCCCCACAGGCAGGCATCCTCCTTGTTCACCGAACGCTTTCACTCAGTCAACAAAGGGATCTTGCGTGGGGCGGGATCGAGTGTCAACACCCCCGGCGAAACGGAGCTGACCTGGTGTGTCATCGGCCACACACACCGCTGTATTCCCGTTGTACGCCTCCGTGTACGAGGTCCTCATAGTGTCTGACCTCAGCCATTTCACCGATGCATGGAAGGGGAATGCCGTGAACAAGCTGCTCAGGAAGATCGGCGACCGCGCCTTGGAGCGTCTGGTTCCCAACACGACCGCCGATGCCACCGTCGGGTTCTACAAGCACTGCTACTGCAACGGGCGGATGGACTACTGGAAGCTCTGCCCCTACAACGGCGGAGCCTGTGGCCCGTGTCGCCGCACCGGCGAGTGCTAGAAGGCGCTCGTCAGCACCGTGCGACCGGGTGACCGGTGCGCACGCCGTCAGCCGTGACGCGCTGACACGTTGAACC
Organism: Streptomyces sp. NPDC127068; assembly: GCF_042724695.1. Taxonomy (NCBI): domain Bacteria; kingdom Bacillati; phylum Actinomycetota; class Actinomycetes; order Kitasatosporales; family Streptomycetaceae; genus Streptomyces; species Streptomyces sp. NPDC127068. Next base: position 33,645 of record NZ_JBHXEN010000043.1, on the reverse strand, counting down.
CGCCGGTCCGCCGCCGCTGACCCGTCGGCGGACCGGCACCTTCCGTGGCGGACCCCAAGGAGGGACGGATGCACTACCTCGCGCTCGCCGCCCGCCTCCTGTTGATCCTCGTCTTCGTGGCCACGGCCGTGGGCAAGTCCCGGCGGCGTGCGTCCTTCGACGCCTTCGTCGCGTCGTTGAGCGCGCTGCGGCTCTTCCCCCGCCGGCTGTCCACGCCGGTGGCCGTGGCCACGATCGCCGCCGAGGCGGTCGTCGTCGTCCTGCTGGCCGTGCCCGCCACCGCGGGATCGGGGTTCGCCCTGTCGATCGCGTTGCTGGCCGTGTTCATCGCCGGCATCCTGGCCGCGCGGCGCGGCGGACGCCAGGTCCCGTGCCGTTGCTTCGGCGGCAGCACCGCCGGCCCCCTGGGCGTGCCGCACGTGATCCGCAACCTCCTGCTCGCGGCGGTGGCAGCAATGGGTCTGGTGGCCGAGGCCCTGACCGGTGCGTCCGTCGCTCCGCACCCCGGTGGTGTGGTGATCGCGGCCCTCGCCGCGGCCGTCGCTGCCTTGTTGGTGGTGCGCATGGACGACCTCCTCCTGGCTCTCGCCCCGAACCCCCGACGGCCGCCGGGCTCACCGGCGGGCCGACCCGGCCGGCCCGTCGGCCGGTCCACTCGTTGACTGGAGTATGTGATGGGCTTTCTCGTCGTGGCGCTGGTGCTCGTCGCCGCACTCTGTTGCTTCCAGTTGGTGCTCGTCCTCGCCGTGCTCCGGCGGCTGCGCGAACACGAGTCCCGCCTGGAGCAGTTGGGCGGGGCAGCCGGGTTCAGCACCTACGACGGTGCCGAACTGGTGGGCCGCCGGCTTCCCGGCTTCGCCGGGGCGACGGACGGGGCTCCGCAGCTGCTCGGGTTCTTCTCGGTGGACTGCGACGCCTGCCACGAGCAGGCGCCGGGGTTCGCCGCAGCCGCCGCGGAACGGAACGCCTCGGCGGTCGTGCTCGGGAGCCCCGCAAGGGAGTTCGCCGGGCTGCTGGCGGACGTACCGACGGTGATCGTGGGCGCGGAGGGAGAGGCGTTGGCGAACGCGGTCGACATCCAGGCGTTCCCGACGTTCGTGGAGGTGGACGCGGACGGGGTGATCGTGCGGGCGAGCGTCGACCTGGCAGAACTGCCGGCTGCGGCACCGGCGCTGTGAGCGGTGGGCTCCGGGAGGAACGGCTCGGACGTCATCTGCGCACGGTCTGGGGGCACTGTTGGGCAGCCGCCCCCTGGGTGTGGTCGGCGCACCTGCCGCTGGCGGTGGTGTCCGGTCTCGTACCGATGACGACGGCCTGGCTGACCAAACTCGTGGTCGACGACCTCACGGTCGGCGGGGGCGAGCACACGGTGTCCTACGCGGCGGGTCTGGCGGCGCTGGGCGTCATCGCCGGCGTCGCCCCGCAAGTCACCGAGTACCTGCGCAGTGAACTGGGCCGCCGGATGGACCGTTTCCTCCAGGACCGGCTGCACACCGCGGTCAACGGGTTCCAGGGTCTTTCGCGCTTCGAGGACCCGCGCCACCTCGACCGGCTGCGCATGGCCACCCAGGCGTCCGGCGGTTCCCTCCAACCGGTCACCGGGGGCATGGCGGACACCGGCCGGAACGCCATCGCCCTGACCGGTCTGCTGATCACCCTGTTCGTCCTCAGCCCCGTCATGGCGGGGCTGGTGGTGGTCGCCGCGGTGCCCGTCCTGTTCGGGCAGTTGGCGCTTTCACGGCAGCGGGTGGGCATGCTGGCCGCGACGTCCACCGCAATGCGCAAGGAACTGTTCTACTCGGCCCTGTTGACCGAGGAACGGGCGGCCAAGGAGGTGCGTCTGTTCGGTCTCGGCACCTTCCTCAAGACGAGGATGCTCGGTGAACTCGTCGGCATCCAGGCGGCGGAGCGCCGCATGGACCGCAAGGACGCGGTCGTGCAGAGCGCCCTGTCGGCGCTGTCGGCGGTGGTGGCCGGGGCCGGGCTGGTCTGGGCGGTGCACGCGGCGACGGCGGGGCGGTTGACACCGGGTGACGTGACGGCCTTCGTCGCTGCCGTCACCGGAGTGCAGATGGCGCTGGTCGGGCTGGTCGCCAACCTCGCACAGGCCCATGCGGCGCTGCTCATGTTCTCGTACCACGTCTCGGTGACCGAACTGCCCGACGACCTGGCCCCGCCCCGGCGGCACCTGCCCGCGGGTGCGGCACGCGACCTTCCGGCCCTGCGCCACGGCGTGGAGCTCCGGGACGTCTGGTTCCGCTACGACGAGCAGCATCCCTGGGTCCTACGGGGCGTGGACCTGTTCGTGCCGTTCGGGCAGTCGGTCGCCCTCGTCGGCCTCAACGGTGCGGGCAAGAGCACCTTGATCAAGCTGCTGTGCCGGTTCTACGACCCGGTACGGGGCTCGGTCCACTGGGACGGCACGGACCTGCGGGACGTCCCGCCCGAAGAGCTGCGACGCCGCATGGGGGTGCTCTTCCAGGACTTCATGAGCTACGACCTGACCGCAGGCGAGAACATCGGCGTCGGCGACCTGGAGTGGATCGAGGACCCGGCGCGGGTGCGGGAGGCGGCCGGACTCGCCGGGGTGCACGACATGGTGACGGCGCTCCCCCGGGGCTACGACACCCTGCTCAGCCGGATGTTCTTCGACGACGGGGAGGGCGAGGACGCCGACGATCCCGAGTCGGGCGTGGTCCTCTCGGGCGGGCAGTGGCAACGGCTAGCCCTGGCGAGGGCGTTGCTCCGGCAGGGCCGGGACCTCCTGATCCTCGACGAGCCCAGCGCGGGACTGGACGCCCGGGCCGAACACGAGATCCACACCAGGCTGCGTACGCACCGCGCCGGAGCTACGAGCCTGCTGGTCTCGCACCGGCTCGGCGCCGTGCGGGAGGCCGATGTGATCGTGGTGCTCGACGGGGGCCGGATCACCGAACAGGGCACGCACGGGGAGCTGATGGCGGCCGGCGGCGCGTACGAAAGGCTCTTCACCCTCCAGGCGGAAGGGTACGCGTCCCGCACCGAACGGGCCGGCGCCATTGACCGGTGAGCCGGCCGTTACCGGCGCTTCGAAAAGAGCGTACTCCGCTTTGATGGCCAGCGACCTTTCCTTTGCGTGGAGTTCAGAATCCCATGGGTCGACGGGCGTGGAGATCTGGGGTATATCGGTGATCGCCGCGTCCACTTGCCCCCGCGGTCGAGGTGGACGGGGCATTCGAAGGGAATCCCAGGAATGGGGCCGGCGCCCCCGGCCGGGCAGCGGGGCGGGATTCCCGAAGGGCAATTCCCTTCGCGTGCGCGCACTTTATCGGGAGCACGACGGCCGGTGACGATCGCGGGCGGCACACGCATGACGCGTCGCCCGTGGAGAACCCCCTCCACGGGCGACGCGTCGTACGTCGGCCGGTCAGCCCTGTCGGGCGATGAGGCTCGCCGGGCGTAGGTCCGTCCAGTGCTCTTCCACGTACGCCAGGCACGCATCGCGCGTGTCCTCACCGAAGACGGTCCGCCACCCGGCCGGCACCTCGGCGAAGGACGGCCAGAGCGAGTGCTGGTTCTCGTCGTTGACCAGGACGAGGAAGCCGCCCTCCGGGTCTTCGAACGGGTTGGTGGTCATGCGGTGGTCACTCCTCGTGGACGTGCGGTGGACAACGTGGACGACTGCTCGTGAGGTGGGGGGAGCCTCAGCGGACCGAGCCGATGCCGTCGGCAACGGGCTCGGGCTCGCCCTCGGCGGGCTCCGCACCGCGCTCGACGATCGAGTCCAGGATCTCACCGACCCGGACCGCGATGTTGGACAGCAGCGACGAGGTGATGCCGTGGGTGTGCTCCGTGCCGCCCTGGAGGTAGATGCCGCACCGCACTTCGGGTTCGGTGGCGAGGCGGTAGTCCCGCTCGACCCGAGCGCGCCCCTGGTCGTCGCGGTGGCAACGCTCGGCGACCTCGCCGAGGACTCCGAAGGGGTCCACCGGGCTGTAACCGGTGGCGAACACCACGACATCGGCCTCCAGGGTGGTGTCCTCCCCCGTGACGGAGGAGGTGGCGGTCGCCCGGACCTTGTCGCCCGCCTCTTCGACGCCGGTGAGCCGCGACATGTTGAGGAAGCGCAGCCGCTCGGTGCCGAGGACCTTCTCCTGGTACACCTGCCGGTAGAGATCCGCGATCAAGTCGACGTCGACCACGGAGTAGTTGGTGTTGCCGTGGTAGTCCATCAGTTTGCGCTTGACGTCCTCGGGCGCCGTGAAGTACTCGTCCACCGCGGCGGGGTCGAAGACGCGGTTGGCGAAGCTGCTGTCGTCGGCGGGGCTGTAGCCGTAGCGCGAGAACACCGCGCAGACCTCGGCCTCGGGGAAGCGGCGGTGCAGATAGGCCACGTTCTCCGCGGCGCTCTGCCCCGCGCCGACGACGACGAAGCGGGAGGGGTCGGCGCCTTCGAGGCCGTCGAGCTGTTCGAGCTTCGTCAGCAGCTCGGAGGTGTGCCAGATGTGGTCGCTGCGCTCGATGCCGTCCGGCACGAAGGGCCGCAGGCCGGTGCCGATGACGAGGTTGCGGGCGCGGTGGACCACCGTCTCGGCCCCGGAGCGGGCCGTCACGTCGAGGTACTCCACCACGCCGTCGCGCACGACGGGTTCGACGGCGATGACCTCGTGGCCGTAGGAGACCATGTCGTCGACCTTCGCCGCGGCCCACTCCAGGTAGTCGTGGAACTCGACGCGGAGCGGGAAGAAGCTCTTGTGGTTGACGAAGTCGACCAGCCGGCCCTTGCTCTGGAGGTAGCACAGGAAGGTGTACTCGCTGGACGGGTTGCGCAGGGTGACGAGGTCTTTGAGGAAGGAGACCTGCATCGTGGCGTCGTCGATCAGCATGCCGCGGTGCCAGCCGAAGCTCGGCTGGCGCTCGAAGAAGTGGGCAGTGACGGCATCCTGCCTCTCGACGCGTGCGTTGTGCTCGCTGAGCGCAATCGCCATGGCCACATTGGACGGCCCGAAGCCGATGCCTATGAGGTCGTGGATCAGAGGTGCGTCGCCAGGAAGAACCTGTGACATGTCACTCCCATCGTGCGGGACAGCCGCCTGTCAGGCGTGGATGAAATGAACGAGGCGCCGAGCCCGCTCATGGACGCCACGCCCCCGAATTTAGGTAAAGCTAACCTTACTTGAACCGGCCTGTCGACGGGACGGATCGGGCATGTGGCAAATCACATCTCTCAACGGGCCCGAAACTTGGGGGCGTTGCACCGTTAGGTAAGGCTTGCTTTACTTGGCGCAGTCATTCGCTCTCCCAAGGAGGAACCCCATGCGGGTCGTCATGTTCGGTTACCAGACCTGGGGCCATCGCACCCTGCAAGCCCTCCTGGACTCCGAGCACGACGTGGTGTTGGTCGTGACGCATCCCAAGAGCGAGCACGCCTACGAGAAGATCTGGAGCGACTCGGTCGCCGATCTGGCCGCCGCGCACGACGTTCCGGTCGTGATCCGCAACCGGCCCGACGACGAGGAGCTGTTGCAGCGTCTCAAGGAGGCCGAGCCGGACATCATCGTGGCCAACAACTGGCGCACCTGGATCCCGCCGCAGATCTACGCCCTCCCCCGGCACGGCACGTTGAACGTCCACGACTCGCTCCTGCCGAAGTACGCGGGCTTCTCCCCGCTGATCTGGGCCCTCATCAACGGTGAGCAGGAAGTCGGCGTCACGGCCCACATGATGGACGAGACGCTCGACGCGGGCGACATCGTGGACCAGCGCGCGGTGACGGTGGAGCCCACGGACACCGCCACCGACCTGTTCCACAAGACCGTCGACCTCATCGCGCCGGTGACGATAGGCGCACTGGACCTGATCGCCTCCGGGCAGACCGAGTTCACCCGGCAGGACCGCTCCCAGGCCAGCTTCTTCCACAAGCGGGCCGAGGAGGACATCCGCATCGACTGGAGCTGGCCCGCCGACGCCCTGGAGCGACTGGTCCGCGCACAGTCCGCGCCGTACCCGAGTGCCTTCACCTTCCACCGGGGCAAGCGCCTGGAGGTGCTGTCCGCGGTCGTGTCCCAGGGGCGCTACGGGGGCACGCCCGGCCGGGTCTTCTACCGCGAGGGCGACGGGGTGGTGATCGTCGCCGGCGCCGATGCCCGCACCGGACGCAACCACGGCCTGGCGATCACCCGCGTACGGACCGAGGACGGACGCGAGTTGCCCGCCACCGAGTACTTCACCTCGATGGGCGGCTACCTGACCGGCCGTCCCTGACGGCTGACCCGTTCCACTCGACGGAGCCCTCCTGCGCACCGCAGGGGGGCTTCCGCGTTGCCGCGTGCCGGGTGCCGCGCACCCGAAGGCGCGCGGCATCCGGCACGGAACTCAGCGTCCCTTCGGCTGGGTTCGGGGGAGTCGCGTCGCCCCGGCGGCGGCCAGCAGACCGAATCCGAGGACCCACCAGAAGGTGTCGGCGAACGCCCAGGAGACGTCCGCCCCGCGGGCGGCCAACCGGTCCTGCAGCACCACGGCGAGCGCCGCGGTGCCCAGTGAACCGCCCACGGTGTTCAGCAGGTTGAGCGCTCCCGCCGCGCGCGGCAGGTGTGCGGGCTCGATGCGGGTGTAGACGATGTTCATGATCGGTGCGCTGATCATCGCCATGCCGAAACCGCGGACCGCCAGCCCCGCGACGATCACCAGGTCCGGTGGTTCGTGGCCGAGTTGGGTGAACGGGACGGTGCCCACGAGGATCAGCACGATGCCGATGACCACCAGGGACCGGGGGGCCACCTTGTCGATGGCCCGGTTGACCAGGACCGAACCGGCCACCGCTCCCAGCCCCTGGGGGGCCAGCAGCATCCCGGCCTCCCACGCCGACAGGTCGCGAGCGGTCTGGAAGTACAGCGGCAGCAGGAACATCGTGCCGAACACCGAGGCGCCCAGGACGACCAGCGAGAGCGCGGCGGCACCGAACGGCGGTCGGGAGAACAGCCGGGGGTCGACGAGCGGAGTGCCACGGGTCCGCAACCCGTGCACGAGGAACCCGGCCAGCATCGCCGAACCGGCGGACACACCGATCACTGCGGGCAGGGTGCGCTCGTGGGCGACCTCGGTCAGCCCGTACACCAGCACGGCCAGGCCGGGCGAAAGCAGCAGGGCCCCCCGCAGGTCGAAGGCCGTCCGACGGTCCGACGGCGGCACCACGGGCACGTAGCGGCGGGCGAGCAGCACCGCGGCCAGCCCGATCGGCAGGTTGACCAGGAACAGCCAGGGCCAGGACGCCACCCCGAGGATGGAGCCGCCGACCATCGGGCCGAGCACCGGCGACAGCAGCGGCACGACGGCGACGATGCTGATGACCCGGCCGATGCGGCCGGGACCGGCGACGCGGGCCAGCAGGGCTTGTCCGGTAGCGGGCAACAGCCCGCCGCCGAGGCCCTGGACGACCCGGGCGACGATCAGGCTGGGCGCCGACCAGGCCAGTGCGCACAGCAGCGAGCCGAGCAGGAACACCCCCACCGCGACGAGCCAGGTCCGGCGCCCGCCGAACCGGTCGGCCAGCCAGCCGGAGGCGGGCACGGCGGCGACGACGGCCAGCAGGTAGGCGGTGGACACCCACTGGATCTCGGCGACGGAGGCGTTGAACTCCTCCGTCAGGGTGTCGATACCGACGCTGACGATGGTGGCGTCCACGGTGGCCATGAACGTGCCGAGGACCAGGATGAAGGCGATCCGCAGCAGTTGTCCGTCGACCCGGTCGGTCGGCGGCGCGGCGTTCTTGCTCATGGACGCTCCAGGAGGTCGAGGACGTCCTCGTCGAGGTGGTCGCCGAGGGACCGCAGGAGGTCGAGCAGTTCTTCGGCCAGCCCGTCGACGTCCACTGCGGACCGGTGCGCGAGCACACCGGTCCAGCCGTCGCCGTCCGGCATGACCGTCAGGGTCACCGGATGGTGGGTGGCCTCGCGGAACCGGGTTCCGACGACCGTGAGCCCGGGGGCGGGTTCCCGGAGGCGGTCCGGGTCGACCGGGTAGTTCTCGAACACCACCAGGCTGTCGAAGAGCCGGTGCCGTCCCGTACGCCGTTCCAGGTCGGGGAGGGCCACGTGCTGGTGCTCCACCAGGGCCTGCTGGCGGGCCTGGAGGTCCACCAGGGTGTCGGCGAGGGTGCCGGCGAGCCGTGCGCGGACCGGCACCGTGTTGGCCAGCAGCCCGATGATCTCCTCGACGCCCTCCAGCTCCGGGGGCCGGCAGGCGACCATGGCGCCGAAGCAGACGTCGGTGCGACCGGAACGCCGGGCGAGCAGGACGGACCAGGCCCCTTGCAGCAGCGTGTTCCTGGTGAGTCCGCGCCGGGCGGCCTGCTGGCCGAGCTCCGCCACCAGGGCCGCGTCGAAGGTGAGGAGCGCGGGCTCCTGCCAGGCCGGTCCGGGGTCGCCGCCGCCGAGGTAGTCGCCCTCGGCCAGCCCGTCCAGCTCGGTCGCCCAGACGTCGAGGTCGGGTTCGTGGTCGGCGTGCCAGCGCAGGTAGTCGCCGAACGGCACGGGAGCGGGCAGGTCCGGGGCCTCGCCGCGGACCCGCGCGGTGTAGAGGGCGAACAACTCGGTGAGGATGCGCGGGGCCGACCAGCCGTCGGAGAGCAGGTGGTGGCTGGTCATGGCCAGGTCGGCGAGTTCGGGGCCGCGGCGGATCACGGTCAGGCGGAACAGCGGCCCGCCCGCGAGGTCGAACGGTTCGGCCAGGTCGGCCGCCAGCGCCTCCTCGGCCGGCCCGTCGACCACCCGGAAGTCCAGCCCGGGCGTCTCGGGGATCACCGCGAGGTCGGCCGGGAACACGGCGCCCAGGTTGAGGTGGCGGGCGAGCAGCTCGGTGCCCGCTCCGCGCAGCGCCTCGGGATCGAGCGGGCCGGCCAGGGAGAAGGTCGACTGCACGGTGTACGGGTCGGGGCGTTCGGTGCGCGAGTGCCGCAGCATCACTTCCTGGAGCGGGGCGAGCGGCTGCACCTCGGCGACCGGGCGGTCGCCGGCGAGGGCCAGGACCTCCGGCGCGGCGGCGGTGCTCAGCAGCGCGCTCCGCAGGTGTTCGGCCAGTTCCTCGACCTCGGCGGCGGTGAACAGCGCGGCGGGCCAGGTGATCCTGACGCCGAGTGCGTCGTCGCGCACCAGGGCGTTGACCATCAGGCTGTGCGGCAGGGGCAGCGCGTCGGTGCCGCCGGAGCCGAGCGGGTCGGCGTCCGGGGGTGCCTGCCACGGCGTCTCCTCGGCGGGGGCGCCGGGGAACTGACCGAGGTAGTTCCAGGCGACCTCCAGGGGCACCGGGTCCAGCAGGCCCGCCGCGGTGAGGATGCCGTGCCCGAGGCCGTCGCCCTGGGTGCGCAGCCGTTCCCGGACCGCCCGCACGTCGTCGTCGGCGTGCAGCCGTACCGGGTGGACCGCGGTGAACCAGCCGACGGTCTGGGACAGGTCGACCTGCGTCGGGCGGCCGTGGCTCTCCAGGGCGACCAGCAGTTCGGGCGTTCCGCGCCAGGCGCGTACCGCACGGGCGAGCGCCGTGAGCAGTACGGCGTCCGGGGTGGTGCGGTGCGCGGCGGGCAGGGTGGTGATCAGGGCGCGGGTCGCGTCGGGGTCGAGCCGGATCTCGTGGTGGGTCGCCGTGGCCACGGTGTCCCGGGCGGGGTCGAGCGGGCGGGTGAGCGCCGGGGTGGCGGCGGTCGTGCCCTGCCAGTGCGGCAGTTCGGCCCGTCGGTCGGCGTCGTGCAGCGAGCGCGCCCAGCCGAGGAACGACTGGCCGTGCCGGGTCAGCCGTCCCCCGGAGTGGGCGTGCTGCACGTCGTCCAGGAGCACGCGCCAGGACACGCCGTCGACGACGAGGTGGTGGGCGAGCAGGACGAGTCGGCCCGGGCGGCCGGGCCCGGCGTCCACCCACAGCGCGCGCAGCAGCGGACCGGTGCGCGGGTCCATCGTGTCGCGGGCTTCGGCGGTCCAGGAGTCGACCAGGGCCCGCGGGTCGTCGGTCGCGGTCCGTCGGGTCAGTACGTCGGCTCCGGTGACGGCGCCGATCGGGGGGATGCGCAGCACGTGGTCGGCGAGGTGGGCGCGGAGCACGTCGTGTCGGGCCAGCACCGCGTCGAGCACGGTGCGCCAGGTGGCCTCGTCGCCGCCGGGCGGGACGCAGATCTCGATCCACTGGCTGAAGCCGTCGGCGGCGGTTCCGGCGCGGCGCAGCAGGTCCCGCATGATCGGGGTGAGCGGTGCGTCGCCGACCGCGGGTGCTTCCTCTTCGACGAGGGTGCGGGCGCGGGCGGCGATCCCGGCGACGGTCTCGCCCTCGAACACGTCCCGCGCGGTCAGGCCGAGTCCGCGGCGTCGGGCGCGGGACACGACCTGGAGGGACACGATGCTGTCGCCGCCGATGGCGAAGAAGTCGTCGTCGAGGCCGACGTCGTCGGAGCCCAGGATGTCCTGGAAGACGGTGAGCAGCGCTGCTTCCGCTTCGGTGGCGGGTTCGCGGCGGACGCTGGCGGCGATCTCGGGGGCCGGCAGCGCGGCGGTGTCGAGCTTGCCGCTGGGGCTCAGCGGCAGCCGGTCGATCGGTACGAGCACGGTCGGCACCATGTGGTCGGGCAGTTCCGCGGCCAGGTGGGCGCGGACCCGGGCGGGGTCCAGGGCGGCGTCGTCGGTCGGGATGACGTAGCCGAGGAGTCGGCCGTCGCGCACGATCACGGCGCAGGCGCGCACGTCGGGGTGACGGGTGAGGGCGGACTCGATCTCGCCGAGTTCGACGCGGAAGCCGCGGACCTTGACCTGGTGGTCGACGCGCCCGAGGAACACGAGCTGTCCGTCGGGCCGCCAGCGCACCAGGTCTCCGGTGCGGTACATCCGCTCGCCCGGGGGGCCGTACGGGTCGGCGACGAACGCCGCGGCGGTCAGCGCGGGGCGGCCGAGGTAGCCGCGGGCCAGGCTAGGTCCGCCGAGGTACAGCTCGCCGGTCACGCCGACGCCGACGGGCTGGAGGCCCCCGTCGAGCACGTACGCGCGGACGTTGGGGTCGGGCCGGCCGATGGGCAGCGGTCCGGGGTCGTCCGGGTCGTACCGCCAGAGCGTGGAGTTGATGGTGACCTCGGTGGGTCCGTAGGCGTTGAACAGCGCCCTGCGGCCCTGGCCCCAGCGTCGGGCGAGTTCGGGGTCGAGTCGCTCGGCGCCGACGACGAAGAACACGTCGGGGTGGACCGTGCGGTCGTCGGGCATCGCGGCCAGGAACGACGGCAGCAGGTTCACTCCGGTGACCCGGTGTTCGACGATGTAGTCGAGGAGTTCGTCGCCGGAGACGCGGACCTCCTCGGGGGCGATGACGGAGGTGCCGCCGGACAGCAGCGGCACCATGGTCTGCCAGAACGCGACGTCGAAGCTGGTCGACGCGAAGTGCAGGTACCGGTCGTGTTCGGTGACCTGGACGACTTCTTCCTGGAGCGCGATCAGGTCGGGCACGCCGCGGTGGGTCACGCCGACGCCCTTGGGGCGCCCGGTGGTGCCGGAGGTGTAGATGACGTAGGCGAGGGCGTCCTCGGTGAGGGTGGCGCGCGCTTCGGCCGGGTCGGTGTCCGGTGCGGAGGCGAGGGTGGCGGGGTCGTCCAGCCGCAGGACGGGGACCTCCCGGTCGACGGGCAGTGCGGCGCCGCTGGTGACCACGGCGGCCGGGGCGATGTCGTCGAACATGTACGCCAGTCGGTCCTGCGGGTAGCTCGGGTCCAGCGGTACGTACACGGCGCCGGCCTTGGCCACGGCGAACAGGGCCACCGTCATCTCGACGTCGCGGCCGAGCAGGACCGCGACCGGGTCCTGGGGGCGTACTCCGCGGGCGATGAGCGCGTGGGCCAACTGGTTGGCGCGGCGGTCCAGTTCGTCGTAGGTGAGGCTGCGGTCGCGGCAGACCAGGGCCTCGGCGTCGGGCTTGCGGTGCACCCAGGCGGCGAACTCGGTGAGCCAGTGGCCGCGTTGCTTCGCGGGCACGACCTCGGTGCCGGTGCGCAGCATCCGCGCGCGCTCGTCGGGGTCGAGTGCGGGGATGCGGAGCGCCGGCCGGTCGGGGTCCTCGACGATTTCGTGCAGCAGGTGGTGCAGCCAGCGGCCGTAGTCGCGGACGGTGTCCTCGGCGAAGGCGCGCGGCTGGTAGCCGAGGCCGATGGTGATCGCGTCGTCGGGGATGACGATGACGGTGAGCGGGTAGTGGGTGGCGTCGGTGATGTCCACGCCGGCCAGGTCGAGGCCGGGTGCGAGGGGGGTGCGCTTGCGGCTGGACAGCGGGAAGTTCTCCATCACCAGCATGGTGTCGAAGAGTTCGCCGATGCCGACCGCCCGCTGGATGTCGGGCAGGCCGACGTGGTGGTGTTCGGCCAGGGCGACGCTGTCGGCGTGCACGTCGGCCAGCAGGTCCCGCGCGGTCCGGTCCTGGGTGTGGCGGACGCGTACCGGGATGGTGGTGCCGAGCTGGCCGATCATCGACTCGACTCCGTCGACCTCGGCGGGGCGCCCGGACACCGGGCAGCCGAAGACGACGTCGCGGCGGCCGGTGAGGCGGCCGAGGAGCAGGCCCCAGGCCGTCTGGAGCACGGTGGTCAGGGTGACGCCCTGTTCGCGGGCGAAGCCGCGCAGCCGGTCGCTGAACTCCCGGCCGAGGTCGACGCTCACGCGGCCGGGGCGCTCGATGCCGGTCTCGGTGCTGGCGGGTGCCAGTCGGGTGGCGTCGTCGACGCCGGCGAGCGCGCTGCGCCAGGCGTCGAGGGAGGCCTCGTGGTCCCGGTCGGCCAGCCAGCGGAAGTACTCCGACAGCGGCGGGGCGACGGGGGCGGCGGGGCCGCCGCCGAGTTCGGCGTAGAGGGCCAGCAGGGTGCGGCCGACCAGCGGCATCGACCAGCCGTCGAGCAGGGCGTGGTGGTTGGTGATCACCAGTCGGTGTTCGGCGGGGCCGACCCGGGAGAGCAGGAAGCGGATCAGGGGCGGCCGGGCCGGGTCGAACGGGCGCTCCAGCTCGGCGCGGGCCGCCTCGGGGAAGGCGTCGTCGCGCCGCCATTCCAGGGCGACGTCGGCGGGGATCACCTGCACCACGCCGTCTCCGGCGGGGGCGAGGTACACGCGTAGTGCGGGGTGACGGCGCAGCAGTTCGCGTGCCGCCTCGGCCATCCGGTCCGGGTCGAGTTCGCCGACCAGGGTGGTCAGGGCCTGGACGACGTAGACGTCGGTGTCGTGGTCGTCGCGGACCAGGGTGTGGAAGGAGAGGCCGACCTGCAGGGGGGTGGCGGGCAGGACGTCGGCGATGCGGCCGACCCCGTCGGCGCCTTCGAGGGCGTCGACTGCGGCCTGGTCGAGGTCGACCAGCGGCAGGTCCGAGGGGGTGAGGCCGCCGGGGTCGTCCAGTGCGTGGGCGACGAGCGCGTCGAGTGCCACGGCCCAGGCGGTCTGGAGGGCCGCCACGGTTTCGGTGCCGAGCACGGCGGTCGCGGCGGTCCACTCGACGGCGAGCCGGGGCGTGCCTTCCTCGTGGACGAAGCAGTTGAGGGCCAGTACCTGTTCCAGGGCCTTGGCGTCGGGTTCGGTGACCGAGAAGGCGTCCTGCTCGGGCAGTTGCCAGCCGGTGCCGGGCAGCGAGCCGAACCGGCCGAGGTAGTTCAGCAGGACGTCCGGCGGCGGGACGGCGGACAGTTCGGGTCCGGCCGTCGGGTCGAGGGTGCGCAGGACTCCGTAGCCGACGCCGCCGTCGGGGACGCCGCGCTTGGCTTCCTTGGCCGCGCGCAGTACCTGCCCCACGTCGCCGGCGGTGGGTACGCGGACGGGGTACTCGCTGGTGAACCAGCCGACCGTGCGGGCCAGGTCGAGGTGTTCGCGGCCGTGGCCCTCCATGGTGACGGTCACGGCGTCGCCGGTCACGCCCCAGGCCCGTAGGGCGAGGACCAGTGCGGCCAGCAGCACCTCGTCGACGCCGGCGCGGTAGGCGGCGGGCAGGGTGGTCAGCAGCGCTTCGGTGGCTTCGGACGAGGCGAGGGTGACCGACTGGTGGGCGGTGGCCACGGTGTCCCGCTTCTGGTCCAGCGGTCGGGCGCCCAGCCGGGGCGCGGCGTCGAGTGCGGCGCGCCAGTAGTCGAGTTCGCCGCGTCGGGCGCCGGAGGTCCCCTGTTCGGCGAGGAGCGTCGCGTGCCGCCGCCAGGAGGCGCCGACGGGGTCCAGGGCGCCGCCGGTGCAGGCCGTGTGCAGGTCGGGCAGCAGGATGCGCCAGGACACGCCGTCCATGGCGAGGTGGTGGACGACGACGACCAGCCGGTCGGGGGTGTCGTCGTCGGTGCGGAGCAGGGCGGCCCGCAGCAGGTCGCCGGAGCGGGGGTCGAGTTCCCCGGCGAGGCGGTGGGCGAGGGCGGTCACGTCCTCGCCGCGGGTTTCGCTGACGACGGCTTGGACGGCGCCGCGGGCGAGTACCTCCAGGTGCTGCCCGTCGTCGGCGTCGATGACCCGCAGTCGGAGCGCGTCGTGTCGGTCGAGGACCGCTTGTACGCCGGCCGCCAGGTCGTCGTGGGTGAGGGCGTCGATGCGCAGGGCCGTCCACTGGGCGTATCCGGCGACGGCGGCCGTGTCGGGGTTGGGGTCGAGCAGGCCGCGGACGATCGGCGGCGCCGGTACGGGCCCGGTGGGGTCGTCCAGCGGCTCGGGGGTGTCGTCGACCCGGGCGGCGGAGGCGGCCAGGGCGGCGAAGCTGCGGCGGGCCAGCAGGTCGCGGGGCCGCAGGTCGATGCCCCGGGCGCGCAGCCGGCTGCTGACGGTGATCGCGGTGATGCTGTCGCCGCCGAGGGCGAAGTAGTCGTCGTCCACGCCGACCCGGTCGATCTCGAACACCTCGGCGAGGACCGCGCACAGCAGTTGCTCCCGCTCGGTGCTGGGTTCCCGGCCGCCGCCGGAGATCGAGGGTGCGGGCAGGGCCGCGCGGTCGAGCTTGCCGTTGGGCGTGAGCGGGAGTTCGTCCAGCACCACCACCGCGGCGGGCACCATGTGGTCGGGGAGCCGCTCGGCCAGGTGGGCGCGTACCGCGTCGGCGGTGGTCGAGGTCGAGGTGGAGACGACGTAGCCGACGAGTCGGGACGAGCGGATCGTGGCGGCGGCGGCGGTGACGTGGGGCACCGCCCCGAGCGCGGCTTCTACCTCGCCGGTTTCCACCCGGTGGCCGCGGATCTTGACCTGTCCGTCGCCGCGGCCCAGGTACTCCAGGCCGCGTCCGGGCACCCAGCGGGCCAGGTCGCCGGTGCGGTACATCCGCGTCCCCGGCGCACCGAAGGGGTCGGCGACGAAGCGTTCGGCGCTCGCCCCGGGCTTGCCGAGGTAGCCGCGGGCCAGGTGCGGGCCGGCCAGGTACAGTTCGCCGACCGTGCCGTGCGGCACCGGCTGGAGCGCGTGGTCCAGGACGTGGGTGCGGGTGCCGGCCAGCGGGTGGCCGACGGTGGGTTCGTCGCCGGTGATCCGGGCGGTGCTGCTGGTGACGGACGCCTCGGTGGGCCCGTACATGTTGCGGGCGGCGGTGCCCGATGCGGCGATCCGCTGCCACAGGGCGGGCGGTACCGCTTCGCCGCCGAGGAGCAGCAGGGTGGGCGGCAGGTCCAGGAGGCCGCCGTCGATCAGCGGTGCGGCCATCGACGGGGTGGTGTCCATGATGTCGATGCGGTCGCGGGTGTACGCGGCGAGCAGGGCGTCGGCGTCGCGGGTGGTGTCGGCGTCGTAGACGTGGAGTTCGTGGCCGCAGAGCAGCCACACCAGGTGTTCGAGGGCGGAGTCGAAGGCGAAGGAGTAGGTGTGGGAGGCGCGCAGTCGTCGGCCGGCGGCGCGTTCGGCCTCCGCGACGACGGTGGACCGCTGGTGGTGCAGCAGGCTGGCGAGGCCGCCGACCCGGCCGAGCACTCCCTTGGGGCGTCCGGTCGATCCGGAGGTGTGGATCACGTAGGCGAGGTGTTCGGGGTGGCGGGGGGCGGCCAGTTCGTCGGCCATCAGGGGGGCGCCGGACAGTGCGGCGGCCTCGGCGACCAGGGTGGCCCAGGGCTCTCCATCGACTGGGCCCGGGCCGTCGGTGAGGACCAGCGCGGGGCGGGTGTCGTCGACCAACTCCCGCAGCCGCTCGGCCGGGTACGCGGAGTCCAGCGGCAGGAACGCGGCGCCGGCGTCCAGGACGGCGAGGAGGGCGACCACGGTGTGGGCGGAGCGGGGCAGGGCCAGGGCCACGACGTCGTCGGGTCCGATGCCGCGGGCGCGCAGGGCCCGGGCGGTTCGGTGCACCCGGTCCGCCAGGGTCGCTGCGGACAGCCGGTCGGTGCCGCACACCAGGGCGGTGCGCTGCGGGTCGGCGGCGATCATGGCGTTGAATGCGGTGGGTACGTCCACGGGGGTGCCGGGCAGGGCCTGTGGGGACCAGTCGGCCAGCAGCCGGTCCACGTCGTCGACAAGGGGTATGCGTCCCACCGGCAGGCCGTCGACGAGTCCGGCGAGCAGGGCGCGGAAGCCGGAGAGCTTGGCGTCGACCGCTGCCTGGTCGGTGCCCCGGGCGTCGACCTCGAAGCCGAACAGCAGACCGCCGTCGCGGGTGGGCAGGACGCTGAGTCCCATGTCCTCGGGCGGGCCGCCGGCGACGTTGCGCATCACGCCGGTGGCTCCGGCGAAGTCGATCGCCAGGTCGAACGCCTTGAGGTTGATGCCGCGTCCGTGCAGCAGGGCGCCGGCGCCGGGCACGCCGAGGTCGCGCGGCAGGTCCTCGCCGCGGTACCGCTGGTGCTCGCGCATCTCGCGCATGGCGGCGGAGACGCGGCGGCTCAGCTCGCCCAGTCCGTCCCCGCTGCGGACGGCCACGCGCAGCGGCAGCACGTTGACGGCCATGGCGGGGGTGCGCAGTTCGGTGGAGCCGGTGCGGCACATCAGGGGCAGCGCGAACACGACGTCGGTGCGGCCTAGGGCGCGGTGCAGGAAGGCGGCGTACCCGGCGATCAGTGCCTCGCCCCAGGTGACGCCCTCCTGGGTGGCGAAGGCGCGCAGGCGGGCCGTCTCCTCGGGGGTGACGACGGCCAGGGCGGTCAGGGTGCGGTCGGGCGGGCCGGCGGCCGTGTCGACGTCACCGAGGTCGGGCAGCGGGGTGAACCGTTCCACCCAGTAGGCGCGGTCCTCGGCGGCCCGGTCGCTGACCCGGTAGGCGCGGTCGGCGGCGACGAGGTCGGCGAACCGTCCGAACGTCAAAGGCGGCAGGTCGGTGTCGCGCACCCGGGCGGTGTAGTGGGCGGCGGTGCGGCGGGCGAGCATCGCCGCGGTGTAGCCGTCGAAGATCAGGTGGTGGCCGAGTTGGGTGTACCAGACCTCGCGGTCGGAGAGTCGGATGACGGTGCGCGCGTACAGCGGCCGGTCCACCATGTCCCGGCATTCCTCGGCCACCCGCGCCCGCTCGGCGTCGACGAACGCGTGGGCCGCGGCGAGGGGGTCGGGGCGACCGCTGAGGTCGATCACCCGGGGCGGCTCGACCGGTTCGTCGCTGACCGCCTGTTGCGGTGCCTCGGGGGTGTCGTAGACCCGCAGGCGCAGGGTCTCGGCCTCCTCGGTGGTGGCCCGGACCGCTTCGACGAGCGCGTCGACGTCGACCGGTTCGTCGCCGGATATCTCCACCACGTCGCCGACCAGGTAGTACGGCGAATCCGGTTCGAGGCGCTGCGCGTTCCAGATGCCCAACTGGGCGCTGGTCAGGGCGAGCAGTCCGTCCGATGGCACGCGGGGGGTGCTCAACTTACTCTCCTTGAAGTGTGGGGACGACCATCGGCGTAGCTGTCACCGGGTCGGGGACGATGACGCTCGGCAGGTCGAACACGTCCTTGATCAGCACGGCGTCCACGATGTCCGCGGGGTCGCCCTCGGCGACCACCCGGCCGTCCTTCATGGCCACCAGGTGGTCGGCGAACCGACACGCCTGGTTGATGTCGTGCAGGACGGCGATCACCGTGCGGCCCTCGTCACGCAACTTGGCCAGGAGGCCGAGTAGTTGGTACTGGTGGGTGATGTCGAGGAACGAGGTGGGTTCGTCGAGCAGCAGATAGGGGGTCTGCTGGGCGAGCACCATCGCCATCCACACCCGCTGTCGTTGACCGCCGGACAGCTCGTGCACGAGCCGGTCGCCCAGGTCGGCGACGCCGGCGGCGGCCATCGCCTCGGTGACGGCTTCCTGGTCCTTCGGCGACCACACCGCCAGGAGCGATTGGTGGGGGAACCTGCCGCGTCCCACCAGCTGTCTGACCTTGATGTCCTCGGGGGCGAGGGGGTCCTGCGGCAGGAAGCCGAGCTGTTTGGCCAGGGCCTTGTTGCCGTAGTCGCCGACCTCCCGGCCGTCGAGTTGCACGTGTCCGGTGTGGGGGCGCAGCAGTCGTACGAACGCGCGCAACAGGGTGGATTTCCCGCAGGCGTTGGGGCCCACGATGGCGGTGAACGCGCCGTCGGGGACGTCGAGGCTCAGCCGTGTGGACACCACCCGGTCTCCGTAGCGCAGGGTGATCTCCCGCGCGGTCAGGCGTGCGTTCACGCTCGCCTCACTTCCTTGGTCAGCAGCCAGATCAGGTAGCAGCCGCCGATCGCGGTGCTCACCACGCCGACGGGCAGCGCGACGGGCGCCAGCAGCATCTGGGCGAGCAGATCGGCGCCTTGGAGCAGCACCGCTCCGGTCAGTGCGGCCGGGAGCAGCGGGACGCCGGCGGCGCCCGCGAGCCTGCGGCCGATCTGCGGGGCGGCGAGGGCGATGAAGGCGATCGGTCCGGCCACTGCGGTCACCGTCGCGGTGCAGCCGACGCCGACCAGCACCATCAGCAGGCGCAGTCGGTCGAGGCCGACGCCGGTGGTGACCGCGATGGAGTCGCCGAGGGACGCCTGGTGCATGGAGTGGGCCTGTGCGGCCATCACGACCAGCAGCGCGCCGATCACCGAGAACGGTATCCACAGGTCGTCCCAGCCGACGCCGTTGAGGGAGCCGGCGCTCCAGCCGACCGCGGCGATCGCCACTTCGAGTTCGGCGCGCAGCACGATCCACGAGTTGAAGGCGGTCACCATCGCGTTGACGGCGATGCCGATGACCACCAGGCGCAGTCCGGAGAAGCCCCGGTCGAACGAGAGCAGGTAGATCAGGGCCGCGACGATCAGTCCGCCGGTCACCGAGCCGACGGCCAACTGGGCGGAGGTGCCGGACAGTACGGTGATGGCGACCAGGGCGCCGGTGTACGCGCCGGCGTCGAGGCCGATCACGTCGGGGCTGCCCATCGGGTTGCGGGTGAGGTTCTGGAAGATCGCTCCGGCCACCCCGAGTGCGGCGCCGAAGACCAGCCCGGCGAGTACCCGCGGCAGACGCCATTCCATGATCACCACGGAGTGCTCGGCGCCGGTCAGCGCGGCGAACACTTCACCGGGCGACGACCAGGACGCGCCGTAGCACAGTCCGAGCAGGCCGAGGCCCAGCAGCAGGACGGTCATCACCACGCCGAGGACGACGGTACGGGGTTCGGCCCGTACTCCGGTGAGCGCGCTCACAGCGATCCCGCCCCGTAGCGGCGCACGGCCCAGATCAGCATGGGGCCGCCGAGGAACGCGGTGACGATGGCCACCGGCACCTCGCCGGTGGGCAGCAGCACCCGGGAGCCCATGTCGGCGATCAGCAGCAGGATCGGTCCGAGGACCATGGTGTGGAGCATCAGCCAGGGCACCGAGCCCGCCGCGAGCCGGCGGACCAGGTGCGGCACGATCAGCCCGACGAAGAGGATCGGGCCGGCGACCGCGGTGGCCGCCCCGCTGAGCACGGTGATCAGTACCAGGACGGCGCCCCGGACCCGGTTCACTCCGGCGCCCAGGGTGTGGGCGACGGTCTCCCCCAGGGTGAGGGCGTTGAGCGACCGGCTGAGGAGCAGCGCGCCCACCAGGGACGCGCCGATCGCGGTCAACGGGATGGCCAGCGGTGCCTGTTCGCGGGCCGCCAGCGATCCGACGGACCAGAAGCGGTAGACGTCGAAGACGTCCGGGAGCATCAGCCGCAGGCCCAGGGCGACACCGCTGAGCACCGCCGTCACCGCCACGCCGGTGAGCACCATGCGCAGCGGTGAACGACGGCCGACGGCGGCGACCAGCAGGGCCGCGAGCACCGAACCGATGATCGCGAAGCCCAGCTCGCCGGCCTGCCCCCCGGCCCAGCCGAGGGCCGAGCCGAGGGTGATGGCGAATCCGGCGCCGGCGGTGACCCCGAGGATGCCGGGCTCGGCGAGTGGGTTGCGGGCCAGCGTCTGGATCAGGGCGCCGGCCACCGCCAGCGCGGCGCCCACCGCGACGGCGAGCAGCGCGCGGGGTGCCCGGACGTCCCGGACGATCACGTGGTCGTCGGTGCCCCGGAAGTCCACCAGGGCCCGGACGACCTCGGCGGGCGGGACCGAGCGGGCGCCGACGCCGATGCTGAGCACGGCGATCGCCAGCAGCAGCACCAGTCCGCCGACGAGGATGCCGACCTGCGGCACGGCCCGCTTGGTTCCCTCCTGCCGTGACGCGTGGCCTGCGACGGTCACTGGTCCAGCAGCGGCGCGAACGCCTTGTCGATCGCGTCCAGGGTCTGCACACCCTGGCCGTAGGTCGCGGCCTCGGTGTAGCGGAACGCGAAGGTCTTGCCGGCCTTCACCGCGGGCAGGTTCTTCCACAGCTTCGAGTCCATGACGTACTTCACGGGCTCGGGGACGCTGCCGTCGGCCTGGACCGAGTAGGTGATGGCGTCGGCCTCACCGAGCGACTCGGGGAGTTCCTCGATGGACGGGTACTCGCTGACCGACTGCGAACCGGGGCCGGCCTTCTTGACCTTGCCGTAGTACTTCGCGCCGACGTCCTCCGCGATGTTGGAGCCCCAGGAGCGGCCGAACTCGCGGTGGAAGTTGCCCTTGGCGACCTCGCCGTAGGCGCCGACGTGGCCCAGCTTGAGCTTGGGCAGCACCGACTCGTACTTCTTGGCGAGCTCGCTGGCCTTGGCCTCGTAGGTGGCCTTCACGCTGTCGAACTGCTTGAGCGCTCCGGCGGCGTCGGCCTGCTTGTGGGACAGTTCGCGCCAGGCGGAGGGCACGGTCGGGCCGATCGCGACGACCGGGGCGATGGACTCCAGCCGCTTGACGTCGATGTCGCCGAGCACCGGGGCGGGCACGCCGATGACGATCAGGTCGGGGTCGGCCTCGGCGATGGCCTCGTAGTTGGTCTCGGCGGCCTGCTCGCCGGCCACCTTGGTGAGCTTCTTGTAGGCGGCCAGGTCCTTCTCGTTCATCATCGGTTCGCCGCGCTTCCACGACGAGATCCCGACCAGCGGTGCGCCGGCCTCGATCAGGACGGGTACGGCGTAGCCGGTGGCCACGACGCGCTTCGGGTCCGCCGGGATGGTGATCTTGCCGTTGTCGGCGGCGAAGACCCGGGTCTTGTCCTTCGCGTCCGAACCCTTCTCGTCATCGGACGAGCCGCATCCGGTGAGGGCCAGGCTCAGGGCCAAGGCACCGGCCAGACCCGACGATCTGCGCACGAACATGCATAACTCCTTGAGATGAGGTGGAACTCGCCCCGTGTGAGGCGTCGTTGAGGGGACGACCGGGTGGGGCCGTGCGGCCCGTGCCGGTGCGTCCGGCCGGTGTGCCGGAGGTCAGTGGTCGTCGTCGAAGTCGGCGACGCCGCGTTTCCAGTAGCCGGTGATGTCGTGGTCGGCCTTCGCCAACTGCAAGGTGTCCCGGGCCCAGCGGCGCAGTGGTTTGACCTGCCCCGCTTCTCCCGCCGCCCACAGGTACACGCGCTCGCCCTCGGGCACGGTCACCGCGGTCACGGCCCGCTCCAGCGCGTCGCCGGTGCCCGCGGGACGGTCGCCCCGGTGCAGCCAGTGGACGTCGATCCCTTCGGGCGCGGACAGTTCGATCTCCTCGCCGGGGTCGGTGACTTCGATGAACGCCCAGCCGCGTGCGGTGCGGGGCAGTTCTTCCAGCCAGCGGGCGATGGCGGGCAGTGCCGTGATGTCGCCGGCGAGCAGGTAGCGGTCGTAGGAGTGCGGAACGATCAGTCCGCCGGGCGGTCCCGCGACGTACACGAGGGCACCCGGCTCGACCGCGCACGCCCAGTCGGAGGCGAGGCCGTGTTCGTGCGGGGCGATGTCGATGTCGATCTCGCCCGTGGACGGGTCGAAGCGGCGCACCGTGTACTCGCGCGAGGTGGGCGCCGGGCGCGGCCACTTCAGCATCATCCCGTTCGTTTCGGGCAGTCGGAGCGAGCCGTCCGCCTCCGGGAAGATCAGTTTGACGTGTTCGTCCGGTGCGTGGGCTTCGAAGCCCTCGGCGCCCGCTCCGCCCAGGGTCACGCGCAGCAGGCCGGTGCCGACCATCGTGGTGCGCAGGACCTCGATCTCCCGGACCCGGATCGGATAGCCCACCTTCTCGGCTTCGCGGCCCGCCCGGACCTCGGCGATCCGTTCCAGGTGGCGGTGCCGGTGGTCGACCCGGGTCATGCCGGGCCGCCGGTCAGGAGCGCCGTCCAGTGGCCCAGTTCGGCGCGCTCGGCCAGGTCGGGGAACTCCAGGGTGGTCGCCCCGGCATCGCGCCAGCGCTCCACCAGGACCATGATCCGCATCGAGTCCAGGCCGTAGTTGACGAGGTCTTCCTCGGGTGCGATCTCGGCGGGGTCGCACCCGAGCAGCTCCGCGACGTCGGCGCGGACCCGCTCGGGTGACAGGGGCTGGTTCATCGGGTGGCTCCTGCGGGAATCGGTGCGGTCGACGCAGACGGAGTGGACGGGGCGGGCGGGGCGGAGGCGCAATCGGCCGTCAGGGGCAGCGCGGACGGCCGGGTCTCGGACAGGGGCACGCTCCTCACTCCTTCCGCGCGAGGGCGGCCAGCGCCGCCCGCAGCTCACGCTTGCTGGTCTTGCCGACGCCGGTCACCGGGAACTGCTCGACGACCTGGACCAGATCGGGCACCTTGTACGCGGCGATCCCGCGTTCGCGGACGAAGGTGCGCAGTTCCAGCCCGGTGGGCACGACGTCCGTGGCGGGCACGACGTAGGCGCAGATCCGCTCGCCGAGGTAGGGGTCGGGCACGGCGACCACGGCCGCGTCGAGCACGCTCGGGTGGGCCATCAGATGGTCCTCGACCTCCTCGGCCGCGACCTTCTCCCCGCCCCGGTTGATCTGCTCCTTGGCCCGCCCCACGACTTCCAGTTGTCCCGAGGGGCTGCGCCGGACCAGGTCACCGGTGCGGTAGAAGCCGTCCGCGGTGAACGCCGTGGCGTTGTGCTCGGCGGCCCGGTAGTAGCCGCGGATCGTGTAGGGGCCGCGGGTGAGCAGGGCCCCGGTCTCGCCGGGCGCCACGTCGACGTCGGTGTGCAGGTCGACGACGCGGATCTCGTCGTCGTCGGAGATGGGGCTGCCCTGGGTGCCCAGCACGACCTCCTCGGGGTCGTCCAACCGCGTGTAGCAGACCAGCCCTTCGGCCATGCCGAACACCTGTTGGAGCTGGCAGTCCAGGGCGGGGCCGATCCGTTCGGCGAGTTCGCGCCCGCACTTGGCCCCGCCGACCAGCAGCACTTCGAGGGAGGACAGGTCCCGGTCGGTGCGGGCCGCGGCCTGCACCCAGGCGGCGGCCAACGGCGGCACCACCCCGGTGATCGTGACCCCTTCGGCCTCGATCAGTCGGAACGCGGTGTCGGCGTCCGGTCGCGGCGCCATGACCGTGGCGGCGCCCGCGTACAGCGCGCCCAGCACGCCCGGCGAGCTGAGCGGGAAGTTGTGCGCCACGGGCAGCGTGGCCAGGTAGACGCTGTCGGGACGCAGGGCGCAGATCCGGGCGCTCTCGCGGACGCTGTAGAGGTAGTCGTCGTGGGTGCGCGGGATCAGCTTCGACAATCCCGTGCTCCCACCGGACAGTTGGAGGAACGCGACGCCCTCCGGGTCGGGGTCGGGCAGCTCGCGCGGCGCCGTTGCCGCGAGGTCGGTGAACTCGTCCGATCCGAGCACCCACACCTGGCGTACGGAGTCCACTTGGGAGGCGACGGTGCGGGCGGTCGCGGCGTGGTCGTGGCGCTCGTGTTCGCCGACGGTGATGATCGCGGCGGCTTCGCTGTGCGTCGCGAAGTGCAGCAGTTCGCTGCGGCGGTGCGCGGGCAGCGCGAACACCGGCAGTACGCCCGCGCGCCACATCCCGAACACCACCGGCAGGAACTCGGGGATGTTGGGCAGTTGGAGGACGACCCGGTCGCCGGGCGCCAGTCCGGTGTCGATCAGACCGGCCGCGATCCGGTGGGCCCGCTGGTCCAGTTCGGCGAAGGTCCACCGGCTGTCCCCGCCCACGACGGCGGTCCGGCCGGCGTGCTCGGTGGCGAGCGAGGAGAGCAGCGCCCCGAAGGTCTGCCCGCGCCAGTGGCCGGCGGCCCGGTAGCGCGCGGCGACCTCCGGCGGCCAGGCCACGTGGTCCACGGTCATGCCGCGTCCTCCAGTCCGAGCGCACGCAGCAGCGTGCCGAATTTGGCGCCCGTTTCGGCCAGTTCGGCGGCGGGGTCCGAGCCGGCGACGATCCCGGCCCCGGCGAACAGGCGCACCGTCCGGTCCCAGACCTCGGCGCTGCGGATCGTCACGGCCCACTCGCCGTCGCCGTCGTGTCCCGTCCAGCCGACCATCCCGGCGTAGTAGCCGCGGTCCTCCGGCTCCAGGTCCGCGATGGCGGCGAGGGCTCCGGCCCCGGGCACCCCGCACACGGCGGGGGTCGGGTGCAGTGCCTCGGCCAACCCCAGTGCCGAGCTGGCCGGGTCGGTCGGATCGGCCAGCCGTCCGCTGATCCGCGTGGAGAGGTGCCACATGGTCGGCGTGCCGATCACCTCGGGCTCCGCGGGAACGTCCAGGTCCACGCAGAACCGCCCGAGGACCTCGGCCACCTGTGCGGCGGTGTGGGCGTGTTCGCCCAAGTCCTTGGTCGATGCACGGAGTCGGGCGATCCGTTCGCGGTCCACCGCCTCGTCGCCCGAGCGGGGGGCCGAGCCGGCCAGCGGATTGGCCACCACGGTCGTGCCGCGGCGGGACACCAGCAGTTCGGGGCTGGCCCCGACCAGGGTGCGCGGGGCGGGGTCGCCGGGCGCGGTGACGTCGACGGCGAATCCGTACGCGGCCGGGTCCGCCCGTACCAGTCGGGCGAGTAGCGCGGGCACCCACACCGGGGCGTCCGCGGTCAGCTCCAGGGAACGGGCCAGGACGACCTTGTCCAGGTCACCGCGGTCTATCAACTCCAGTGCACGACGCACTCCGTCGGCGTAGCGCGCACCCTCGGGACGCGGCGTGACCGTCCACGAGGTGCCGGACTCCGCATCCGGGGCGCGTACGCCTGCGGGGGCTTCGGCGCGCCGCACCACGGAGGGCACCACAAGGCCGGTCGTGGCCGACGGGCGGAATCCGACCGCCCCGGCGACGATGGGGTCGACCACTCCCGCGGCGGCGGCCGCGTCGAGCGCCTGGGCCGCGGCACGTGCTTGCGACCCGTCCTCGGCCCGGACCCGGGCGTGTACGCCGTCGGCGAGCAGTGTTCCCCGGGACGAGGAGAAGAACAGCGAGCCGGGCAGGTAGGCGGCCAGCAGGTCGGCCGCCCGGTACACGGGACTCGGGCGCACCAGCGCGGATATGGACACGTCAGCGATTCCTTCCTCAGGCGCGCGGGGTCGCGCCGCCGTCGACGAACACGTTCTGCGGGGTGGTGCACCGGGTCCGGCCGGAAGCCGGCAGCGGCGCGGCGGCGTCAGTGATGCCGGCCGGCTCGGCGTCGCAGCCGAGCGTGATGCCCACCAGGAACTGTTCGGGGTTCCCGCGCTCACCCGCGCGAGGTCGTTCTCGTCCGGCTGCGGTGGTCGCCGCATCGGGGTGTCGGTCGAGCCGGGACGTGCCCGCCCGTACGGAGCCGGTCGGCGGACCGGTTCGCAGCGGACGTCGACAACACCGGTTGTATAAGGAGGAGTTGTCGGTCGGCTCTCTTTCGGTGGCCTCGCACCGTGACACCGGCCGTCTGCCTGCCGTGTCGGTGGTGAAGGGGACGGCCCGGCCGTCGGGGCGTTTCACGGTGTCCGCCGGGTCGTCCGCGTCATGGGCGACGACGGCGTCAATTCCGCTGAACGCTCCGGTGACCAGCGCGGTCGAGCCCGCTTTCCCCCCGTTCCGGGCAAGCATGTATCCCCCCCTCGTTCACTAAAGTAAGGCTAACCTAATCAGAGACGTCGACATGCGCAAGGCGAGCCGTGCCCTTCATGACTCCGTGATATATGACTGCCCGTCATATCTCGCTACGGGTAATGGGAATAGCCCGTGAACGACCCGTGCGGGGGCAGGTGTGGACGGCCGACGCGCACGGATCCGGCTCATGGCGAGCGGACCGCTCCCGGCCGCCACCGCCGCCGCCCGCGCCCAGCCCGAGGAGCCCGGTTCACCCTCCGGTACGACACGGCCGTCCACCACGGTGACCTGGTCGACCGCTCGACGCGCGACCTCGCCCGACCACCCGCCTGCGGCCGACGCGGGCGGTGCGCCCGCCTCGCCCCGGACGGCGAAGCGCCCCGACGCCGGCAGGGGAATCCGACGTGCACTGCCGGCAATGCGGACGGACCGGCGGAATCGTCGGCCGGCCCTCCCCGAAGCCGTATTCGTACGCGACCGGGGGCGCGCGGTTGAGCTCGGCGCGGACGTGCTCTTCGTCATACGGGTCCACGGACGCGCTCCGACGCCGGGGCGTCGAGGTCGTACACCTCTCGATGTACGCCCCGTCCCGTCACCCGGGCGAGGAAGTGCGCCCCGGCACCGGCGGGACCCGGCCGGCGGCGGACCGCACCGCGGCCGGCGACCAGCGCCACCACCGTCTGGGCGACGGCAGCGAGGCACACCAGGGCGAGCGGCGCGCCAGCCGGAACTGACGGTGTGCAGCAGCCCGAAGAGCACCGGCCCGACGGCGGCCAGCAGATGGCCGATCGACTGCGCCATCGCCGACAGCGCACCGGGCACCGCCAGGCTCGTCGGCAGCGCGACGGCCTGGAGCCCCGTGAACGCCGTGACCGCCGGGGCGAGCCCGGAGCCCCAGGGCAACCGGTGTCCGCGGTTCGTCTGCGGAGCACGCTGCGGGGCCCACTGCACCTGGGGAAGCCACAGCAGCACGGCCACCAGTGCCAGCAGGACCCAAGCTGGAACGAGGTCGCGGACGAACAGGCCTTCGACCTGTGGCGGGCGCCGTCCCTGGAGAACCTGGAGCGGCTCACCGGCGAACTCGCCCCCGTCGCCGGGCCCGACTTCACCGGCCGGCTGCACCGCCATGTGGTGCCACGACGCGGCGTCCTGCGGCTGGACCACCCGACGGGGCACCGGCTCAGGCTGCTCCGCGAGACGCTCGAACTGCCCGTGGACGCCCGGACGGCCGAGGCCGTCGACCGCATCGCGTGGCACGGGGAACCGGTGACGAGGGGCTGCGCGCCGCCGCCCGGAGCACGGGCCCGCGCGAGCCCTCTTCCTCGACGCGCTGCGCCGCGGGGGGGGCCGGCCGCTCACCGTCAGGGTCGGCGCCGCCTGATCCAGCGCTGCCGGGCACCCGGCGGCGACCAGGTCCGAGCGGGTCAGCGGTCGTCGGGGCTCAACAGCGCGGCGGCCGTGGCGATGAAGGCGGCGGATGCTTCCTTGGCCGCATGCCGCCGGCCGTCCAGCTCGGTCCGGTCGACGGCCTTGCGCACCGCGTACGTGGCGTCTGCGGCCTGCTGGGCGGGTCCGGCCAGTTCCGGGACCAGGACCTGAAGGCGGATGTGGGGTGCGGTGATCGCCGCCCGGGTGTCGTGGGACCTCGTCTGAGCCTCCAGTTCGTGCTCGGCGCCCGCCTCGGTCAGGGCGAGACGCTCCCGGTGGAACATCGCCGAGCGGTGCGCGTCCAGGGCGGCCGCGAAGTCGGTGACGGCGCCGAGCTGGTCCTGACGGTGGCTGTCGGCGCGCTCCTCGATGCGTGCGGTGCGTGCCGAACGGTGCTGGAGGAGTCCGGCGGTCAGCGCACCGGCGAGGGTACCGAGTACGGCAACGATCGAAGGCCATAGGGACATCGGGTGTGGGGTCCTCTCGGGCGGGTGGGTCGGCGGACAGCAAAGGTACGCGGTGACGGGGTCACGCCTGCGGCGCTCCTCACCTGCCCCGACCCGACGGCCGGTCCGCGGCCGGGTGCCGCCCGGTGGCCGTGCGCTAGGTTGCCCACCATGACCGAGCTCGGACCCGTCGCCTGGCCACCCGCCCCGATGAAGACCGAGCGACTCGTGCTCCGCCGGTCCGCGGCCCGGGACCGTGCGACGTTCATCGAGCTGTTCGCATCGCCGGAGGTGCGCACCTACCTCGGTGGCCCCCGACCGCGCGACGAACTCGAACGGACGGTGCCCGACGTACCTGGGCGCCGCCCTGGCGTCTTCGTGATCGAATGCGACGGCACGATGATCGGCACGGTCTCGCTCGACCGACGTGACCGCGGGCGTCCGGGTCACGTCCTTCCCGGTGCGGAGGAGGCCGAGCTCGGTTACCTGCTCCTGCCGCAAGCATGGGGACGCGGGTACGCGGCCGAGGCGTGCACGGCAGCGCTCGGTTGGTTCGCCGACGCGCTGCCCGGCGAGCCGGTGGTGCTCTGCACCCAGACCGCCAACAGCCGCTCGGTGCGTCTCGCGGAGAAGCTGGGCTTCACCGAGGTGGACCGGTTCGAGGAGTACGGCGCCGAGCAGTGGTTCGGGGTGTGGTCGCCGACCCGTCCGTCCGGTTGAGGTCCGCGAAGGGGGTTCACCGGAGGAGCGGCAGCCCGGGGACGCGAACACGGCCTCCGCCCGGTCCCGTGCTTCGACCTCTGAAGCACGGGACCAAGACGAAGGCCGTGGCGGAACGGGTCCGCGCTACCACGACGTCCTCAGGGGAGCGTTCGTGGTGGTGTCACCCCGTCGGGAAGCCGGGTCAGTTCGTCTGGCGGCGACCGCGGCCGAAGTACAGGGCGCCCCCCGCGAACATGACGGCGCCCGCACCCCAGGCCAGGGCTCCGGCCATCGGGGAGCCGGTGGACTGCGCTTCGGCGGAGACCGGTGCGGGGGCCTGCTCGTCCCCGCCGTGGCCCGCGTGGCTGACGGTCGAACGCGAAGCGCCCGCGTCGATCTTCGCCTCGTTCGGAGCCTTGGCCGCGGACGAGCCCCCGCCGCCGTAGACGACGTCCGAGCATCCGTAGAACGCCTCGGGGCTGTCGTGGCGCTGCCAGACCTTGTAGACGATGTGACGGCCCGTACGGGCGGGGAGGGCGCCGGTGAACTTGTAGTAGCCGTTGTCGCTGGCGCGCGGCGTGGCGTACTTGCCCACCGGGGTCGGGTCCAGGTCCGACCACTTCAGCGGCTTCGTCGGGTCGAAGCCCTGCTTGGTGATGTACATCGTCATCGTGCCCAGGTGCGCCGCGGTGATCCGCACGTTGAAGTTGTAGGAACCCGCGTTCACCGCCGTGGCGGGCCAGTCGGTGCGGGCCCAGTCCAGGGCGCGGTACTTCACACGGTTGGCGGAACAGAGCTTCCCGTCGGGAATGATCTCCTGGTGCTTCCCGTTCGCATTGGCGATGTTCACCTCGTTCCAGTCATAGAGCGGCTGGGAACCCGAGTCGGCGAGGAGGTCCTTGCAGACCTTGGACTTCGGCGTCTCCGGGCCTTCGGCGAAGCAGGCACTCACCCTGCTGACCGGGCCGAAGACGGAGCCGTGCGCGCTGGCGGGTGAGGGCGCCAGGGAGACGAATGTCGCGGCGGACACAACCACCGAGGCGGCGGCGAGGCGGCGGCGGGTGGCAGACATAGTCGCTCACTCTCGTACGTGTAGGGGACGTCGGGAGGGTCATGACAACACCGGCCCATACGTGGGGTGTTGGGACGGTGATCTGCACCGAGGATCGCATTGGTACATACCAATAGCAAGGGGTTTCGCGCGGGTCGCCAGGGAAAGGATTCTTCGCTACCGAGAGTGATCACGGCCAAGGCGGCAGCGGTGCCGGCGACATGGTGTCCCAAGCCGCGGCAGCTGGCCGGTCGGCCTCCACGCCGCCCCGATACGATACGTCAGCCACCTTCCGCATCAGCCCTGTTCACATTCTGACCTGCACAAACACTCCTGCGAAGCCCGTACTTGAGCACGGAACGAACCGTGCCGAATCCCCGTCTGCGCACCCGGTCCGGCCCTCGGCCCGTCCTGTTCCGTCACACGAAAACGCACCGCCCGGGAACCGTAGCGGGCTGCACGACGACTACTGCCTGTGGCGGGAATTGCGGACCGGTGAGGAATGACGGGCGAACGGGCCGCTACGGAGTTCCGGCCCGCCAGTTGCCGTCACTCCCCGTGGCCCCCCTTCGACGGGCGCGCTGCCGGCCGCGGTCCCCGGCATCCTCGTCGCCACCCCGTCGCTCGCGAACACGCCGTGCCGCTCCGCCGCCCGACGCCTCGCGCTGACGGGTGGCTGGAGACATGGCGAGGACCTTCCGACGGGAAGGACAGCCACCGGGGCCGGGCGAGCGGCACGGGGCGATGGGAGCCGTTTCGTCGTGCGGCCACCGGAGGAAGCCGGGGCGACCGTACGACCGCACGGGGAAGGCGAACGGGAGGACGCCGCCACGTGCCCGGTCACACGGGCGCGCCGACTGCCGTCATGCCACTCGCGCGCGGTCCGGTAACGACCGAGGGGGAATCCAGGCCAGGTGGCGGGGCCCGCACCGGTGGCCCGCCGAGGAATTGACGGCATCCCGGGGGTGGCCTCCGGCGACCACCGCCCAACCCGCTCCGGCCACCGAGGACTTCGCCGTCCCGTCCAGCTTCTTGCGGCAGTGGACGCTTCGGCCCCGAAGAAGGCGGGGCTGCCGTGCTGACACCTCCACTACTCGGTGGTACGGTGTAGTGGTACTCGGCGCTACGCAGTACCGGTTGCCGAGGATCGACCCGCATGCCCTCCCCGGCAGCCACACCTCCCTCACATATCGACAGACCCAAGGGAGCGGGAGCCGGACGTCCGGGCGCATCACCTTCCACCCCCCCGCGCCCCACCCTCCGAAAGGAATGCACCATGCCCTCATCTGTCATGCCCACATCCGGGCAGGGTGACGGTCATCCGTCGCCGATCGCGGTCTCCGCCGTCGGGCTCCGCAAGTCGTACGGCGAGAAGCTCGTCCTCGACGGCATCGATCTGCACATCCCGGCCGGATCGGTGTTCGCGCTGCTCGGCCCGAACGGCGCCGGCAAGACCACCGCCGTGAAGATCCTCTCCACTCTCATCAGCGCCGACGCCGGTGACCTGCGGGTCGGCGGGCACGACCTGAGCGCCGACCCGCAGTCGGTCCGTGCCGCGGTCGGTGTCACCGGGCAGTTCTCCGCCGTCGACGGCCTGATCACCGGCGAGGAGAACATGCTCCTCATGGCGGACCTGCACCACCTGTCCAAGAACGAGGGCCGGCGGGTCAGCGCCGAACTCCTGGAGCGCTTCGACCTGGCGAAGGCCGCGAAGAAGCCCGCCTCGACCTACTCCGGCGGCATGAAGCGACGGCTCGACCTCGCGATGACGCTGGTCGGCAGCCCCCGGATCATCTTCCTCGACGAGCCGACGACCGGGCTCGACCCGCGCTCCCGCCACAACATGTGGAACATCATCCGCGGCCTCGTCGCCGAGGGGGTGACCGTACTCCTCACCACCCAGTACCTGGACGAGGCCGACGAACTCGCCGACCGCATCGCCGTGTTGAACGACGGCAAGATCGTCGCCGAGGGCACCGCCGAGGAACTCAAGCGCCTCGTCCCTGGCGGGCACGTCCGGCTCCGCTTCACCGACCCGGCCGCGTACCAGTCCGCCGCTGACGCCCTGCGCGAGATCACCCGCAACGACGAGGCGCTGTCGCTGACCATCCCCAGCGACGGCAGTCAGCGCGAACTGCGGTCCCTCCTCGACTGGCTCGACTCCGCCGGCATCGAGGCGGACGAACTGACCGTTCACACCCCCGACCTCGACGACGTGTTCTTCGCTCTGACCGGACCCGCCCGTGTCCCCCACCAGCCGAAGGAGAACGTTCGATGAGCGCCCTGTCCCTCGCCGTACGCGACTCGACGACCATGCTGCGCCGCAACCTCCTGCACGCCTGGCGTTACCCGTCGGGGACCCTGAACCTGCTGCTCACGCCGATCATGATGCTGCTGCTCTTCGTCTACATCTTCGGTGACGTGATGAGCGCCGGCATCGGTGGCGGCAATGCGAACCGCTCCGACTACATCGCCTACATCGTCCCCGGCCTGCTGCTGATGACCGTCGGCAGCACCGTGATCGGGGCGGCCGTGTCCGTCTGCGTCGACATGACCCAGGGCCTCACCGCCCGCTTCCGCACGATGGCGATCTACCGGGGCTCCCTGCTCGTCGGCCATGTCCTCGGCGGGGTGTTGCAGTGCGTGATGAGCGTGGTCCTCGTCGGTGCGGTCGGGATGGCGATGGGCTTCCGGTCCACGGACGCCACGGCCCTGGAGTGGATCGCGGCGTTCGGGCTGATCACGCTGTTCGCCCTGGCCCTCACCTGGGTCGCGGTCGGGATGGGCGCGGCCAGTCCGAACCCCGAGGCGGCCGGCAACACGGCCATGCCGTTGATCCTCCTACCGCTCGTCTCCAGTGCGTTCATCCCGGCCGGCACGATGCCGGGCTGGTTCCAACCGATCGCCGAGTACCAACCCTTCACCCCCGCCATCGAGACCCTCCGCGGCCTGCTCCTCGGCACCGAGATCGGCCACAACGGCTGGATCGCGATCGCCTGGTGCGTCGGCCTGATCGCGATCGGATACCGCTGGTCGACGGCGCAGTTCAACCGCGACCCGAACTAGCCGGGACGCCCGCGCTGACCGCTTCGGCCCGGACCGTTGCGCCTGCCCCGGCCCCGCGAGCAGAGGGGCCCGCCCGCTCCTGATCGCCGCGGGCGAGCCCGCCCTCCGCCTCGGATGTGTCAGCGCACGTCGACGTGGTCGGCCGTGCTGGTGGCGGCGCCGGTCGCGGAGTTGCCGCCGTACACCCACCGGTAGTAGCCGTCGGCCGAGGCGGTGACCTTGGCCTTCAACGCTCCGGCGCGGCTGGTGGTGGCCTTCTTGACACGGTGATGCCGGTGTCCGCGGCCCGGGCGGCCGGCGCGTTCAGCGTCGAGAGGCCCAGCGCTCCGACGAAGGCGGCAGCCTATCGCCGCGGGCGTCCTCGCCGTCCCCGCTCAGGCCGGGCCGGGCACGGGTCCCGGTCCGGGTGCGCGGTACGAGGCGACCCAGCGGGCGCTGGACGATCTCGTCCAGTTGCGGCACCACGGTCTACGGCCACAGCGGCGGGGCCGCGGATGGCGGCAGCGAAGCCGTCGCCACGGAGAACGGCCACCGCTCCGTCACCATCAACGTCTACACGTGGCGCTCCCCCACAGTTCGGTTGCGAACAGGCCCTCCCGCTCAAGGTGTTCGACGGGCTTGACCTCGATCATGATTGAGGTTGTTGAGTAGGTGGTGGCGGCGATCGCCCCCCCCCCACTTGTGCACAACCGAGAAGGGCACCCCCCAGACCAGGGACCAGTCTCATATAAACAAAAGAAGCAGCCG